>NZ_CP011034.1:2730129-3060258 GCF_001465295.1 Pseudoalteromonas translucida KMM 520 | reverse complement strand
TGATGAGCAAAGCGCTAAAGTTGTTGCTAACCAAATCATCGAGAAATTGGATTTTTAATTACTAATATTAAAGGAAATAGCTAAGCATGCTTGAATTATCTGTTAATTTAGACGAGCGAAGTTACCCTATTTATATTGGTCAATCTACACTTCAAGATAATGGCCGCCTAGTTCATCACATTGGTGATTGTCGGCCTATCATCATTACTAACGACACTATTGCGCCTTTATATTTACAAGGCTTATTAGCGCAGTTAGCACCATTGAATCCACTGCATTTTATTATTCCTGATGGCGAGCAATATAAATCGCTTACCTGGTTTGAAAAAATATCGGCATTTTTACTCGAAAATAACTGTGGTCGTGACACCTGCTTAATTGCATTAGGTGGCGGCGTTGTTGGTGATTTAACTGGTTTTGTTGCTGCATGTTATCAGCGTGGCATTCCCTTTATTCAAATGCCAACGACACTATTATCACAAGTTGATTCGTCGGTAGGTGGAAAAACAGCGGTAAATCATCCATTAGGTAAAAATATGATTGGGGCATTTTATCAGCCACAAGCCGTTTTTATCGACACACAATCATTACGTACTTTACCAGCGCGCGAGTTTGCAGCCGGTATGGCTGAAGTGATTAAATACGGTTTGATTTACGATACTGAGCTATTTGCTTACTTAGAGCAAAATGTTGAGCGTTTACAGCAATTAGATGAAGACTGTTTACAGCATATTATTTATAGGTGCTGTGAAATTAAAGCGCTAATTGTAGCTCAAGACGAAAAAGAGCAAGGCCTAAGAGCACTATTAAACCTAGGTCATACCTTTGCGCACGCTATTGAAGCACAAATGGGCTACGGTGTTTGGCTACATGGTGAAGCAGTAGCAACTGGTATGGTACTTGCTGCAAAACTAGCACATACACGCCAAGACTTAACCGCTGAGGATGTTACTCGCATCTCTGGTTTAATTGCGCAATATAGCTTACCCACGCAGATTCCGCCGGTAATGACC
This sequence comes from Pseudoalteromonas translucida KMM 520, assembly GCF_001465295.1. Classification (NCBI taxonomy): domain Bacteria; kingdom Pseudomonadati; phylum Pseudomonadota; class Gammaproteobacteria; order Alteromonadales; family Pseudoalteromonadaceae; genus Pseudoalteromonas; species Pseudoalteromonas translucida. The sequence goes on along the minus strand of NZ_CP011034.1, from coordinate 3,059,245 downwards.
AGCGAGCATTTTTTGCAGCATATGCGTAAAGACAAAAAGAATAAAAAGGGTACTATCCGCTTTATTCTACCCACCCAATTTGGACAATGTGCATTAGTGGATGATGTTTCAGATGACCAAGTTCGAGCGTTAATCGAGCAATAATGCAGCCACAAATTTTACCAAGCCGTGCGGCATTGGTGGATAGAATCGCACTGCAATTTGAGTACGGACAAAACCTGATTGTTTTACTAGGCACCTCTGGCCTAGGTAAAAGCTACCTACTCGAAACTTTCATTACTGATAAATACAACGATTTTAATAAAGCCTTTGTGCAAGTAACAGCACAAATGACAGACATTCAATTAATGAGTGAGCTATTAGAGCAAAGCTTTAATGCGCCTTTAATTGATCATAGCTTGAGCCTATCCGAAAATTTTTATCAATTATTACAACAGCAAGCTTGTGGCCCTTGTTTATGGGTGCTCGATAACGCTAGGCACTTATCAGAAGAATTACAGGTAGAGTTAGAACTACTGGCTAAAAACTCCCCCAGTACGCTTTATATTATGCTTGCTGCGCAGTCAAAACTGGCCTTTACAGCGGCAATAAACATTCACTTAGAGCCATTAAACCAAAGTGAAAGCAAGCAGTTAATGAGTTGGTATTTTAGCGACCTACCTTATGATGAAGACCCAGTTTATCAAGCTTTTATAGCTGCGGCTCAGGGTAATCCTAATTTATTACTAAGCTGGCAAGCAACAGAGCATATAGCGGATGTTGTTGTAAAAGACAAAGTGTCTTGGCGTTTGCATTTATTAATTTTGATGTTAATTATTCTGTTTTTAATAATTGGCTTGTTATATAAATCAGACATGACTCAATGGTGGCAACAATACTACCAGCAAGCTGAGCCTGAAGTACTCACAACGGCAATTTCGGTTAAGCAAATACAACAGCCATTAGCGACAGCTAGCGACAATAGCGTTATTACAGCGTCACCTAACTTACCTGCAAGCACAGTTGAGCTACAAACACCGAAAAATGATGTGCCTGCAATTATGCAAAGCCTGACCGCGAAGCAAGCAACTTCAAGCTCTCAAAATGCTCCATTAGTAGAGCGAAAGGTATTAGCCACGCAGCAACACAGTAATATTTCAGCTCAGGTCGAGAGCAAAACACTCACAGGTAATGCGTGGTACTTACAGCAGCCCGAAACAAATACAGTTATTCAATTATTAGCGATTACTCAGCAACAAGTCAGTGCTGAATTTATTAGCCAACATAAACTACAAAAAGTGGCGCATACCTATCAAACTAAAAGAAACAATAAAACTTGGTGGGTGGTAACATTAGGTAGTTTTACTAATATGAATGCTGCAAAGTTAGCTATGAATGCTTTGCCTGCAGAGGTTAAAGTAAATAAGCCTTTCTATAAAAAAATAAGCAAAATAAAACAAGAAATTGTATTAGTTGATCAGTAAACTAAGCAACTTTAGTGTAAAATCGCGCAACACCAGATTGAAGTAAAGAGCCAATGCAGCAAAAGAGTAGAGCCTTCCTTAAATGGGCTGGCGGAAAATACAGTCTAGTTGAAGATATTAACGCGCGATTAAAGCAAGCTAGCCAGCAGGCTGATACTTTGGTTGAACCTTTTGTTGGTGCCGGCTCAGTGTTTTTAAATAGCGATTTTAAACACTACATTCTTAATGATATTAATGCCGATTTAATTAATTTATACAAAGAACTTAAAAACTCGCCCGATGAGTTTATAAGTGATGCTAAAAAGCTGTTTGTGGATTTAAATAATCACCCCGACGCTTACTACGAATACCGCGTGCAATTTAATCAAAGTAGCGATATATACGAACGCGCAATGCTGTTTTTATATATGAATAGACACGGTTATAACGGGCTTTGTAGGTATAACTTAAAGGGTATTTTTAATGTTCCCTTTGGTAAATATAAAAAACCTTATTTTCCCGAAAAAGAAATGTACTTTTTTGCTAAAAAAGCGCAACAGGCTACTTTTACCTGCCTTGATTACGATGACATTTTTAAACTAGTACCTAAAAATGCAGTTATTTATTGTGATCCACCGTATGTACCTTTAAGTAAAACAGCCTCGTTTACTTCGTATGCGAAGGGCGGTTTTAATTTAGATGATCAAGCCAATTTAGCTAATTTAGCCGAGCAAGCGGCGTTTGAAAACGATACTCCAGTGCTTATCTCTAACCATGATACGGTATGGACGCGTAAAATTTATAGCCAAGCCACATTAGATCAAATTCAGGTAAAGCGTACTATTAGCCCCAAAGGCGGATCGCGTAATAAAGTGAGCGAGCTAATGGCTATGTACTTAGCACCGAAACAACAATCGCGTAAATCGAAATAATAAAAACAATAAAAAGCAAAATAGCTATTATGATAATGCTAACTGGTGAGTGGTGTTTAAAATCTGCGTGGCGTTTATGGTTAGATTGCACCCCAAAAAATGCAGCAAGTACACTTTGTAAGGCGCTAAAAAATTGTCGCATGTTTAAAATGATGGTTTTAAAGAGGGAAGCTTTTTAGCATCACCAGAGCTTGTAAGTAACTCTAATAAATCTAAATAATGAAACTGTGCACTGCGGCTGTCGCCTGTTATCCATGAAGACCAAGACGATTCATCTGCTATTTTAAGGCAAGCACTTACAGCTGTATCTGTAGTGGTTGTTTGTTTTTGCTGACAATTGTTAATTGCCGTTAAATCTTGCTCAGAACTTGAGATAAAATTTAACGCTCCAACAAACAGAAATGGCGACGCCATTAATATCCCTGTTTTAAAAGCCCGCATGATTTAAACCTAATAATTTGATCCTTTTTTAAGCATAACAAAAATTGCTTAAATAACAAACTTAAATTTTAGCGTTAGCTTCTAAAGTCGAATAAAAATAAAGGCTTATCAATAATCTTTATTTTTATTAAGTCATTATATTTGTCACGATTACTTGGGTAACATCATTAATTAAGTTACATTAACGCAATATATTATTCATTGTCGGATTAACTATGTTGAACCCAGAAAAAAAATACTTAATAGCCCCTTCTATTTTATCTGCTGATTTCGCTAAACTAGGCGAAGATGTTGATAGCGTACTTGCTGCGGGTGCCGATGTGGTTCACTTTGACGTGATGGATAATCACTATGTGCCTAACTTAACTATTGGCCCTATGGTGTGTAAAGCGCTTAGAAATTACGGCATTAAAGCGCCTATTGATGTGCATTTAATGGTTAAACCGGTTGATAGCCTTATTCCTCAGTTTGCCGAGGCCGGCGCTTCAATTATTACTTTTCATCCAGAAGCCAGTGAGCATATTGACCGCACATTACAATTAATAAAAGATCATGGCTGCCAAGCTGGTTTAGTGTTTAATCCAGGTACTAGCTTGAGCTTTCTTGATCATGTGATGGATAAAATTGATATTATTTTAATTATGTCGGTTAATCCGGGGTTTGGTGGGCAAAGCTTTATTCCGCATACTTTAGAAAAACTACGCCAAGCAAAACAACGTATTGTAGAATCGGGTCGCAATATACGCTTAGAAGTTGATGGCGGAATAAAAGTTGATAATATTGCCGCTGCTGCAGAGGCGGGAGCTGATATGTTTGTAGCGGGATCAGCCATTTTTAACCAGCCAAATTACCAAGTAGTTATCGATCAAATGCGTGAGCAACTAGGAAGTGTTAAATAATGAAGTACGACCTAGCCCTGTTTGATTTAGATGGTACCTTAGTAGATAGTGTATACGATTTATACATAGCACTTAATCTTACTTTGAGCGACTTAGCATTTCCGATTGTTAGCCAGCGCTTAGTAGAAAGCTGGGTTGGCAATGGTATAGAAGTATTAGTAAAACGCGCACTGAGTGGCGAAATGCAAATAAGTGAGCATTTAGATAAAACACTTAGCGATAAAGCATTTTCATTATTTTACCAACATTATGAACAGCAAGTAGGTGAATATAGCGTACTTTACCAGCATGTTGAAACTGGACTTGCAGCCCTACGTGATATGCCCAAAGCATTGATCACTAATAAAGATCGTTTATTTACCGAAAAATTACTGGATAAGTTAGCGTTAACGAGTCATTTTGAGCTAATAATTTGTGGTGATGACATAGCTAAAAAACCATCAGCAGAGCCGTTGTTATTTGCCTGTAAAAAACTAAATGTTGAGCCCAGCAAAGCGATTATGATTGGCGACTCTAAAAGCGATATACTAGCTGCCAATGCAGCTAAAATTGACGTTATTGCGCTGAGCTATGGTTATAATCAAGGTGAAAACCTTAAGGACTATAATCCACAGTACCTATGCGATAACTTCTTAGATATAATACCTGTTCTTACACAGCGCTAAGTGCTGTTAATTAAGCAAAATAAAGGAAAATCATGAGTAAACCAGTAGTTTTAAGTGGCGTTCAGCCAACCGGTGGTATGACAATAGGCAACTATGTTGGCGCTATTAACCAGTGGCTAAAGTTACAGGAAGACTATGATAGCTACTTTATGCTTGCAGATCTTCACGCAGTAACTGTGCGCCAAGACCCAGAATTACTTCGCTCACGCGTTTTAGATGGTGTAGCGCTTTATACTGCTTGTGGTATTAACCCAGAAAAAGCCGCGTTATTTGTGCAATCGCAAGTACCAGAGCATGCACAACTTGCTTGGGTATTAAATTGTTATGCACAAATGGGCGAACTTAATCGTATGACCCAGTTTAAAGATAAGTCGGCAACGCACGCGCACAATATTAACGTGGGCTTATTTGCTTACCCAGTATTACAAGCGGCCGATATTTTATTATACCAAGCAGAGCAAGTGCCGGTAGGGGAAGACCAAAAGCAACACCTGGAACTAACCCGCGATATCGCAACACGCTTTAACAACCTGTATGGCGAAGTGTTTAAAATACCTCAAGCGTATATTCCAGAGTTTGGCGCGCGAGTAATGAGTTTGCAGGATCCGCTGAAAAAAATGTCTAAGTCGGATGAAAATCTAAATGGTTTTATTATGATGTTAGATGAGCCAAAAAAGATTGAGAAAAAACTGAAAAAAGCAGTTACCGATTCAGACGAACAAGCGCGTATTTACTTTGACCGAGCTGAAAAGCCCGGAGTGTCAAACTTACTCACTTTGTTAAGTGTGGCAACTAAACGTTCTATTGAAGATTTAGTGCCAGAGTACGAAGACAAAATGTATGGCCATCTGAAAAAAGACACAGCAGATGCTGTAGTGGCAATGATTGAGCCAATTCAAGCGCGCTTTAAAGAGATTAGAGAAGATCAAACACTCCTTAATAACATCATGAAGCGTGGCGCAGAAAAAGCCAGTAGCCAAGCCGAAGGTACGTTAAAAACTGTGTACGATGCACTCGGTTTTATTCCTCGCGGCTAAACCTTGCTAGTTAAAATGACCAATAAAAATGCCGCTTTATTTATAAAGCGGCATTTTTGTTTTATTAGTGTATTTGGCGGTTAATAAAAGAAGTTAACCACCAAGTACACAAACAAATGAATAGCTACTCAGCTAAGCAGCACTCGCTATTTAAGCAGTTCTTTTAAATAGCGGCCAGTATGCGAGCGCTCACATTCGCCTACTTGCTCAGGCGTACCTGCAATGAGTATTTCACCACCACCAGCCCCGCCTTCAGGGCCTAAATCGATAACCCAATCGGCGGTTTTTATTACATCAAGGTTATGTTCTATAACAACAATAGTATTGCCGTGATCGCGCAGTCGGTGCAGTACAACAAGTAGCTGCTCTATATCGGCAAAGTGTAAGCCGGTTGTTGGTTCATCAAGTATGTATAGCGTTTTACCGGTATCGCGTTTTGACAGCTCACGGGCTAATTTAACTCGCTGTGCTTCACCGCCCGAAAGCGTTGTAGCTGCTTGGCCTAAACGAATATACGATAAACCTACATCCTTCAGGGTTTTAAGCTTGCGTGCAATGACTGGTATTTTATCAAAGTAGTCGTGGGCATCTTCCACTGTCATGTCGAGTACTTGATGAATATTTTTACCCTTATACAGTACTTCAAGGGTTTCGCGATTATAGCGTTTACCCTTACATACGTCGCACGGCACGTACACATCGGGTAAAAAGTGCATTTCTACCTTAATTACGCCATCGCCTTGGCAGGCTTCACAGCGTCCGCCTTTAACGTTAAAGCTAAAACGACCTACTTTATAACCACGAGAGCGCGACTCTTGCGTACCGGCAAATAACTCACGAATACCAGTAAAAATACCAGTATAAGTAGCTGGATTAGAGCGTGGTGTACGGCCAATTGGGCTTTGATCAATGTCGATCACTTTATCAAAATGCTCAAGCCCTGAAATTGATTTATACGCAGCAGCTTCGGCAGTTGTTGCGCCATTTAATTCAGTATGCGCAAGCTTAAATAAGGTGTCGTTTATAAGCGTAGATTTGCCCGAGCCAGACACGCCCGTTACACAGGTCATTAAGCCAAATGGAATTTTTAAATCAACATTTTTTAAGTTGTTACCAGTAGCGCCAAATAACTCTAGCCATTTGTCGTTAGTGGGGTGGCGTAATTTAGGTATTTCAATTTTACGTACGCCGGATAAAAACTGCCCAGTAACCGACTCTTTACAGGCTAAAATATCGTCGCGAGTACCTTGGGCAATAATATGCCCGCCATGTACACCTGCGCCCGGGCCAATATCAATAATATGATCAGCTGCGCGAATAGCATCTTCGTCGTGCTCAACCACAATGACTGTGTTACCTAAATCGCGTAAATGCACCAATGTTTTTAATAATCGGTCGTTATCGCGCTGATGCAAACCAATTGATGGCTCATCCAGTACGTACATAACACCCACTAGGCCTGCACCAATTTGGCTAGCAAGGCGAATACGTTGTGCTTCACCGCCCGAAAGCGTATCGGCACTTCTATCGAGTGAGAGGTAATTTAAACCCACGTTAATTAAAAACGATAAACGGTCGCGAATTTCTTTTAATATTTTCTCAGCTATTTGGCCTCTTTGTCCGGTTAGTTTTAACCCTTCAAAAAAGTCCATCGCTTCACCAATACTCATATGAGTAATAGTGGGTAAGTTAGTTTGGCCAATAAATACATGACGCGACTCTTGGCGTAAACGCGAGCCATGACAGCTAGGGCAGGCCTGGCTGGTTTGATATTTTGCTAGTTCTTCACGTACCGAGTTTGATTCAGTTTCACGGTAGCGACGGTACATATTATTAAGTACCCCTTCAAACTCGTGATTACGGGTAATTAAATCGCCGCGGTCGTTACGGTAGCTAAAGGCTATTTTGGTAGTGTCTGAGCCTTCTAAAATGATTTTTTGCGAGGCTTTATCTAAATCTTGATATGGCACATCTAAATCAAAACTATAATGCTGCGCAACAGCTTGTAGCATTTGGTAATAATAAAAACTGCGTTTATCCCAACCTTTAATTGCGCCACCGGCCAAGCTCAGTTCAGGGTTTTGTACTACGCGGTTTGGATCAAAATATTGGCGTACGCCTAGGCCGTCACAGCTTTGGCATGCACCGGCTGGATTGTTAAACGAAAACAATCTTGGCTCTAATTCGGTCATGGCATAGCCACAAGTAGGGCAGGCAAAATTAGCCGAAAACAGCATTTCTTCTGCGCTGCTGTCATCCATATAAGCTATGTTAGCCACGCCACCCGACATTTCTAATGCAGCTTCAAATGACTCAGCTAAACGCTGCTGTTGGCCATCTTTTACTTTAAAGCGGTCTACAACTACTTCTATAGTATGTTTTTTATGTAGATCAAGCGGCGGTGGATCCGATAAGTCGCATACTTCGCCATCAATACGGGCACGAATGTAGCCTTGGCTTGCCAGTTGCTCAAGGAGCTTAACATGCTCACCTTTACGCTCTTTTATTACCGGTGCAAGCAACATAAGTTTACTGCCCTCAGGCAGAGCTAAAACGGTATCAACCATTTGGCTAATAGTTTGTGCGGCTAACGGTAGGTCGTGAGTAGGGCAACGCGGTTCGCCCACGCGGGCAAACATTAAACGTAAATAGTCATAAATTTCGGTAATCGTACCCACAGTCGAGCGCGGGTTGTGCGATGTTGACTTTTGCTCAATAGAAATAGCCGGAGAAAGACCTTCAATATGATCTACATCGGGTTTTTCCATCAGTGACAAAAACTGCCTTGCATACGCAGAAAGTGATTCAACATAACGACGCTGACCCTCTGCATACAAAGTATCAAATGCAAGCGAAGACTTACCCGAACCAGATAGGCCAGTAATAACAATTAGCTTATCACGTGGGATGGTTAGGCTGATGTCTTTTAAATTGTGCGTGCGTGCGCCTCGGACTTCAATGTTTTCCATGCTATCTCGTCTATTACCAAAATTATTTGTCCAGTATCGCATAATACGTAACATTATTAATCTATGATCAATGAAAAATCCTTACTTATGACGATTAATTATTAGTAAGCTTATGGTAGAATCTCAGCCTAAATTTTCCACACAGTAAGATCACGCAAATAATGACCGCATCTTCACTTAATTCACGAGAAAAACGCGCAGCTATATCGCTAGCTAGTGTGTTTGCATTTAGAATGCTCGGCTTATTTATGCTGATGCCTGTATTAGCTATTTATGGCCAATCATTGGAGGGCTTTTCGCCTATCTGGATAGGCTTTGCTATTGGCGCGTACGGGTTAACCCAAGCGGTATTGCAAATACCTATGGGCCGACTGTCTGATAAAATTGGCCGTAAAAAGGTTATTGTTGGCGGCTTACTAATGTTTGCGCTGGGCTCGGTAATAGCTGCATTAGCCGATTCAATTCAAATGGTTACAGTTGGGCGTGCGCTACAAGGCATGGGCGCTATAGCCAGTGCATTACTTGCATTTGCTTCCGATTTAAGCCGCGATGAACAACGCCCTAAAGTAATGGCCGTTATTGGTATGAGCATAGGCATGAGCTTTGCGTTTGCTATGTTACTTGGGCCAATCGTTGCTGCCTCGTGGGGTATTTCGGGGGTATTTTGGTTAACCGCAATATTAGCTATGGTCGGCATATTTATAGTGACTATGCTAGTGCCTAATGCGGTTAATAAAGCCCCTAAAGGCGATACGCTCGCCAGCTTTAGCGATATTAAAAAATTAATTAAACACCCGCAGTTAGCGCGCTTAAATGCGGGTGTATTACTATTACATTTAACCCTCACTACTATTTTTGTAGTGTTACCGAGCCAGCTTATTAAAGATGGCTTAGTGGCCGATAATCACTGGCATTTATATATCCCAGTATTATTTTTAGCTTTTTTATTAATGGTGCCTATTATGATAATCGCCATTAAAAAAGAGAAAGAAAAGCAGGCATTTATTGGCTCCGTTATACTGTTAATGTTGAGCATGCTGGCTATGTCGGTATGGGTTAACAGTATTGTAGGTATTGCTGTTTGTATGCTGTTGTATTTTGTTGCATTTAACTTTTTAGAAGCCACCATGCCAGCGCTAGTATCGCGTATTGCACCAGCAAGCCAAAAAGGCTCTGCCATGGGAGGGTATTCTACTAGCCAGTTTTTAGGTGCCTTTTTAGGCGGTATGCTTGGCGGTTATGTTGCACAAACAACAACAACGCAAGCGGTGTTTGCGGCAGCGGCACTTGTTGGGTTAATATGGCTTATTATTGCGTGGAAAATGCAAGTCCCACCCAAAAGTAAAGTTATTAGCTTAATGACCAAATTAGACTCAGAAGAGCAGGCACAGTCGCTTGCTTCTCTGTTAGTTGCTTTACCTGGCGTAATAGAAGCAACTGTAGTGCGCGACGAAAGCCGCAGCTACTTAAAGATTAATGATAAAGAATTTGACCTAGACCAAGCACGTAAAGTAGCTGGTTTAATCTAACGTTTATAGGAGATAGTTCCATGGCACGCGGTGTGAACAAAGTAATTTTGGTTGGTAATTTAGGACAAGATCCTGAAGTACGTTATATGCCTAACGGCAACGGTGTAGCAAATATCACCTTAGCAACTTCAGATAGCTACAAAGACAAAAACACTGGCCAAATGGTTGATAAAACTGAGTGGCACCGTGTGGTATTTTTTGGCAAGTTAGCAGAAATTGTTGGCGAGTATTGCCGTAAAGGCTCACAAATTTATGTTGAAGGTAAACTTCAAACGCGTAAATGGACTGATCCACAAGGTCAAGAAAAATACACGACCGAAATTGTAGTTGATGGTTTTACCGGCCAAATGCAAATGTTAGGGAGCCGTGGTGGCGACCAGCAAGGTGGGCAACAAAGTGGTGGTTACCAAGGTAATCAATCACAAGGCGGACAGCAAAGTGGTGGTTATCAAAATAATCAATCACAAGGCGGCCAACAAAGTGGTGGTTACCAAAGCAACCAAGGGCAAAATAACCAACAGCAAGGCGGTTATACTCCACAACAGCAGTCTGCACCAGCAGCACAGCCACAGTCGGCTCCTGCACCACAGCAAAATAACCAATATCAGCAGCCACAAGGTGGTTTTGCACCACAGCAAAGTAGTGCACCACAACAGCAAGGTGGCTTTGCTCCTAAACCGCAAAATGCTCCACAAGGCGGCGCGTCTAACCCAATGGAACCAACCATTGATTTTGATGACGACATACCTTTTTAATTCAAGACAAATTTAAAAATGTAGAGTGTCAATTTAGGCATTTAATATTATCTAAACCCAGCGTAACTGCTGGGTTTTTTATTTTTTAGGACTTACTCTGCTTAGTTTAGATAAATGATGATGAATGTGTGCCAATATCAAGGCGGTTAACTTCATACAGCGAGCAACTGATATAGGCAAATTTAAAACTCCCAGCTTAAGAAATGTGATGAATAGTAAGCCGTGGATGCATAATGGCGTGTTTCCTTCTATTGCAGGTGTTTTAAATATTTATAATGCTGGCGGCTTTGTTTTTAATAAAGATCCTAACGATCCTTTGTCACCACAAACATCTAAAATACTGCAGCCTTTATCGTTAACGAGCAAAGAAAAAAAAGCTCTTGAGGCATTTTTACACTCTATTACTAGCGCCCCAGCAGCGGGTCCGCACAAAACGTTTATAGTACAAGAGCTAAATGGGGCATAACGCTTTAAGTTATTTAGAGAAGTTTATAAACATTATTTATTAGCTATAAATGCAATACTAAACTTTTACTATTACCTTGTGCTTATTGGGATCTTAGACAACACTTTAGTTAGTAATTTAACTAGCGAGTGCATTATGCAAAAGGGTAAGCTTAAGTTTATTAACCGCTTTAAGGCTCATCTTGTTGTGTTGCTAAATTTAATTATATTAGCGGTAACTCGCTGGGTTACTCATTTAGCAACTCTAGTAGCGTCATTGAAATCAAGGTTTAATGTAAACCGTAAAGTAGAGGTAGAAAAAACGCCTACTAATACTTTAGATAATGCTCGCCCTTTGAGTGAGAGTACGGCTGCAGCTTATAATATATTTGCCCTGATCGAGTGTCATTGTGATTTTGATCCCAGCACTGATCTAGAAGCTAGTTTTAAAGTTCTACTTGCAAAAAACTTACCTGCGTTAAACGATATTTCAGTTAAATTGTTAAGTGCGGGTAACTTAGCGGTAACCATAAAGCATATTCCAATCATTAAGTTAGAGCTGTACATTGAGTGCTTAAATTTTTGTGCACTCACAATATGTAAAAAGCATCAAAAACACTTAACTGCACAAAATGTAAAAATAGGGCTGTGTAATTACAGAGCAAGTGCCAATCAAACACTGGTTTATCAGCAAGCAAAATCGGCGTTAACTCTGTCGCAGCAAAGCTCACTACAGCATTGTCATCGCTTGGGAATAAGCCATAGCCGAGTAAATATATTTTCGAATAATCAAATAATAAAAAGCATTAAAAAAAATAAGTTTGTAATTTATTTTCAGCCTTTATTTGAGCTCGATAGTGGGCGTATTTTGCAACATGAAGTGTTGATTAGAGTACGCGGTGGCGCTAATGAGTTACTGCTAGCTAATGCTGGCATTAATCAGTTATATAATGATCAGGACGCACTTTTATTTGATCAAGCAATTATCATCAAAGTTAAAAAGCTATTACTAGCAGATACTGCTGCTGCAATTATTAGCATTAGCTTACATCCTAAAAATTGGTTTAACAAAGCATTTTGGCAATGGCTAATAACGCAAGTAGGCGATTTTAAAATAGAGCATAAACTACAGTTTGAAATAAATGCAGCAGACTTTTTTAAATATCAAATACGTTTACAAGGCGTATTAAAAATAATAACTAAGCTAAATTATCAGATTATTATTGATGATATTAAAAGTAGCGACCATATTATTCAACTGGTTAATTATCCACAAGTTTTAGGAGTTAAATTAGCCTACGATTTAGTGCACTCAATAGAGAAAAGCGCGTATCAACAACGTTGTGTAAAAAACATTGTAAATGCTTGCCAGTTATTAAATATAGCGGTATTTGCTAGTGACGTAGAAACCAAGCAAGAGCTACAAATGCTTACTATTTTAGGGGTAAATGCCGCGCAGGGGTTTTATTTTACGCAGTTGCTGCCTGATTTTACACAAACCGTATTTCATTAAGGTTAAATAAGTCCTCTGTACTTTAAACCATCTAATCCTTGTAACCCACCCGTATGAACCGCAATAATTTTACTGCCTGGCACAAAGTAGTCTTGCGCAATTAATTGCCACAAAGCATGCATCATTTTACCAGTATAAATAGGCTCTAATGGCAATTGGTGCTCGGTTTTCATGTATTGGCAAAACTGCCAAAGTTCGGCAGAAAATTTACCATAACCCCCACCATGAAAATGACATAATAATTGCCAATTAGTTTGTGAAGCTGCTTTTGAGCTAAGTGCTGTAATTTCATCGCGTAAATAGTCAGCTTGTTTTAGTACCGCAATTCCCAGTACCGTTGTATTAACTGAACTGCCTTCAATAAGCCCTGCTAATGTGCCACCACTTCCTGTGGGGCAAACTAAGTAGTCGTGCTTAGGTAAGCTCTGGGCAAGCTCTTTACAACCCTCAAGCGCCAGTTTATTTGTGCCACCCTCAGGTAAAATATAGGCATTAGGGAAACGCGATTGCAACTGCGCTAAATAATCGCTTTGGCTACGTTGTTTGTATTCTATACGTGTGACTGGGTGTAGCTGCATACCACATTGCTGTGCGAACAAAAGTGTAGGATTGTTAGGGTCTAATTCTGGGCCGCGAATAATACCATGCGTTTTTATATTAAAAAATTTGCCAGCCGCCGCACACGCATGAATATGATTAGAAAAAGCACCACCAAAAGTGAGTAATTCAGTTTTTTTAAGCGCCTGCATCTGGGCTAAATTGTATTTAAGTTTTCGCCATTTATTACCACTTATGAGGGGGTGGAGTAGATCATCGCGCTTAACGCCTAAAAATATATTTTTGCGTTTTAATAAATCACTATCTATTTGTTGTATTTGGTTGTTTTCATTTATTTTAAGTTTATTTAACATTATTTGTGGTAATCACTTGGCAAAGTAATGAAAATGTACGACAGTTAGTACATCGACTAATAATAATAGTAGCTATATGAAAAGAAAACTGTTTTCACTGTTTTCCTTGTTCAAGCGTAGTTTAGATAAAAATACAGTTGTAGGTGTGGCTACATATGCTAATACCGTTAATGCAGTCTGTTTAAAAAAACAGTATGGACACTGGAAAATACACAAATACCATAGTGTAGAGATCACTGAAAAACATGACTATACTGCTGCAATTACGCTATGTACGCAACAGGTTAGTAGTGATGTGTGCGCAGTGAACTTAGTTATTCCTCATTCCCTTTATCAAATTGTGCAAATAGAAAAACCTGCACTAAGTGATGAAGAGATCATCCAATCGCTACCGTGGATAACGAAAGATCTAGTCGATATTGCTCCTGAAGATATTGTTGCTGATTTTATTGATTATCCAATTACATTGCCGATGCAAAGTAAAAAAATGAACGTGTTTATTACCAGTAAGCTGCAGTTATTGCCGTTTATAGATAGTTTTAAGCAGGTAAAGCCTCTTTTACGCACTATGACATCGGAGGAAATGACTCTTGTAACTCTACTCGGCACGAGTAAAGACGCCCACATGCTCATTGTGCAGCATGCCAGCTTTGAACCACGTATTTTAATTATTCGCGATGGGCAGCTATTACTTACTCGGCGTTTAAATGGCTTATTGGGTATGTCAGATAAGGATCAAAGTCAGGAGTTGGTAGAGGCATTTGGACTTGAAATTCAGCGTTCGATGGACTTTTTTGAAAGCCAGTTGAAGCAGCCACCTATTCGCAGTATTCAGCTACAGTGTGACGATTTGACGTCATTAACACTTAGGGCAGAATTGGCTGAGTTTTTACACGTTAAAGTGATTGATTTTAAACCAACCCTAGACCTAGCACAGCAATTAGAAACGCAATATTACTACGCATTGGGTGCGGCTTATCAATTAACTGAGCCGGAGTCTGTGATATGAAAACCCGGATTAACTTTTATCAAAAGTCCTTACGTGTAAGGCGTGATCCCGTATTGCTGCAAAATATGCTAATGCTGTGGGGTGGCGCGTTAATTATTATTGCTATTGTGTGGTCACTATATGCCTACAAAGAGCATGCAAACCATATACTTTTACAGCAAAGTAAAGTGCAGCTTAAGCAAGCTAAAACTCAGCTAGAAGTGGTAAAACAGCAACTTGCCGATAAACAAAATAAAACATTATTAATAAGTGAATTAAAAACACTACAGCAAGAAATACAGCATAAACAACAAGTTTTTAGCTACTTAGCGCAAACATCAGCACAATCTAAAACCGATTATGCCGAAGTAATGCGAGATTTAGCGCAATATCATGAATCGAATATTTGGCTTACCGAAATTCAGTTTATAGGCCAAAAAGTTACTTTGCATGGGCAAACCTTACAGTCTAAGTATTTACCTATTTGGTTTAGTAATTTAAAGCAATCCACTTTTTTTGCTGATAAAGAGTTCTCAGTGCTGGAGCTAGCTACTGAAGATGGGATTAGCGAGTTTAACGTTGCCACCGACCTGAGCGGTAAGGGAGTTAAGCCATGAGCCAAAATAAACAGAGCAAAAAAACAAGTTGGCCTACTTGGGTTAAGTATCAAGCGCAGTTTGCGGCATTGCAAAAACGTGAGAAGTACTTAACGCAGTTTGTTGGTTTGTTAATTATTATTTACTTAGGTTTGCTATTTATTATTTTTCCACAGCAAGATGCAGTTAGTCGACTTGAGTCGCAGCAGCATTCTATTTTACAAGAGTTACAGCAAGCAAACGACCAGCTCTCTATGTTAGAGCAGGCGCTTAGCCATAATTATACCCACGTTTTACAGCAGCAAATAGCGCAAGCAAAACAACAGCAGCAGCTTATTAATAAACAGCTTAATACCTTTAGCCAAGGGTTTATTGCTGCAAAAAAAGTACCCGCGGTATTAAAAGACTTATTAATTAACAGTACCGAAGTGCAAGTTGTGAGTTTTAAAGTAAAGCCAGCTAAAGCAATTGATGTAGAAAAACTCGGGGAAAATGATACACAAACGCTATTTTTTGAACATCAAATGGTGGTTACCCTACACGGTAGTTACTTTAATTTAATGCAATATTTAGCTGCGTTAAAAAATAATCAAAACAAATTATTAATTCAAGAGTTTAGCTATCAGGTACAGACGTATCCGCAAGCTGAGTTAACTTTGCAAATTGCTACGGTGAGCGCGAATGAAAAATTTATTGCGTTATAGTTTTTATATTTTAATGGTGTGCCTTGTCACACCTAGTGCCGCAGCGCAGTTACTGGATCCAACTAAGCCCGCAATGTTTATCAGTAATGGTGTAGTGGTTGCACAAAAAACAGAGTTTAAGCTGCAATCTATTATTAAAAATAGTACGGCATATAAAGCGATTATTTCAGGGCATCTATATAAAGCAGGCGATGCTATAGAGGGTTTTCGAGTGCTAAGTATCAACTCAAAACATGTTGTGTTAGCTAATGATGATAAGCAAATAAAATTAGAACTATATGACTATAAAATTAAAAAATAATTTATCTAGCCCATGGTTGGTACTTTTATTATTACCGACATTTTTAACTGCTTGCCATAGCTTTAAGCCGGGTAAAGAGCTTAAATCGCATATTGGACAAGAGTTTGCGGCCGATTCAGCTCAAGCTAAAACAATTGCGCCACTGGAGATGCCCAATGAGTTAGCACAAAGCTTATTATCATCAATTAATAATGAGCAAAGTCTGAGTGATGACTTGGCTATAAAGCGTTTTGATGTGGCCGCTAATGACGTTGAAATGGGAGCATTTTTTGCAGGGCTAACCGATGGTACGCCTTTTAGCGTAGCAGTGCATCCTCAAGTAGGTGGCACTATTAGCCTTAATTTAAAAGGGGTTACATTTGATGAGGTGATTGCGGTTATTAAACGCATGTACCCGTTAGATATTGTAAACGAAGGGCGCATTGTGCAAGTGCTGCCTGCGATAATGCGCACCGAAACTATTCCTGTTAACTATTTAATGATGCAGCGCCATGGGCAGTCAACCGTGAGTGTCGTGGCCGGTGGTGTGAGCCAATTAGCACAAAATAGCGGTAGCTCCAGTGGTGGTTCAAGTAACAGTGGGCAACAAAATAATGAGTTTGGTGGGGGCAGTCAAAATTTAGATTTAAACGGTTCACGTATTCAAACAATTAATAAAAACGATTTTTGGCAAGAGCTAGAAGTAGCGCTTAAGTCGCTCATTGGAGCTAACGATGGCCGCTATGTGATCACCAGTCCTCAAGCCAGTTTAGTTACCGTAAATGCTTTGCCAAGTGAAATTAGCCAGCTAAAAGAATTTTTACGCCAAAGCCAAGAAAATCTGCAACGCCAAGTAATTCTTGAGGCAAAAATTATAGAAATAACGCTAAAAGATGAATATCAGCAAGGGGTTAACTGGGAGCGTATATCAAGCGGTTTAGGCAGTAGTATATCGTTTGCAACTACTGCAGGTAATTTTGGTAATAACCTTTCTGCATCGCTTGGCGGGGTATCGTCGTTAACTATTGAGCGCGGCGATTTTAACGGCGTGATTAATTTATTGGAAACCCAAGGTGACGTACAAATGTTGTCAAATCCGAGGGTTACAGCCACTAATAATCAAAAAGCAGTGATAAAAGTAGGGCAGGACGAGTATTTTGTTACTAATGTGTCGAGCACCACAGTAACCGGAACCTCAACCACCACTTCGCCTGAAATTGACTTAACGCCGTTTTTTTCGGGGATTGCTTTAGATGTTACGCCACAAATAGATAAGTATGGCTCGGTTATTTTGCATGTTCACCCGTCGGTAACCGAAACCCAAGAGCAGCTAAAGGTAATTACCTTAGATGACCAACGCTTTGAGTTGCCACTTGCGCAAAGCAATATTAGAGAGTCAGACACTGTTATTCGCGCTCAAAGCGGTGAAATAGTAGTTATTGGTGGCTTAATGCAAACCTCAACGCAGGACGAAGAAACTAAAACACCTATTCTTGGCGATATTCCCATATTTGGTAATTTATTTAAAAACATACGTAAACGCCAAGAGAAAAAAGAACTTATTATTTTGATCCGGCCAACAGTAGTTATGCCCGACACTTGGAAAAAGCAGCAAGCCGAAAGCCGTCAGCTTTTAGACACTTGGTATAAGAACTAATTATGTATTTAAGCTTTTTTAACTTAAGTGAAATGCCTTTCACCTTAACCCCCAACACCGAGTTTTTTTGTGCGCTTGCGCCGCATCACGAGGCAATGCAAGTGCTTACAACCGCAATAGCAATGGGTGAGGGGTTTATTAAAGTGACCGGTGAGGTTGGCACAGGTAAAACCTTATTGTGCAGGAAGTTACTTAATCATATTGAACATGACTACACAGTTGCTTATTTACCTAACTCATATTTAAGCCCAGAAGAGTTACGCTGGGCGCTGGCTATAGAGCTGGGAATGAACGTAGACAAAGCATTAGATCAGCAAGCGCTAAGCCAGCTTATAAACCATCACTTATTGAGCTTACAAAGCGACAACAAACGGGTGGTTTTACTAATAGACGAAGCGCAATGTTTGAGCTGGGAGACCCTAGAAGCGTTACGACTATTTACCAACTTAGAAACCGAAAGTGAAAAGCTGATTCAGGTGGTACTTTTTGGACAACCCGAGCTTGATGAAAAGCTAGCCAATAATAAGGTAAGGCAATTACGCCAACGAATTAGCTTTTCGTATGCGTTAAGACCAATGACAGCAGCAGAGGTTATTTATTATATAAACCACCGGTTACAAGTAGCGGGTTTTAATCAGCCCCCTTTATTTAATAATCGGATGGGGTTAAAAATTGCACGTGCGAGTAGAGGCATTCCGCGTTTGGTTAATATTTTATGCCATAAAGCGTTATTGCAAGCTTATGGAGAGGGCTTAAATGCAATAACTACGCGCCATATTCAGCTGGCAATAAAAGATACCGAAGACTGTGCTAAATACAGAGTGGGTCATTACTGGAGCTATAGTGCAATTACGATAAGTGTTATCGCTATTGCTGCAATTTGGGTATGGAGGCAGTGGCTATGAGCGTTATTAATAATATGCTAAAAAATATTGAACAGCGCGAGGCCAAGCACGTTAACCAACAGCACGCAGTTGGTGTAAATGTTACCCCAGTGTACGACCTACAAAATTTAATATTTAAAGCGCTGGTGATAGCCACTGTAATAAGCGTAGTTATTGCTGCTTATTTACTCTTACCAGCAGCGGCGAGCAATAAGCCAACACAAGATGAATTATCGGTTACGCTAACCTCGGCCTTACCGCAAGAAGAAGTAAAAGCAGGCTTAACAACTAAAAAAAGTGTGGCTAGCACTATTATTGTGACTGACGAAATAGCCGAAAATAGTAATGTGCAACCAGAAGTTGCGACTGCTTTAAATACCCAGCCTGGCGTTAAAGTAGCGAATATTGTTGGCAAAGTAGCTCCGCAAAATATTGATGAGGCTGAGCAGTTATTAGTAAATAAATTAATAAATGATGCCGCCGCTGTTAATAACTCTCAGCCACAAGCGTTGGGTGAAAGTAAGGACATAACTGCAGCTAATAAAAACTTACCTGCAGTGGCGGCTGTTGTGAGTAATTTGCCAAATGCTGAGCCAAGCCTTGGGCCAAACCTTAAAACATCTAAAGCTAAGCCAGCTAACGTAATGATTAAAAGCTCATCTAAAACTAAATCTCAGCAAGTATTAATTGCTGAGCAATTGCTTGCGGCTAAGCAAGCAATACAGTTTGGTTTGTATAGTGAAGCAATAAGCGATCTTAATAATATTTTAGCGCAATCAAAGCAGCATATAGAAGCAAGAAACTTACTTGCGGCAACCTATTTTAAGCAGCAAGATATAAGCTCGGCGCAACAGGTTTTACAAGCGGGCATAAGTCAAAACCCTGATGTATTGCAATGGCGCATTATGCTTAGCAAAATTCTAATTATGCAGCAGCAGTACGACGATGTATTAAAGCTACTCAGTGATGATTTTGAAACACAAGCAAACTTTGAATTTTGGGTACTACAAGGTACGGCTGCACAAAGTGCCAACCAGCATAATAAAGCACTTAATAGCTTTAAGCAGTTAACTAAATTACAGCCCAGCCAAGCTAAGTGGTGGCTAGCGTTAGCAACCTCTAAAGATGCATTAGGTGAGTACCCCGATGCTAAGCATTTATATAAAGTAGCGCTTGATTTAGGGGGGTTAAATACAGCCATGACCCAGCATGCAATACAGCGTTTAGTAGCGCTGAAGGAGGCCGTATGAGACCTAGTTTAAAAATGCGTTTAGGGGATTTACTTGTTCATGAGCATATGATCACCGAAGCACAGTTAAGTGAAGCCTTAAATGTTCAAGCGGCAACGGGTCGTAAGCTGGGCTCTACCCTAATTACACTTGAATTTATTAGTGAACCGCAATTACTGCGCTTTTTAGCGCAGCAGCTTAAAGTGCCTTTTTTAGATATTTCGCAGCGTAGAATATCACCAGATGTGTCTAAGCTTTTATCCGAAGTTTACGCACGCCGCTACCGAGCGTTAGTAATTGAAGACAACGGCGACTCTGTTTTAGTTGGAATGAGTGACCCTGCAGACTTAAGAGGGTTAGATCAACTTGCTCCTATACTCGCTCCAAAGCGAATAGAATTAGCGGTTGTGCAAGAAAGCCAAATAATGGCGGCATTTGACAACGTATATCGTCGTACAGAAGAGATCACTAGTTTTGCAGAGCAATTACACGAAGAATACCAAGATGTAGAAGAGTTTGATCTTAATTCGCTTGGTGACGAAACATCCGATGCTACCGTGGTTAAGTTACTGCAATCTATTTTTGAAGATGCGGTGCAGGTACGTGCCTCAGATATTCATATTGAGCCCGATGAAGGCTTATTACGTATTCGCCAGCGGGTTGATGGCATACTACAAGAACACACCTTAAATCAGGTGAAAATAGCCTCAGCTTTAGTACTGCGTTTAAAGTTAATGTCGGGGTTAGATATTTCAGAAAAGCGCCTGCCACAAGACGGCCGCTTTAATATTAAAGTGCGTAGCCACAGTATAGATGTACGGCTCTCAACCATGCCGATTCAACATGGCGAATCTGTAGTGATGCGCTTGCTCGATCAATCAGCCGGTTTATTATCGTTAGATGAAACCGGTATGCCGGCACATATTTTAAAACGGGTGCGCAGTATTATTAAACGCCCGCATGGCATGGTATTGGTAACAGGGCCAACTGGCTCGGGTAAAACCACCACTTTGTATGGAGCGTTAAGTGAGCTTAATCAACAAGAAAGTAAAATTATTACCGTAGAGGATCCGGTTGAGTACCGAATTGGGCGTATAAACCAAGTACAGATAAATAATAAAATAGGTTTAAGTTTTGCGAGTATTTTACGTACCGCATTACGACAAGATCCCGACATTATTATGGTAGGTGAAATGCGTGACCAAGAAACCGTTGATATAGGCTTAAGAGCTGCATTAACCGGTCACTTAGTGTTATCGACTTTACATACTAACGACGCCATTACTAGTGCAATGCGCCTTATTGATATGGGAGCTCCTGCTTATTTAGTAGCAAGCTCGTTACGTGCCATTATTGCCCAGCGCCTTGTTAGGCGTGTATGTAGCGATTGTAAATCGCCGTATCAGCCAGATCATCAAGAAAGCAGTTGGTTAAAGTACCTTGGCGAAAATACAACAGATACACAGTTTTTTAAAGGACAAGGCTGTACTGCATGTAATCATAGTGGTTATAAGGGGCGAGTAGGTATTTTTGAGCTACTTGAAATGGATGATGCAATGATGGATGCCTTGCGTATTAATGACACGCAAGGCTTTGCTAAAGCGGCTAAAAATAGCGCTAACTTTATTCCGCTCTCTGCTATGGCACTTAGTTATGCAAAACAAGGTATCACTTCTTTAGATGAAGTATTTAAGGTTGCAGAATATATCCCCGAAATAGTCGGAGGTGATGATGCAGCTATATAGCTATAAAGCAAAAGATGCCAAAGGAGTATTAGTTAAAGGTCAGCTTGAAGCGAGCAGCCAAGCAGGCGTTGCTGATAACTTAATAAAGCGTCAATTTATTCCTATTTCAATTGCGCTGGTTGAAACTAAAAATAACATTAAAGTTTTTGACAATTTATTTAATGAAAAAATAGGCCTAGAAGACATGATTATGTTTTCTAGGCAAATGTATTCATTGTTAAAAGCGGGTATTCCTATTATTAGAGCCATGGTTGGTTTAGCAGATACCACCCAAAATAAAGCCTTTAAACAGGTGTTAATGGAAGTAACTAAGCAGCTAGAGCAAGGCCGTGACCTATCAAGCGCCATGTCGATGCACAATAAAGTATTTAGTCGTTTAACTATTTCTATGGTGATGGTTGGCGAAGGTGCTGGGCGTTTAGAAGATGCGTTTTATCAACTTGCTATCTATTTTGAAAAAGAACAAGAAACCCGCAAGCGTATAAAAGCGGCAATGCGTTATCCCACGTTTGTAATTTGTGCGCTGGTGGGAGCCATGATCATTTTAAATATTTTTGTTATTCCGACCTTTGCCAGCATGTTCGCTAAATTTAATGCTGAACTGCCTTTAATGACGCAAATATTAATAGCAACAAGCAACTTTTTTGTGAATTACTGGTGGTTATTAATTTTAATGCTAGTGGGCGCAATAATTGGCTTTAAGCGTTATTTAAATACCGTAACAGGGCGTTATAAATGGGATAAATATAAGCTAAAAATCCCCTTTGTTGGCGATATTCTACAGCGTACTTTATTAGCACGTTATAGCCAATGTTTGGCAATGGTGCTGCGCTCCGGTGTGCCTATGACCACGGGGTTATCGCTCACTGCGCACGCTGTAGATAATAGTTATATGGAAAAAGCCATTATTACCATGCGCCAAGATATTGAAAAAGGCGACAGTTTACTCAGGGTTTCAAGAGCCAGTGAGTTATTTTCTCAACTTGTACTACAAATGGTTGCTGTGGGCGAAGAAACAGGTCGAGTTGATGAGTTACTCCAAGAAGCCGCAGATTATTATGAGCGTGAAGTTGATTACGACTTACGCAGCTTAACCGCCAAAATAGAACCTATATTAACGGTGTTTGTGGCAATTATGGTGCTTATTTTAGCTTTAGGTATTTTTATGCCGATGTGGAATATGATGTCAGCGATTAAAGGTAATTAAAGTGAAGACAATAATTACTCGCTCAACAGGCTTTAGTTTATTTGAGTTGATAATTGTTGTGGTGTTACTGGCTGTAATTTTAAGTTTTGCTATACCTAAGTATATAGATATTAAAAATCAGGCACATAGTGCAAATGTTGATGCAGTAGCTACAAGCTTTATGTCGGCGGTAGGTTTGGTACGCGGGCAATGGGAATTGAATAGGCGACCCAAGGGGTTATTAAATAAAACGTTTGTTAATTATGGAGGAGTAATTGTTGGTGTCGATGGATTGATGGGGACACCAACAAGTGATGAAACAGAAAAATGGGATACTCGGGCACACGCTACTAATGCAATTAAATGTCGTCAGGTGTTAAATGTAATTTTACAAAATGCACCCAGCAGCACGCTAAATACTGAGGAGTTAAGTTTAAAAGAGGTTAGTTTTTTAGTTAGATATAACGCAGCTAATACGCAATGTATCTATTATTCAACGCACACTCTTAGCTCTCAAAACATACCTATAAATGGTGCAATAGCATCAGCAACAGTGGGTTTTTCGTACTTACCTAAAACAGGCAAAGTACATATATTTAAAAATTAAGTAATTATTAAAAAAGAGGCTTACTTATGAAAACACAATCATTAAAAAATCAACCTTTGAATAAGCAAGCAGGTTTTACGCTTGTTGAGTTAATTATTGTTATTGTTATTTTAGGTATTTTAGCAGTAGTAGCAGCACCGCGCTTTTTAAACCTGCAAGGTGATGCGAACGCATCTACGCTGGAAGGACTACAGGGATCAATTCGCAGTGGTATGAATATAGTTAATGGTAAGTCGATTATTGCCAGTGACCAAAAAGAAGCTATAGGAATTGTTGCAGTAGATACTGGAAATGTAGCTACTGTGTACGGCTACCCTGCAGCGACACAAGCAGCGTTTGAAGCATTTTTAGATGTGAAATTTGCAACAGATAATACTGCTGATTTTAATCTTGATGATTCAGCAGGGGATGGCACATTAATTATTTATCCAAATAGTTATGTAAAAACTGACGACTGTCGTATTGATTATAAACAAGCAACAGCAGCAGCGACAACAACAGCACCAATTAAAACAGTTGTTACAGCGCCTGTAGTTACTTTAGTGACAGATGGCTGTTAATTACATAAATGATCAGCAGTGGTAAGCAGCGCGGTTTTACCCTCGTTGAATTAATTATTACTTTAATTATTTTGGGAATACTGTCGGTAACGGCAGTTCCCAAATTTTTAGGTAGTTCAACCGAGGATGCGTACTCGTATAGGGACCGCACATTAAATGCACTGCGAACAGTGCAGTTACGTGCCATGCAAAATACGGCGACCACAAGCTGTCATAAGCTTTACATTACAAGTAGGTTAATTGCAGGACCAACCCCTGATACCTGCTCAGGAGGGGCCGATATAAACAATAGTGAGCACTTAGTAATACAAATTAATAGCCAAAGAAGTGATATTACCTTTAACGCATTAGACAGTAACGGTAATGTGTTTACCCAAGTTAACTTTGATCCCCTTGGTAGGGTTGATCAAAACTGCACAACGCAATGTCGAATAGATATAGGGTTAGCCGCGGTATGCATTAGCGGTGAAGGGCTTATTTATGCCTGCCCTTAAACATAAAGGCTTTACCTTAATAGAGTTAATTGTTGGTATTGTGATGTTTGCAATTGCGCTGAGTATTATTACTGCGCTTATTGCACCTCAAGCTCAAAAAAGTGCTGAGCCTATTGTGGCATTACGTGCTTCGGAGTTTGGGCAATCACTCATGAACGAAATTCAAAGCAAATCGTTTGATGAGCATAGCGATAGAAGCGCTCCTTTTAGGCGTTGCGGCGAAACAACCTTAGGTGCAGAGCCCTGTACCGTAGCGGCAGACTTTGGACCAGATAATTCAGAAACACGTACCAGTTATAACGATGTTGACGACTATATAGCACTTACGGGGCAGCCAATAACCAATAGTTTAGGTATTTTATTACCGCAATATAGTGGCTTTAGCTTGGTTGTTAAAGTGCAGTACGACAGTGATTTTAATGATGCCACTAGTAATGATGGCACCACTTTTAAGCGCATTACTATAGAGGTTACTTCACCTCTGGGTGAGGTATACGGCTTTAGTGCTTATAAAGGGAATTATTAATGCATAACATAACGCGACAATACGCATTTACCTTAATTGAGCTATTACTAGTAATGGTTATTTTAGGTATTTTAGCCGTTAGTGCATTTTCGTTTATTGGCGCAGGTGTAAGTATTTACGCTCAAGGCGTGGAGCGTCAAGAAGCAGTAGCGCAAGCGCGGTTTTTAATAACACGTATTAGTAAAGAGCTACGCCATGCAACACCTAATTCACTTAGATTAAGCTGTGATAACGACAGTAAAGGGGCGTGCAATACTCATCAGTGCCTTGAGTTTACCCCTTTTTTATCAGCTACTCATTATACAAATTATTTACCGACCACAGCCCCGTTTAATATTACCGCAGTTGATTTTGAGCTTAATAACTTAACTAAACCACAAGCGGGTAACTGGGCAGCAGTTTATCCATTAAATAGCGATGATATATATAACGAAAATAATCATAAACGCTTACAAGTTTTAGCATTTGATAACACGGCAGGAAATGCTATTGATCAGTGGCAATTTAGTAAAGCATTTGCAGCAGAATCACCCAGTAAACGATTATATTTATTAGCTGAGCCAGTTAGTTTTTGTGTAGAAGGACAGTTTTTATATCGTTATACAAATTATGCTTTTAATAGCACTCAGTCAGATGCGCCTAGCTTACAAGTAACCTCGGGTGTTAAGCGTGATTTGTTAGGGCTTTATATTGCAAATAACCTAGCAAGTAACTTATTTTTTACCATAGAGCCGGTGGCCTTACAGCGAAATGCTGTACTTAATGTTAATGCACAAATGCGCTTTAACGAAACCGAAGTAATGAACTTTAACCATGAGGTGCACGTGCCAAATGTACCTTAATAATTATCAGCAAATTACCCGCTCACCCACAAAGCAACAAGGTAACTTAATTGTTGTGTGTTTAGTGATTATTGTAGCCTTATTAGCACTTGGCTTAGCATTAGTTAAAGTGCTGAGCGGGGCAGCGCAGCAAAATACGATAGAGTATTATGGCGCGCGAGCATATATGGCTGCGCAAAGTGGTTTAGAAAGCGGTTTAACCGAATTATTTCCGCTTAATAGCGCAGCACAAAATTGTGCCTCAGTAACTACAAGCCGAACCTTTAAAACAAATTATTTATCGTTTTGTGATGTATCTATTAGCTGTACAGAGTACCTGGATTTACCCGATAGCAGTGCGCGCTCGGGAACGGTTAATATTTATTATTTACAAAGTAGTGCGACTTGCGCGCCAATTGATTGTCCATTGGGGGACGCATGTAGAAAAGATTACTGGCAAACGCAACGCACACTAAGTGTAGAGGCTAAAACGTTACCATGATAAAAAATACTCTCGTACTCATATGCTTAGCCGCGCTTTTATTTAGCAATAACGCTAATGCTGCAGCACCTAAGATTGAAGGGCGCTTTATTGAGTTGCAAAATACCTATACATCACCAGTATGGACAAAAATTAATTTTCAACAGCAATATATAACTCCTCCAGCTGTTTTTATGCTTTCAACTAACCAAGGTGGTAATCCTGCAATTATTCGGGTTAAAAATATCACGACTACCGGGTTTGAAGCACTCCCTTTGGAGCCTTCCGGTGAGGATGGTGCGCATATTAATATGGGCGCACATTATTTAGCGGTAGAATATGGGGTTCATGAATTCCCTGATGGCACTATTATGGAAGTAGGAAGCACCGATTTACATCTAGAGGTGCAATATGGTGCCAAATCTGGTTTTTCTCCATTTACTCCAAAGGGCTATAAGTCGCTTGCTTTTGCCCATTCGTTTACCCAGCGGCCAAATTTATTTCATTCATTACAAACGCTTAATAGTTTAGATAGTAACCCTCCTGCACAAGCTTTAGTGCCCTTTTTAACTATTGCGATAGAAACAGCCTCGTTATCGGCAAGCGGAGTAAATATTGCGTTAGAAGCTTCTGAAACGGCATTTGGTATAATTAAAAGCGAAAAAGTAGCATATTTAGCAGTAGAGCCCGGGGCTAGTCGCTCATTCACAGATGATAATGATGTGGAGGTTATTTGGGAGAGCTTTTTTACTGGCTTTGCAGTAAGTGGTTGGAACGATGGATGTAATTATTTTAATTTCACTAATCGTTATTCGCAATCGCCTTTAGTTGTTGCAAGTAAAAACTCGCGTGTAGGAGACGATGGTGGCTGGTTACGAAGTTGTAATTTAAAAGCTAAGCGAGTCGGGCTGGTGGTCGATGAAGACCGAGATGGCGATAATGAGCGCTCTCATCCTAAAGAAGAAGTATCTATTTTAGCCATGACCAGTTCGTTTGTTTCTAGCGGCGAAATTTTAAGTTGTGACACTTTATTTCCAGGCGCGCTATCTACTTACAATGATGGTTTGGTGCAGTTAGTCCAAGGCGTTAAAGTAACAGACAATAACGCGCAATTTATTACGACTACTAATTTAACGTCTTTGGCGCTAACTAATCCACCGCTATGTAACGGTCAAGCTTGTTTAGCAAGTGGTAATAACTCTTTAACACCCAGCCAGGCAGCTCAAGTGCCTACAGTGGCTAACGATGGCAGCTCTGTGCCACCAGTGCCAGCCTCTTTAGCTGGGGATTATTTTTATGATGAGTTGCAGCTTGCCATGCTAGAGGATCAATACAGAGTAACGGCTCCTACGCGTATTTTTTTAAAAAACACAAGTTCGTTACTCTCTACCTCATTTTTAAATATAGGTAAAACCAATATAGTAGTTGATTCGGGGGCGTATCTTGCTATTTATGTTGATGGTGCGATTGCGATTGCCGCCAATGCCAATATAGCTGCTTATATTGTTGCTACCGGCGAGGTAAGAATAGCGCAAAATGTAACATACGAAGGCTCTATTACCTCAGGCACACAAATTATTACCGAGGGTAGTTCTACTTTTGATGCCATACCAGTACCAGATAATATTCCAGGCTTTTGTGGGATTTATAAGCCTGTATTGCTAGATCATTATAGAGTATCAATGAGTGATAACCAGGGACTGACTTGTCAAGCTAAAGACATGGCTTTAACCGCCTGTGCAAATGATACTTGCGATATTTTATTT
This sequence comes from Pseudoalteromonas translucida KMM 520, assembly GCF_001465295.1. Taxonomy (NCBI): domain Bacteria; kingdom Pseudomonadati; phylum Pseudomonadota; class Gammaproteobacteria; order Alteromonadales; family Pseudoalteromonadaceae; genus Pseudoalteromonas; species Pseudoalteromonas translucida. The sequence goes on along the minus strand of NZ_CP011034.1, from coordinate 3,031,184 downwards.
GATCAGCCATCAAGCTTAAATTTATCACCAGATAATAGTAGCAAGCAAAGCTGGGTAACCGGTGAGAATATCAGCTTTACTGGTAGTACTAATATACAGTTTGCAAAACGTACCACTGGCAGTGCCACAATTGGTTATAACACTGCAGATCCATCTGCGCCGTTACGTTGTTATATTGGCGGTAAAAATGTTGGTTTAAGTGGCTGTAAAGTGGTGTTTGCGGAGGCGGGTTTTATTTTTAAAAATGAAAGCGATAACAATACAACAATTCCTACCCAACTATCAGGTAAACCTTCAAATACAGGATTTAATGCAAAAGCATTAGCAATTCAAGCTGTAAAAACGAATACCGCCACGGGGGCGTGTGAAGCGGCGTTTCCTGTGGGGGCAGAAGTTGCTTTAGATTTAGCCTATACCTGTAGCGCAGGGGTAAGTTGCTCTGATCCGGTGCAGCTTAGCAATAATAATAAAGTATACGCGATTGAACAAAGTTATAAATCAGTGCCATTACAGTTTGATGATGAGTCTAAAGCGAAAATAATAATAAATTACCCCGATGCAGCACAGCTTAGCCTTAATGCTAAAACTAATTTAATACTGGATCCGATTACTAACTTGTCGGTTAATTTAACCGGTAGCTCTAACGAGTATGTAGTAAAACCTTTTGGCTTGGCTATGAACTTACCCAATGATGGTTTTGCAACAGATGCCGCAGGTAGCTTGTTTAAACTAACAGGGGAGACATTTGATTTAAAAATGAATGCAGTGCAATGGCGTGCAGGTCAAGACAACAACAACGATGGTTACCCCGATAACTACAGTGATATTACTAACAATCCTATTGCTAAGCATTTTATTAATGAGCAACCTTCAGTAACAGCGCAATTAAAGCTGCCCACAGCAGGTGCTTCTGGAACACTTGCAGTCGTTAACACTGTTGCATTTAAAGATACCGGTAGTTTAAGTGAATCCATATCGCAATATAGTTATGACCAAGTTGGGATTATTGATTTAATAGCAGGGCTAAACGATAGCGATTACTTTGGTGCGGGTGATGTTAAAGGCGAGCTTTATAATGTGGGCCGTTTTGCGCCATCGCAATTTAAAATAACAGGAGTGCAAGCTGCGGCGCAGTGTACTGATTATGGGAGTAATTTAACCTACCTTGAACAGCCATTTGAACTTGGCTTTACAGTGCAAGCACTAAACCAAAATAATCAGCTAATGAGTAATTACAGGGCTGGGTTTGATAAGTCGGTAGTGCAAGTTAATGCTGAAAATAATGAAGCGGGTAATTACGTGCCAGCAAGTAGCTTTGTCAGCCGCCTAATTAATTTAGGTGAAAACAATTGGGGCGATACCAGTGATGGGCAATGGCAGATGAATCAAAGCAATGTCACCTTAAAAAGGCTAGGAGTTGATCAGCCTGATGGCCCATTTGCTATGGTTAATTTAATGGCCACACTTACAAATATTGAGCGCGCTACATTAATCGATGCCAACGACAGCCCTAATACACAAGTAACCTGTAGCACTAATTGCAACAGCGTACGACTAAATAGTGTGCCTATTGAGTTTAGGTTTGGCCGCTTAGTGTTAGGTAATAATGCAGGCTCAGATTTAGATCGATTACTTATCCCCATGGAATCTCAATATTGGGATGGCAATGGGTTTGTAGTAAACAGCAACGATAACTGTAGTGTATTTCAACATCCTAAATTAAGCCAAGTATTGCCAGTTAGCCCAGTATTAACATATGAGTATGGTAATGGTGCCGCAGGGAAGTTAGAGGCGGGAGGGTATCCGGTAAATAACGGTATTTATGCAAAGCCTAATGGCTCAGGAACATTTACTTTAGAATATAATACCTATGACTGGCTAAAATGGGATTGGCAAGGTGACCAATCTCAGCTAAATCCTTATGCTATTTTACAATTTGGCCACTTTCGAGGGAATGATCGGGTTATTTACTGGCGTGAAACACGTGAATAGTTGTAAACTTAGATAATAATTGAACAAAGCTTGTGTTTTGTGCTTCAAGTACATAGCATAAGGCTTTATTTTAGAAAAATAATAACGACCAAATAATTGCCGCTTTTTGGGACTGAATATATGCGAATTACTCCTTTATCTCTGTTAATTTCAGCTAGTTTGTTGGCTAGTAGTGCATTTGCACAAGACACAGCAACAGTAACTGGAATTGAATCTGAGATTAGTACAAAACAGATCGACTATGACAAATCTACAACAATACTTGATAAACATTTAAAAGAAGAAAGCCAGCTGCAAACCCAGTTGCAACTTTTACGTTCACGTTCAACCGAGTTAGATAAAGAAAAAAACCAAGCACTCGACGCGATGAACGAAATGTACCGTCGTTTAATTGATGATCCTAGTATTGATATAACCGCTGCTCAGGCGCGTTATCAAAAAGCGGTGGTCGATCACAAGCAAAATAAAGATGATATTTCTATGCAGTTGGCGGCAATTGCATCCCACCGTAAAGATATTGAGCAAATTCGTGTTGCTAAACACACGCTTTTAAACACTTTAGAGAGCTTAAAAGAGCAGTTAACTACCGCCCGAGTAGAGCGTTTACGTAACGAGTTTACCCGCGAAGGCACGTTAGAGGTTAATCACACAATTAATTGTAAACGTACCGAAACACTTGCAGCGTGTGAGCAACGCGGACAGCAAATGGGGCTACAAAAAGCGACTAAGCGTTTTGTTGACCAAATATTTGCCAACTTAACCGAAGAGCGTTTAGTTGAACCTAAACGTAATTTGGCCGGTGCTCAGGTACAAATTTTAAGTAGTCATGTAGTAAAAAGTGCATTTAGTGGCCAAGGCAATTATAACGTTAATTTAAGCGTTACTATGCGTGGTGAAGTTAACAGTAGTCGCTTATGTAACTTATTAAGTATTGATAACCGTTACTGCTCTGAGTACGGCACGCCAATGGCGGCAACATATCAGCCAACTTACAGCACAACCTTTTCAGATAGTCAGTTAACATTCAGTAAGCACGCGGATAATAGCAACGTTTCGGCGGCTCGTTTAAACGAGCAACCAGTGCGTGATTATGCAGTAAAGCCTACGGTAACAAACAGCTCGGTTATTGCTAATAGCGATAAGAACCAGCCGATAGAATTAACGCTACGCTCAAACGTATACGACGACGAGGTGTTTATTGATGGGGTTAGCTTTGGCTCAACCCGCTTAGTAACTCGCTTACCTCGAGGTGTGCACAATATTGAAGTGCGCAAGCTTGGTTATAAGCCTTATCAGGTACGTGTTGATTTAAATAAAGCACAAACTGTGCATGCCAATTTAGTAAAAAAGCCAGAGTCGATTGCTGCACCGACATACACGCGTGAGCAACCAGAGCAAACAACTCGTAAAGTAAGTGACAACATTAGCGTATTAAGCGCTAATGTAAAAACTTCGGTGGTTGTTATTCCGGCAGGTAAATTTAACATGGGCGATATTAATGGCAATGGTTTAGCCAATGAGCGCCCGGTTATTGAAAAAGTAATTGCCAACTCTTTTGCAATGCAAAGCAAAGAAGTGACAGTAGGTGAGTATGAGCAGTTTGCTGCTAATACAGGCTACAAAACACAAGCTGAGCAAGGCAAAGGCTGCGCCTATTATTTAAATGGCGAACCCGTTTGGGAAGCTAATTTAAATTGGCGTAATCCTGGGTTTGAGCAAACAAGTGATTTTCCGGCTGTTTGTTTAACTTATAGCGACGCTAAAGCGTATGCTGATTGGTTGTCAGGGCAAACAGGTCAACAGTTTCGTTTACCCAATGAGGTTGAGTGGGAATACGCTGCACGCGCAGGTAGTCAAACAGAATACCCTTGGGGTAACGATATTGGTAAAAATTTAGCGAATTGTGGCTGGTGTGGTAGTCAATGGTCAAACAAGAGTGCTGCACCGGTAGGATCGTTTTCTCCTAATGCATTTGGTTTATACGATACCGTAGGCAATGTATGGGAATGGACTAACAAAAACTCGGGTGAGTCGGATGTTGCAGTTAGAGGTGGAGCGTGGAATTTTGCGCCTAGCCTTGCACGTGCCTCAACACGATTAATATTAGCACCCGATTTTAGATCTAATTACATAGGTTTTCGCTTAGTGCGCGAACGATAAAGAGGAAGCTTTGCTTCCTTTTTTAACTAAATTACAAAGGCAGCTGTGCTTAATGTCGCTCATTATATTAGCGTATTAAAGTGAAAGCAGCTTAAATAAGAACGTATTTCAAAGGTCATCCAGCCTCATGTTTAAAAAACTCCGTGGTATTTTTTCAAACGATCTATCGATCGACTTGGGTACAGCCAATACCCTCATTTATGTAAAAGAAGAAGGCATAGTACTTAACGAACCATCAGTGGTTGCTATTCGTCAAGAGCGTGCTGGTGGACCTAAAAGCGTTGCTTCAGTAGGTACTGAGGCAAAGCAAATGTTAGGCCGTACGCCTGGTAATATTAAAGCTATTCGACCAATGAAAGACGGCGTAATTGCCGATTTTTATGTTACCGAAAAAATGTTACAGCATTTTATTAAGCAAGTGCATAACAATAACTTTATGCGTCCAAGTCCACGTGTACTTATATGTGTACCTTGTGGTGCAACCCAAGTAGAAAAACGTGCAATACGTGAATCTGCAATGGGAGCGGGTGCTCGCGAAGTGTATTTAATTGAAGAGCCAATGGCTGCGGCAATTGGTGCAGGTTTACCGGTATCAGAAGCCACAGGCTCTATGGTTGTTGATATTGGTGGTGGTACTACCGAAGTGGCTATTATTTCGTTAAACGGCGTAGTTTACTCATCGTCAGTACGTATTGGTGGCGATAAGTTTGACGAAGCAATTATTAATTATGTGCGTCGTAACTTTGGTAGCTTAATAGGCGAAGCGACTGCTGAGAATATTAAGCATCAAATTGGCTCTGCTTTTAAAACCGATGAACCAATCGAAATTGAAGTGCGTGGCCGTAATTTAGCCGAAGGCGTACCGCGCTCATTTATATTAAACTCGCACGAAATTCTTGAAGCGCTACAAGAGCCACTAATGGGAATTGTAAGTGCTGTAATGGTTGCCCTTGAGCAGTCGCCGCCAGAGCTAGCGTCGGATATTTCAGCGCACGGCATGGTGTTAACCGGTGGTGGTGCATTACTAAAAGATTTAGATCGTTTATTAATGGAAGAAACAGGCATTCCGGTTGTGGTTGCTGATGATCCGCTTACATGTGTTGCCCGTGGTGGTGGTAAAGCGCTTGAAATGATAGACGTGCACGGCGGTGATGTATTTAGTTACGACTAATGAAATCAATGTTTGCACAAACCGTTTCTTTGCAACTGCGACTCTTTGTCGCAGTGCTTTTGAGTGTCATACTGATTATTGGCGATAAGTACACCGAAGGTGGAACAAACGTTCGTACTAGTTTAAATACACTGGTTAGCCCATTAATTTATGTGGCTAATTTACCCTATGAAGTATTTAGCTTTGGTGCAAAAAGCTTACATACCCGCGATCAATTACTTACCGAAAACGAAGCGCTGAAAAAAAAGCAAATGCTGCAAAGCGAGCAACTACAGCAGTACCAGTTTTTGAGCAGAGAAAATCAAAAATTACGCGCCTTATTAGGCTCATCGGCTAAGCCGTCAAATCGTAAAATTATTGCGCAAGTACTGTCAGTACATTCAAACCCGTATAGCCATCAAGTTGTTATAAACCGAGGAACCACCAATGGGCTTAGTGAAAGCCAAGCCGTAATTGATGATATGGGCGTAGTAGGGCAGCTTACTAAAGTAGGCTCAACCACCTCACGCGTGTTATTAATGACCGACACTACCCACGCTACGCCGGTACGTATTTTACGTAACGATGTGCGTACTGTGGTTGAAGGCATAGGTAAAATTAATGTTGTTAAGCTCTCTCATGTACCACACAGCCTAGATGTACGTATTGGCGATGTATTAGTGACCTCAGGCTTAGGGGGCACCTTTCCGGAGGGCTACCCCGTTGCTGTAGTTACTGAAATAAATCGCGATGAAGGCCAGCCGTTTGCACAAGTTTATGCAGAACCCATAGCACAGCTAGATCGTATTCGATTATTAGTAGTGCTGTGGCGAAATCAACAGGAGCAGGTTAGCGATGATTAATCGTTATTCGTTGTTAATTGCACTGAGTATCTTTTTTGCGTTAGTAATGGCTTTGATGCCGTTACCGTTTTCGTTTGAACCATTTCGTCCTGACTGGGTGCTGTTGGTATTAATGTATTGGTCACTTGCTGTGCCACATCGTTTAAATATAGGCACCGCTTGGGTTGTAGGCTTATTAATAGATTTAGCTTCGGGTTCACCACTTGGGGTTAATTCACTTACTTATTCAATCTGTATTTTTGTTACGGCCAGTAATTTTCAAAAAATCCGTAACTTTTCGCTATGGCAACAAAGCTTATTAATTGGCTTGTTTTTAACCCTTTATCACTTAATGCAGTTTTGGCTAAATCACTTTTTATTAGGCGTGTATTTTAGCCCGCAATATTTATGGCCTGTACTAACAGGCATGTTGAGTTGGGTGTGGGTGTTTTTATTGCTGCGTAAATACCGTAGACATTTTAGGATCAGATAATGACCAACGCCGTATATTTGGCATCTGCCTCACCTCGCCGTAAAGAGCTTTTAGCGCAACTAGGAATCGAATTTACTCAGTTTAGTGTTGATGCCGACGAGAGCCAACTACCCAATGAACTTCCTTATGATTATGTAGAACGCTTAGCGCGTTTAAAGGCGCAGTCGGGTGTAGCACTTGGTTATACCGATCGCCCTGTGCTGGGTAGCGATACCGTTGTAGTTATTGACAACCAATCGCTAGGCAAGCCTCGTGATGAAAATGACTTTACCCATACATTAAAGCGTTTGTCGGGCAATACCCACCAGGTATTAACCGCGGTTGCTTTTGCAACAACAGACAAAGTACTTAGCTGCGTAGTCAGTACTAATGTTACTTTTAAAACACTCAGCGATGATGAAATACATACCTACTGGCAAAGTGGCGAGCCACAAGATAAAGCAGGAGGGTATGGCATTCAAGGCTTAGGCGGTCGATTTGTTACTCATATTTCGGGTAGCTATTTTGCTGTAGTAGGCTTACCTTTATACGAGACCGAACAATTATTACAAACATTCTTAAGAGGCTAGCATGAGTATAGAATTACTAATTAATGTCACGCCAAGTGAAAGCCGTGTTGCCCTAATAGAAAACGGTGTTCTACAAGAAATACAACTAGAGCGAATTGGCAATTTAGGGATTGTTGGTAATATTTACTTAGGAAAAATTAGCCGTGTTTTACCCGGCATGCAAGCCGCCTTTGTTGATATAGGCCTTGAAAAAGCTGCATTTTTACACGCCTCAGATATTGTAAATAGCGCCTCTATTGTTGAAGGTGTAGACGATACCCCGATAAAAAAAGTACAAGATATTCGAGAACTAGTGCGCCAAGGACAATATATTATGGTGCAAGTGGTAAAAGATCCACTGGGCACTAAAGGCGCGCGTTTAACTACCGACATTACCATACCTTCGCGCTATTTAGTGTTTATGCCCGACGCCACCCATGTTGGCGTAAGCCAGCGCATAGAAACAGAAGAAGAGCGCGCCAGGTTGAAAAAAATCGTTGCTGAATACAGCGATGAAAACGGCAGCTTTATTGTGCGAACCGCTGCAGAAGGCGCAAGCGAAGCCGAATTAAGACACGATGCTGCATTTTTACAAAAGTTGTGGCAAAAAGTGGTGTCACGTCGTAAAAAAACCAGTAAAGCCAGTATTTTGCATGAAGACTTAACCCTTGCCTTTAGAACGCTACGTGACTATGTGGGCGAGGATATGGAGCGCATTAGGGTTGACTCTAAACTAACCTACCAAGAGCTTAAATTATTTACCGAAGAGTTTGTGCCAATTTTGTCGCAAGTGCTTGAGTATTACCCGGGGGAGCGCCCCATTTTTGATTTGTTTGATGTTGAAAACGAAATACAAAAAGCGCTGCACCGTAAAGTAACCCTTAAATCGGGTGGCTATTTAATTATCGATCAAACCGAAGCGATGACTACAGTTGATGTTAATACGGGGGCATTTGTTGGCCATCGTAATTTAGAAGAAACCATTTTTAATACCAATGTTGAAGCCACTTCTGCTATTGCGCGCCAGCTTAGGCTGCGTAACTTAGGCGGTATTATTATTATCGATTTTATCGATATGGTAAGTGAAGATCATAAACGCCGCGTAATGCATTCGCTCGAATCGGCGTTAGCAAAAGATCGTGCTAAAGCTAATATTAATGGCTTGTCGGCATTAGGTTTAGTAGAAATGACCCGTAAGCGCACCCGCGAAAGCTTAGAGCATATATTATGTGATGTTTGCCCTGCGTGTTCTGGTCGTGGTTCACAAAAAACAGTAGAAACAGTGTGCTACGAATTACTGCGCGAAATAGTGAGAGTTAATCGTGCTTACGATGCTGATAAGTTTGTGGTTTATGCAGCGCCCGCGGTATGTGAAGCATTACTTAACGATGAATACCATAACTTAGCCGAGTTGGAACTATTTATTGGCAAGCAGGTCAATATTCAAGTTGAGAGTTTATACAGCCAAGAGCAGTTTGATGTGGTAATGATGTAATGAAAGCAAAAGCGGTCTGTTTTTTTTGTTTTAGAAAATTATGGCAAACGTGTGCCATAATTTTAGTGTTACTGGCCGTGACTGTTTCTATTTTAAAATATACCCTACCTTATGCAAACGACTACAAAGATAATATAGAAAACTACCTACATACTAAGTTTGATATTAGTTTATCAATAGGCTCTATTTCAGCTAGTTGGCAAGGCAGCGGGCCTGCCTTAGTGCTCGAAAACCTATCGTTTAAAGACAACCAAACTGCACCTATTTCACTCACTATAGCTAAAACCAGTTTAGAGCTTAACTTGTGGGAGAGCTTAAAAACGCTGCAATTAAAGTCAAACTACTTTGTAATAAATGGCTTTCATACCAGTATTAAGGTAGCTAATTTATTTGCTAAAAATGAGGGCGAAGTGTCGTTTGAACAAAAAGAGCTAATAGAAGAACTATTTTTGGGCGACACAGGCCACTTCGCAATAGAAAACTCCAGCATTAACTTTATTTTAGAAGACGGTACTGAGCGTAAGTTACTGTTAGAGAATATTGTTTGGCAAAATCAAAATAAACAACATTTAGGCAGCGGTAGCTTAGCATTACCGGGTATTTCGGTAGGAAGTTTTGATGCGCGAATAGCACTCAAAGGCGATACCATTGAAAAAATGGCAGGCGATATGTATGTGCAAGCTAATGAGGTAGATGTATCTAACTGGTTAGCGCAATATATTAATACCGAAAAACAGCAACTGCATAGCAATATAAACTTACAAGCTTGGTTAGCGCTTAATCAAGGTTTAGTGAGTGATGTAAAAGTACAGTGGTTACCTAGTTTTGTACATTGGGAATTGGCTGGAGAAAAACAACAGCTGAGCCTAAGTGAAGGTGGATTTCATTTATTTCCTGAACAAAAAAGCTGGCGGTTGAAAAGCACGGGGTTAGCGTTTAATAGTAATGATAAAAGCTGGCCGAGTTTAGAGTTTGAGGCACTGCTGGGTAAGCAAAATAAAGTTTGGTTACAGCAAGTTGATATAGCGCTACTTAGCGATTTAGCCGAGCTGACTAACTTTAACAACCTAACGCCATTTTTACAGCGCCAGCCAAGTGGGCAAATAAAGCAAGCTTACTTCGATTATACCAATAATGAGCAATGGCAGCTGTGGTTTGAAGCCGATAATATTGGCTGGCAAGAGCAGCACGCAATACCTGCCGCACAAGACCTGCGAGTTAGTGCGCTGGTTAATCAGCAATACGGGCGAATTACCCTGTTTGGTGAAAATAACAGCCTAATTACCGGTGATAGCTTTAGCCAAAATATAGATTATGAGCAATTAAATGTAGAGCTCAATTTAGCCAAGCGCAGTAATGCTTGGCACATTAGCAGTGACAATATTTGGTTTAACAATGATGAAGTAACCTTTGCTGCAGAAATGCAACTTAGCTTAGGTGACGAACCGCGCTTAGATTTATACGCCGAAGCATTTGCACCCGACGCCAGTATTGCCGGGCACTATTTTCCTTTAAAAGCGATGAGCCCTGAATTAGTTAGTTATTTAAATGGCGCCATAAAAGGCGGTGAAGTGTCAAAAGCACAAGTGCTTTTTGCAGGCCCGCTAACAGGCTTTCCGTTTAGTGACGGCTCTGGGCAGTTTGATGTGTTAGCACAAATAGATAACGCCACTTATCAGTTTGATCCCGACTGGCCCGCAGTTACTAATGCCAGCGCCCAGTTACATTTTGCCAATGAGCGCATGGATATTTATAGCCAGCAAGGCAAGTTAGTAAATTTAGCTGTGGGTAGTAGTGTACGCGTTAGCATTAGCGATTTAATGCATGCCGATGAGCTAGTAGTTAAAATAGATAAGCAAGCTGAGCTTGAAAAAATGCACGACTTTTTTGCGGCCACGCCACTAGCCAGCCCACTTGCTGAAATTTTTAAAATTGTGCAAGGTAAAGGCGAAGCGAGTGCAGATATAGAGCTGTTAATTGGTTCTAAATTTGCTAATGGTGCAAGTGTTAGCGGCAAAGTAAATTTAATAGACTTACCTGTTTATATTGCAACTCCAGGCATTGAACTGGATAACTTAAACGGCGAGCTGCATTTTAAAAACAATGAAATAACCCTCACTAATGCCACTGCAACATGGTTGGGCATGCCACTCAATATTAACTATGACAGCAAAAGTATTGGGCAAGATTATCGCGCCAACATAAACATAAAAGCGCAGCTAGATGCCGAGACTCTTATTGCGAGCGGCCAGGGGTTATTAAAAAACTACCTTAGCGGCGAAAGTGCAGCCGATATTGGTTTAGTGCTTAATTTTACCGAACAAGGGTTTGATTATCGTGCGCAAGTAACCTCGTCATTAATTGGTTTAAGCAGTACTTTACCGGGTGACTATGCTAAAAGCAGCGAGCAACCATGGCCACTCAATGCAGTTATTCAAGGCGATAATATATCTAACTTAATTACCGCTAATATAAAGCAGCTATTTTATTTTAACGCTATTTTAGATAATGCCAATACCCACTTTAATAATGCTCATTTTGTTATCGGTAAAAACGATTTAGGGCTTAATAAAAAAGATTTAGCAGTTAGTATTAATCTACCACAAACCGATTTATTTCCTTGGTTAGAGTTAATTGAGCAAATTATAAATGTAACTAAGCAAGGCTCAGAGCAAGTATCAGCTAGTGTTATGCCACCACTGCATGAAGTACTTGCTAATATAGAAAAACTTAATATTAGTGACGTGCAATTTAATGACTTTGAAATGCGCTTAGCACCTACCCAAAACGATTTATATCTAAAGTTAAATGCTAAAGAGTTACGTGCAGGAGTGTTAATTCCTATCTCGCAAGCCAGCCAGCCGATTCGAATTAATAGCGATTATTTAAGAGTTAACTTTATTGAGCCTGCAAACGTTAAGCCAGTTGCAAGCACAGAAACAGCCGATGACGTAAGCTGGCTTACTCAGCTACCCGCAATAGAATTTGAATGTGGCGACTGTAAGGTGAGTCAGTATCAGTTAGGTAAAGTAAGCGCATCTTTATTGGGGGATGGTAAGCGGCTTGTTATTTCTGAGTTAGTGGTTGATAAGAACGATCATATTTTACGCACCCATGGGCAGTGGCAAAATGGCCAAACGCAACTCAGCGGTGAGCTTAAAAGTGAGGATATAGGCGCATTATTTAATGAGTTTGACTTAACCACCGCAATTAAAGATTCAAACGCAACCATTAACTATAATCTTGCATGGCAAGCAGCCCCGTATAACCTTGATGTAGCAAGTCTTTCGGGCAATATTGATTGGCGATTAGGCGAAGGACATTTAACCGAGGTAAGTGATGGTGGCGCGCGGGTGTTCTCGTTACTGAGCCTAGATTCGTTAGTGCGTAAATTAAAACTCGATTTTAGAGATGTGTTTTCCAAAGGCTTTTTTTATAACAGTATGCAAGGCACAATGCAGCTTGATAAAGGCATTGCCTATACTCAAGATACTAAAATGGATGGCGTACCAGCCGACTTAACCATTAAAGGTTATGCTAATTTAAACACCCTAGAAATAGACTATGACCTAGCGGTTGCGCCGCAAGTAACCTCCAGTATACCTATAATAGTAGCTTGGATGGTTAACCCAGTTACCGGCCTTGCTGCACTTGCTATAGATAAAGTGATTCACTCGGCGCGCGTTATTTCCGAAATAAACTTTAAAGTAACCGGTAAAATGAACGATCCACAAGTACAAGAACTTGACCGTAAAAGTCGTGAAGTAACGCTACCACAAGCGGCGCAAAATCAGCCTCAAGCAGCCACAAAGCTTAAACTAAAAGACGCTGAAGTGAGCGTTACCCAATGAAAAATAGTCAATGAGTAAAGCAATTCCGACAATTATTGCCCTGCAAATGTGCTCAGGGGGTGATCCTGAGCAAAACATGCAAACGTTAGTCAATCAGCTACAACAATTACCCACTACAAGGCCATTGTTAGTATGCTTGCCTGAAGCCTTTTTAGTGTTTAGTAAATCGGGTAACGATACCTTAAAAGTGGCTAAGCATGCAGAGCGTTATAAGCAGCAGTTAAGCGAGCTGTGCCAATTGCATAATATTTGGTTAAGCGCCGGTACTATGCCAGAGCCTTATAGTGACAGTAAATATTACGCCGCGTCGCACTTATTTAATGCTCAAGGTGAACTCGTTGCCAGCTACAATAAAATGCATTTATTTGATGTAACAGTTGACGATTCAACGGCCAGCTATCGAGAATCAGACTTTACTCAAGCAGGAAATGAAGTTGTTGTTGTCGACTCTCCCTTTGGTAAAATTGGCTTAACAGTATGTTATGATCTGCGCTTTAGTGCTTTATATACTCAACTTGTACGCCAAGGCGCAGAAGTTATATTAGTCCCTAGCGCCTTTACCGTAGTGACCGGGAAAGCCCATTGGCAACCTTTATTGGCGGCTCGTGCAATAGAAACACAATGTTATGTGATTGCTGCAGCGCAATATGGAACACATGAAAATGGCCGCCAAACCTATGGCCACAGTATAGTTCTGTCTCCTTGGGGGGATACACTAAGTGAGTTGCCCACAGGCACAGGTTTTATAAGCGCCACGTTAGATTTAAAGCAATTACACAAAATTCGACGAGATATGCCAGTGCAATCTCATCAACGATTTAGAGAGCATTTATTATGAATACGGTTGAACAGCATTTATTACACGACAGCCAGCTAAATCGAGAAGAACTCGAAAAAACGCTCGCCTACATTCATCAACATAAAGTGGATTACGCTGATTTATACTTTCAATCAAGTCACCATGAGTCATGGGTACTTGAAGACGGCTTAGTAAAAGAAGGTTCATACAATGTTGAGCGAGGCGTAGGTGTACGCGCAGTAAGCGGCGAAAAAACCGGCTTTTCGTACTCAGATGCAATCACCCTAGAGGCACTTAATAAAGCCGCAACTGCAGCGCGTAGCATTGCCGATGCCGGTGAAAATAAATCAATTCAAGTGTTTAGCGATGTAACTGCAAAGCAGCAGTTTGCCCCGCACCAGCCAATTTCAAGTATGAGCGATACCGATAAAGTAAACTTGTTACGTGAGCTTGAAAACTATATTCGTGAACTCGCACCCGACGCAGAGCAAGTAATAAGTTCAATGTCGGCCGTATACGAAGAAGTACTTATTGCCGCTAGCGACGGTACTTTTGCCACCGATATTCGCCCACTTATTCGTTTAAATTGCTCAGTACTACTTGAAAAAAATGGTCGCCGTGAACGTGGTGGTGCCGGTGGTGGTGCGCGTTTAGATTATGGTTATTTTAAAGAGTTGGTAGATGGTAAACCACGTTGGATGGAGTTTGCAGAAGAGGCAGTGCGCCAAGCAAAAGTAAATTTAGAAGCCATTGATGCGCCAGCCGGAACCATGGAAGTGGTACTTGGAAATGGCTGGCCAGGTGTATTATTACACGAAGCCGTAGGCCACGGCCTAGAGGGCGACTTTAACCGTAAAGGCGCGTCGGCGTTTAGCGGCAAAGTAGGGCAAAAAGTAGCGTCTGAGCTATGTACAGTGGTTGATGATGGCACCATGGCTGATCGTCGTGGCTCACTTAACGTAGACGACGAAGGCACACCTGCGGCTTATAACGTACTTATCGAAAACGGTATTTTAAAAGGCTACATGCAAGATAAAATGAACGCGCGCCTAATGGGGGTTAGCCCAACGGGTAACGCACGTCGTGAATCGTACGCACATTTACCTATGCCACGCATGACCAACACTTACATGTTAGGCGGTGAACACAGCCAAGCAGATATTATCAGTAGTGTTAAAAAAGGCGTGTTTGCGCCTAATTTTGGTGGCGGACAAGTTGATATAACGTCAGGTAAATTTGTATTTAGCGCATCAGAAGCCTATTTAATCGAAAACGGTAAAATTACCCAACCAATTAAAGGCGCAACCTTAATAGGTAACGGCCCAGAAGTAATGCAGCAAATATCTATGGTAGGTAACGACCTAGCGCTCGATAAAGGCGTTGGCGTGTGCGGCAAAGACGGCCAAAGTGTTCCTGTTGGGGTAGGCCAACCTAGTTTGAAAATAGACAAATTAACGGTAGGCGGAACAGCTTAATTACTGCTATCCGATTTAATAAAAGATAAAAGCAGTGCAGTGTTTGGACATAAGCAAAGGGTATTGGCTTGCGATCACTAAGTATGTGCTTTAAATAAGCCGATATATAAATCTAAACATGGTTTGTATTTTGAGCTGAAACCTTATTCACGGCTGCGCTTATCGTAGCCGTGTTTTTAATTACATGGTAGAATTTGCGCAATTTTTTGCAGCAAACAAAGTAGCACAGCAATGATCTTAGATGATATTCGCGTTGTTTTAGTTAACACATCACACTCAGGTAATATTGGTTCGGCGGCTCGCGCCATGAAAACCATGGGCTTATCAAAGCTTTATTTAGTCGACCCAGCATGTGAAGTCGATAGTCATGCCAGTGCATTAGCCGCTGGAGCAAGTGATGTTTTAGGTAATGCTGTGATTGTTGATACTGTTGCTGATGCAATTGCCGATTGCGCATTAACCATTGGCACGAGTGCGCGCTCTCGCACACTATCTTGGCCTATGGTTGAACCACGTGAATGTGGTGAAAAGCTAGTAAGCGAAGCTGTGAATGGCCCGGTTGCTTTGGTGTTTGGTCGTGAAAATAGCGGCTTGAGCAACGATGAATTACAGCTTTGCAATTATCATGTTTGTATTCCGGCAAATCCAGAGTACAGCTCGCTTAATTTAGCTATGGCAGTGCAAACATTATGCTACGAAACGCGAATGGCGTTTTTAAATCAACAACCTAAAATAGCCGAAGAAGATGACACCGCTTACCCTAGCTCAAAACAAACTGAGTTATTTTACGGCCATCTTGAAGAAACACTGTTTAATACAGGGTTTATCATTAAGCAGCACCCAGGCATGGTTATGACCAAGTTACGCCGCATGTTTAATCGTGCTCGCCCTGAAGATGCTGAAATGAACATTTTGCGTGGTATTTTAACCTCTATAAATAAGTCGATACCTAAATAACAGCGGTTATAGCAATTAGTTATAACAAGCTACGATTAAATAACGCGCTAATACTTGACTAAATTACTCAGGTAATTACAATAGGACGTAATACTTGAGTAAAACACTCAGGTATTACGTGTTTAGCTAAGAACTTGTTTTAAGTTTTAATACTTGACTAATTTACTCTGGTAATTAAAATTTGCACTCTTTTGTGCGGAGGGCGTTATGAAGTTAACATCAAAAGGCAGGTATGCCGTTACAGCTATGCTGGATGTTGCACTGCACACAGGTGTAGGTCCTGTTGCCCTTGCTGATATTTCACAGCGACAAGAAATTTCTTTGTCTTACCTTGAGCAGTTGTTTGCCCGTTTACGTAAAAATGGTTTGGTAAGTTCTGTTCGCGGCCCTGGCGGTGGTTATTTATTGGGGCGTAAAGCGGACGCTATTTCTGTTGGTGATGTGATAAATGCAGTAGATGAGTCAGTTGATGCAACACGTTGCCAAAAAAGTGATATAGGTTGCCAAAGTGGTATGCGCTGTCTTACCCATAACTTGTGGTCAGATTTAAGCGCACGAATAGAAGAATTTTTAGATAATATTACCCTTGCTGAATTGGTAGAGAAATCTGATGTGAAAGAGATCGCATTACGCCAAGATAACAGTGTTAATGATGCAATTAAGCAGTTGGAAAATATTCAAGTAAGCTGTCAACTTTAAGGTTGACCTGCAGCGGAGAGAGAAATGAAGTTACCGATTTATTTAGATTACGCAGCAACCACGCCTGTTGACGAACGTGTTGCCAAAGAAATGATGCAATGCCTGACAATGGACGGTAATTTTGGTAATCCTGCGTCACGTTCACATAGGTTTGGTTGGCAAGCTGAAGAAGTAGTTGATCAAGCACGTACCGATGTTGCTGATTTAATTAATGCAGACCCACGTGAAATTGTTTTCACTTCGGGTGCAACCGAATCAAATAACCTAGCAATTAAAGGCGCGGCACAGTTTTACAAAAAGAAAGGTAAGCATATTATTACCGCTAAAACTGAGCACAAAGCCGTAATCGACACATGTCGTGAGCTTGAGCGTCAAGGTTTTGAAGTAACCTATATGGACGTTGAAGAAAACGGCCTACTTGATTTACAAAAACTTGCCGACACTATGCGTGACGACACCGTACTTGTAAGCATCATGCATGTTAATAACGAGCTAGGTGTAATTCAAGATATCGCTACAATTGGCGAAATGTGTCGCGAACGTAAAATTATGTTCCACGTAGATGCAGCGCAAAGCGCAGGTAAAGTATTAATTGACGTACAACAGCTTAAAGTTGATTTTATGTCATTCTCAGGCCACAAAGTATATGGTCCTAAAGGTGTTGGTGCACTTTACGTTCGTCGTAAACCACGCGCTCGCCTAGAAGCACAAATGCACGGTGGCGGCCATGAACGTGGTATGCGCTCTGGCACACTTGCTACGCATCAGTTAGTGGGTATGGGTACAGCGTTTAGAGTTGCTAAGCAAGATTTCGAAAAAGATCATGCACACATAAGCGCCCTACGTAAGCGTTTAATTGACGGTATTATGAGTGATATGGAAGAAGTGTACTTTAACGGTACACAAGATCAGTCAGTACCAGGCATTGTAAATATCAGCTTTAACTTTGTTGAAGGTGAGTCGTTACTAATGGCAGTAAAAGACATTGCAGTATCGTCAGGTTCAGCCTGTACGTCAGCAAGCTTAGAGCCTTCTTATGTTTTACGTGCACTTGGCCGTAACGACGAATTAGCGCATAGCTCAATTCGTTTTAGTATTGGTCGTTTTACCACCGAAGAAGAGATTGATTACACCGTTGAATTAATGAAAAACTCTATCGGTCGCCTACGTGAAATGTCTCCACTTTGGGAGATGCATCAAGAAGGTATTGATTTAGATTCAGTTGAATGGGCTCACCACTAATAATAGTGCGAGTACATACCTAGCAGGTAGTGAGGATAGAATTATGGCTTACAGTGATAAAGTAATCGACCACGTAGAAAACCCACGTAACGTAGGTGTTTTAGACAAAAATGATCCGTCAGTGGCAACGGGTATGGTAGGCGCACCAGCATGTGGTGACGTAATGAAATTACAAATTAAAGTATCTGCCGATGGTATTATCGAAGATGCAAAATTTAAAACGTATGGTTGTGGTAGTGCAATTGCTTCATCTTCACTGGTAACAGAGTGGGTTAAAGGCAAAACACTAGAGCAAGCAGCGACTATTAAAAATACTGATATAAGTGCAGAGCTAGAGTTACCACCAGTGAAAATTCACTGTTCAATTTTAGCCGAAGATGCAATTCAAGCAGCAATTGCAAACTATAAAAGTAAACAAGCGAAGTAAGAGAGTTCCATGGCAGTGACATTGACAGATGCGGCAGCAAACCGCGTACAATCATTTTTAGCAAATCGCGGTAAAGGTTTAGGCCTGCGCGTTGGCATTAAAACGACGGGCTGTTCAGGTCTTGCCTATGTACTTGAGTTTGTTGACGAGCTAAACGACGACGACGAAACATTTGTAGCAAAAGGCGTTACCTTAATTGTTGATGCTAAAAGCTTAGTTTACATTGACGGTACGCAGCTCGATTACACTAAAGAAGGCTTGAATGAAGGGTTTAAATTTACTAACCCTAATCAAGCTGACGAGTGTGGTTGTGGTGAAAGCTTTACCGTTTAAATTTAAACGTGTTTTGAATACCTAAGTTACTTGGGTATAAAACAAGCCCTGCCAATAAATGTAGGGCTTTGTTATTTTTGAAATTAATTTCTGAATATTATTGGTTGAAGTTATGCGCTATTTTGAGTTATTTGCAATACCAGTTGACTACAATATTGATTTAGTAATAGTTAACAAGCACTACTTAGAGCTACAGCGTGCAGTGCACCCCGATCGCCATGCCAACGCCAGCAGTCGCGATAAATTAATGGCAGTGCAAAGCGCCGCAGAAATTAACGACGCACTACAAATATTAAAGCACCCAGTAAAGCGTGCCGAATATATGTTAAGTGAGTTAGGTGTCGATATTCGTGCTGAGCAACAAACCTTGCAAGATCCGGCATTTTTAATGCAACAAATGGAACTTCGCGAAGAGTTAGAAGAGCTAACCTCAGCGAGCGATCCTGACGCTGCAATTGCTAATTTTGAAAAACAAATCAAGCAACTTAACGAACAATACAGTGCACAACTTGCACAGCAATTAGCAAGTAACGACGAGCAGCAATACCAAGCCGCTGCAGATAATGTTCGTAAACTAAAATTTGTTTATAAATTACGTGACGAATTAGAGCGTATTGAAGACAGTTTATTTGATGATTAATCACCTAACTTGCTAATTTATAAAGCAAGGTAAAGCGAGTTTAAAAAATATTATGGCATTATTGCAAATTGCTGAGCCGGGGCAGAGCGCGGCACCACATGAACATAAACTAGCCATAGGTATTGACCTAGGTACAACTAACTCATTGGTAGCCACGGTACAAAGTGGCGAAGCACGCACCTTAACAGATGACTTAGGTGAAGCAATGCTTCCTTCGGTAGTGCGTTATCAAGCGGGTGGGATCACTGTAGGTAGCGAAGCTGCAAAAGCAGCAACGCAAGACCCAGTTAACACGCTTATTTCAGTTAAGCGCTTTTTAGGTAAAACCCAAGCAGAAATAGAACAAAGCTATGGGCAACTACCGTATCAATTTTGTCAGCACGATGGTGCACTTGCCATAGAAACAGCAGCTGGAAAAATCAGCCCAGTAAAAGCATCTAGCCATATTTTAGCTGCATTAAAAGCCCGTGCAGAACAAAGCTTTGGTAATCAAGAAATTTTAGGTGCAGTTATTACCGTACCGGCATACTTTGATGACGCTCAGCGCCAAAGTACAAAAGATGCCGCTGAACTTGCAGGTATTAACGTACTACGATTATTAAATGAGCCAACAGCAGCCGCTGTTGCTTATGGTTTAGACTCGGGTCAAGAAGGTATTATTGCTGTTTACGATTTAGGCGGTGGCACCTTCGATATATCAATTTTGCGCTTGCACCAAGGTGTATTTGAAGTATTAGCTACAGGCGGCGACTCCAGCCTAGGCGGCGATGACTTTGACTCACTGATTGTTGATTACTTAAAGCAGCAAACGGGTGTAACCACTTTATCTCCAGCGGTACTGCGCTTATTTATTAATAAAGCTAAAGCCTGTAAAGAAGCATTAAGCCAATACTCAACTGTTAATGTTGGGCTTGAGTTTGATGATGAGAAATACATGGTTGAAGTGACCCGCGAAAAACTTGACGAGCTTGCGATACCACTAGTTAAAAAAACGCTTCGTTCTTGTCGCCGTGCTGTAAAAGATGCTGGTATTGAGAACGAAGAAGTGCTGCAAGTAATTATGGTGGGTGGCTCTACTCGCATGCCATTAGTACGCAGCCAAGTTAGTGAGTTTTTTAATAAAGAAGCACTAACGTCAATTGATCCCGATCGCGTTGTAGCGCTAGGCGCTGCGTTGCAAGCAGATGTGTTAATTGGTAATAAACCTGATTCAGATATGTTGTTACTCGACGTATTACCACTATCGCTAGGTCTTGAAACTATGGGTGGCTTGGTGGAAAAAATTATTCCACGTAATACCACTATACCAGTAGCACGTGCTCAAGAGTTTACTACTTTTAAAGATGGCCAAACGGCCATGTCGTTGCACGTACTACAAGGTGAGCGCGAATTGGTAGACGATTGTCGCTCTCTTGCTAAGTTTAGTTTAAAAGGTATTCCGCCAATGACTGCGGGTGCTGCACATATTCGGGTTACGTTTAAAGTAGACGCCGATGGTTTACTTAGCGTATCGGCAATGGAAAAATCGACAGGCGTACAAGCAGATATTCAAGTTAAACCGTCATTTGGTTTATCGGACGACCAAGTATCTAATATGCTAAAAGAGTCAATGAGCAACGCTAAAGGCGATATGCAAGCGCGTATGCTCAAAGAGCAACAAGTAGAAGCACTACGTGTAATTGAAGCACTAGAGGCATCACTTGCGAGTGACAGTGGTTTACTTGACGAAGCGCAACTAGCATATTTACGAGCTGAAATTGCAGAATTGGTTAAAGTGCGTGAGAATGCGCAGCAACCAAACGAGATTAAAACCGCGATTGAAAAAATGGATAACGCCAGCAGCGATTTTGCCGCACGCAGAATGGATGCATCAATTAAAAAAGTTCTTACTGGGCAGTCAGTAAACAATATTTAAGAGAGATTAGAATGCCACAAATTATTTTTCTTCCCCATCCAGAATTGTGTCCAGATGGCGCTGCAATTGAAGCACCTAGTGGTCAAACGGTTCTTGATGTTGCCCTTAAAAATGGTATTAGCATTGCTCACGCGTGTGAAAAGTCATGTGCGTGTACTACGTGCCACTTAGTGATCCGCGAAGGCTTTGATTCACTAGAAGAAAGCGATGAGTTAGAAGACGATATGCTTGATAAAGCATGGGGCTTAGAGCCAGAGTCGCGCTTAGGTTGCCAAGCTATTATTAGAGATGAAGACCTAGTGGTTGAAATACCTAAGTATAACGTTAATATAGTTAATGAAGAGCACTAGCTTTTAACGATTAATATAGTAAAAGCCGCTGTTTAATACAGCGGCTTTTTTGTTTGTACACCGCAGGGTAGGCGGGAGTTTACCTCGCGCAGGCTTATCTAAAAAGTTAGCTTTGGCTCTATGCCATGCATTAAACGCTAACATCTACATTTTAAATTAAACGGTAATTCGGAGGTTTATTTTGAGTAATCTTATTTTTTCTGACTCGTTTATTAATGGTGAATTTTATAAAACAAATACGCACTTTAGCGTTAACGATCCCGCTACCGAAAAAAGTATTATTGATGTAAGCGATATTGATGAGCTGGGTGTAAATAATGCAATAGTTGCAGCTCAAAGCGCATTTGTTAAATTAAAAGCAACCAATGCTACGCAACGAAGCGAAACCTTGATGCGCTGGTATGAGCTAGTTATAAAACACAAGCAAACGCTTGCAGAGTTAATGACCAAAGAGCAAGGTAAACCACTTAAAGAAGCGTTGGGCGAAATTGATTACGGCGCGGGCTTTATAAAATGGTTTGCCGAGGAAGCTAAGCGCAGCTATGGCGATGTTATACCTGCTACCGACAACAGCCATAGGTTAACCAGCTTTAAGCAGGCTGTAGGAGTTGTTGCAGGGATCACACCATGGAATTTTCCTGTTGCTATGATCACGCGTAAAGTTGCCCCCGCTTATGCAGCCGGTTGTAGTTTTATATTAAAACCTTCTGAGCACACCCCATTATGTGCTATTGCACTTGCCTATTTAGCCGATCAAGCAGGGTTTGAAAAAGGGGCATTTAACGTCTTAGTATCGCAAAATGCTAAAAAAGTAGGAAAAATACTAACCGACTCTGAAATAGTGCGTAAGTTTACTTTTACCGGCTCAACGGGTGTAGGCAAGCAGTTATTAGCGCAATGCGCAGGTACTATTAAGCGCACTTCTATGGAGCTTGGAGGAAACGCACCTTTCATTATTTATGATAATGCAGACCTAGATGCAGCTATTGAGGGATTAATGGCGGCTAAGTTTAGAAATAGTGGGCAAGCTTGTGTTGCTGCAAACCGTATCTTTATTCAACGTAATATTATTGATGCAGTACTTAATAAACTAACCCCTAAGGTGGCTGCTTTAAAAGTCGGTAATGGCTTTACAGCAGATGTTGATATTGGCCCGCTTATTTACCCTAAGGCGAAAGAAAAAGTACAGCAACTAGTACAAGACGCACTAGATAAGGGGGCAGTATTGATAGGTGATAACAGTGATTTAGGTGGCAGCTTTCAAAACCCGCTGATTGTAAATAACGTCACTGCCGACATGGATATTTACCATGAAGAAGTATTTGGCCCAGTATTAACAATTATTCCTTTTGATGATGAAAGCGAAGTACTTACCCTAGCAAACGACGTACCTTACGGCTTAGCCGCTTATTTTTATAGCCAAAATATTAAGCAGGTTTACCGCATTAGCGAAGGTCTTGAGTTTGGCATGATTGGTGTAAACGAAGGTGTTATTTCTAACCCTGTAGCGCCATTTGGTGGCGTTAAGCAATCGGGCCTTGGCCGCGAAGGGGGGCATCAAGGATTAAATGAGTACCTCGAAGAAAAATACGTGTGTATTAAAATTTAAACTGCTTATATGCTCTTGGTGGCTTGCAGTAAAACCACTTTAAGGCACTGTACTAAGACATTGAGTAATTTATTTTAGGCAAAGAAAAGCGCGCTCTATCTCTAGGCGCGCTTGCGGAATCTTCTAATTTTCTGCATCCTGCAATTGAACTTAATCAACTCCAAATTCTTACTAATCCTTGTTATTACAATATTACTTTTTAGTTCTATGTAATGTAGGCGCTCCTGCCTGTATCCTTTATTTCCTAAACATCCTGTAAAACAACGTAAATCCTTTGTTGCTATCCTTTACGCATCATCCTGATGCTATCCTTTAAGACATTCCATTGTGTTGCTCTCCTAGAGCCTGTCCTAAAATCCGTTTTGTATTAGTAACCTAAATCATTGGTTGGTCGAGTAACTTGTCCGTTTCCATTTACTCGTTAAGCATCACTGCTTGGTTGTTAAGTTAATTATAGGCAGTACGATATTTTAAAGAAGTATAGCTTGCTAATTAATTGATATAGTCGCAATGGTTAAAGTTATTTACTTTAAATAAAACAAATGGTTACTGTATTTATCATGGTTTTTCATGTTGTGTTTTCATCATTAGCTGTCACGTTTGTAAGATATGTCTTACGCGGGGTTTCTATTTTAGCGATTTTAACTAGATCAGATTATATAAAGTGTGCACTTTTGAGTAAGGCACGGTAGAATTATTGATAATAGTTATTATTCAGGTGGGAAATATGAAAAAAGTATTCGCAATTGTAGTTGGTTTGGCCGTGTCGGCACCCGTTTTTGCAACTGAGACCGTTAATATTTATTCTTTTCGACAGCCTTTTTTAATAAAACCAATTTTAGATGATTTTACTAAGCAAACTGGTATTAAAACAAATGTAGTGTTTGCCAATAAAGGTTTAATAGAGCGCGTTAAACGCGAAGGTAAGCACAGCAAAGCCGATTTAGTGTTAACGTCTAATTTTAGCGCCTTAATTCAACTTGAAGATTTAGATTTAACGCAAACTATTAGTAGCGAAGCAATTAATAACAACGTGCCTGCGGCATTTCGTGATGGCGATGGGCAGTGGGTAGCACTTACTAAGCGAGTGCGTAATGTTTACTCGTCAAAAGAGCGTGTGGGCGCACTACCTGAGCTGACTTATGAAGATTTGGCCGATCCAAAATATAAAGGGCAAATATGTACTCGCTCTGGTAAACACCCGTATAACTTAGGCTTAGTTGCATCCATGATTGCACACCATGGTGAAGCAGATACCAAAGCATGGCTTGAGGGGGTTAAAGCAAATTTAGCGCGTAAACCACAAGGTAACGATAGGGCGCAAGTAAAAGCAGTGAAAGAAGGTTTGTGCGACCTTGCATTTGGCAATAGTTACTACTTAGGTAAAATGCTGCAAGATGAAACCCAAAAAGAATGGGCAGAAGCGGTAAATATTAATTTTCCGAACCAAATTAATCGCGGCTCACATATAAATGTGTCGGGTGCAGTTATTACAAAATACGCTAAAAACCCTGAAAATGCCTTGAAACTCCTAGAGTATATGACCGACAATAAAGCACAAAACATGTACGCTTCAATTAATATGGAATACCCGGTTAAGCCAGGCGTAGAATTATCAAATTTAGTTGCATCTTGGGGAAGCTTTAAAGAAGATAGCTTACCACTTGATGAAATTAGTAAATATCGTCCGTTAGCGTTAAGGCTAATTGATGAGGTGAAATTCGATCTTTAAATGACTTATAAATTTCAGCTGTCTAAATGGCAGCTTTTTGCATGGTCGACGGGATTATTACTGTCGACCCCATTGTTTTTTCTGCTATTTGAATCTCTACAAGGTAACTCTGAGGTGTTTTCGCATCTTTGGAATACAGTGCTGTGGGATTACATTTCTAATACCGTATTACTCATTTTAGGTGTGTGTGTACTAAGCTGTGCTATTGCCTTACCGCTTGGCTGGCTAACCGCTTATTGTAGTTTTCCTGGTAAAAAACAGTTTGAATGGGCGTTAATGCTGCCACTGGCTATGCCTACCTACATTATTGCTTATGTTTATACCGACTTGCTTGATTACGCAGGCCCAGTACAAAATACTCTCAGAGACTGGTTTGGGTGGCAATCGCCTGATGATTACTGGTTTTTTGATATACGTACTTTGCCCGGCGCTATTGTAATGCTTGCACTGGTGCTTTATCCCTATTTATATTTAATTTTTAAAACAGCCTTGCGTGAGCAGTCTTTTAAATTAGTGCAGGCTAGTCAGCTAATGGGGCTGTCGTCGTGGCAGAGCTTTTTTAGGGTTAGCTTAGTGTTATCGCGCGGCGCAATTGTAGCTGCGCTAGCGCTAATTAGTATGGAAACCATGGCTGACTTTGCCACAGTAAGCTACTTTGCTGTAAGCACCTTAACCACTGCCGTATACGATACGTGGTTTGGTTATTACTCGTTAACCGCCGCGGCTAAAATATCGGGCGTGATGTTACTGTTATTATTTTTAGCCTTAATGGCAGAGCGTTTTAGCCGCCGTAATCAAGCGGTGTTTGAGCGCCAGTCGGGTATAAATAGTGAAGCGCTTTACATATTAAAAGGCAAGTCGGCTTGGCTGGCAACGCTATTTTGCAGTGTAATTTTAATTGTTGCCTTTGTTATCCCTATTGCTGTGTTAATAAAGTACGCCATTGTTTATTTTGATCAAGCATGGAGTAGTGAGTTTTTTAGCTATGCGTGGCAAAGTTTAAAGGTAGCTATAGTAGTAAGCGTAGTAACGCTGTTACTTAGTATATTAGTGGTGTTTTATCAGCGTATAGCCAAGCAAAGCTATCCGCTTCTTCCGGGGCGATTAGCCAGCACCGGCTACGCTTTACCAGGAACAGTACTGGCTATTGCGGTGCTATTACCGCTTACGCTGTTAGAAAACACGGTAAACAGTGTGCTTGATCCGTATGATTTAGATATAGGCCTGTTACTCACGGGCAGTGTATTTACCATTATTTTTGCTTATGTAGTGCGTTTTTACGCAGTAGCACATGGCGCGATTGAGTCGAGTTTTTTACGCATTAGCCCCTCCCTCGACATGGCAAGCCAATCTATGGGCAAAAGCCAAGGCCATACGTTACGTTTGGTGCATTTGCCTTTACTTAGACGCGGGTTGCTTACTGCGGCTTTGCTGGTGTTTATTGAATGCATGAAAGAGCTACCTACGGCTTTGTTACTTAGGCCGTTTAATTTTGAAAGCTTAGCTACACATGTGTTTCAGTATGTGAGCGATGAGCAGTTAGAGCTGGCTTCTATATCGGCATTATTTATTGTGCTGGTTGGATTTATCCCCCTGTATTTTATTAACCGTTCTATGGAGCAACGTAGTTAAATGAGTAGTTTGATTTTACAAGGCGTGAGCTATCAATATAACGGTACTAAGGTTATTCACGAGCTAAATTTAACCATAGGTAAAAACGAAATAGTGTGTTTGTTAGGTGCCAGTGGTTGTGGTAAAACCACCACCCTAAAAGCAATTGCAGGGCTAATAGAAACGCAACAAGGAAGCGTGTTTATCGATGGCAAGCTGGTAAGTAACGCCAATACATTTATCTCGCCAGAGCATCGTAATATTGGCATGATGTTTCAAGATTATGCGTTATTTCCACATTTAACCGTGGCACATAATATTGCTTTTGGCTTAAGTAAAATGAGTAAAGAGCAAAAGCAACAGCGCGTTGATGAAATGCTTAAGCTGGTACATTTAGTTGGCTGCGCCGACAGGTATCCGCATCAGTTATCGGGTGGACAACAACAGCGCGTGGCGATTGCACGTGCACTTGCTTACAAACCAAGTTTACTATTACTTGATGAGCCGTTTTCGAATATAGACACTCAAGTACGCTTTGAATTAATTGCCGATATTCGCCGCATAATTAAAACCCAACAAGTGTCGGCGGTATTTGTTACCCACTCAAAGGAAGAGGCTTTTGCATTTGCAGATACACTGGCTATTATGCATCAGGGTAAAATAGCTCAGCAGGGCACCCCAGAACAGCTTTTTGCTAAACCAAGCTCAAAGGAGGTTGCAGAGTTTCTGGGTCAGGGCATATACTTAAGCGCAGAAGTGTTAACAGCAACTGAATATAAAACCGCTTTTGGCCTAGTGGAGTCGGTTATTGCGCACCAGCATCAGGCTAATATAGGAAAAATATATGTGCGTCCTCATCAAATAGAGCTAATGAGCGACAGTAAAAAAGATAGCCATAGTGAACGCGCCACCATATTAAGCAGTCGTTTTATTGGTTCGGCTTATGTTTACACTGTAGTTATTGCACAACAAGAAATAGAAGTTGCAGCGCAATATGGCCAGTCATTTGTTCAAAATGAGCAGGTTATAATAAAAATAAAACCCCACACGGTGAATTTTTTCGAATCATAAATTAATTTGTTATTCGCTGTGTTTATCTATTTATAAGCTAAGGAATAACAATGGCACAAGCGCAATCAGGGATTTGTGCTGAAGCAAACTTACACGGTTTGCATTTATTTTTTAATGTGTTTGATGGCCAAGATGAGTCATTACGTACAAAACTCAAGCAAGTAAGCGCTATTGAGGAAGAGTTTAGCGATCAGTTTTCTGAATCTATGCTTTCTTGTATGGTGGCTATTGGTGCGCAATATTGGCCGCATATTTTGCCAGAGTATATCCCCAGTGAACTACAAAGCTTTCCTAATATAAATCATAATGAGCACGCAATGAGCGTGCAGCCGTGTGATTTGTTTGTGCAAATACGTTCAGACCGCGAAGACGTTAATCATTTATTTGCGCTGCAAATTTTAAAGTTATTTGCGCCAGACGTAGAGTTGGTGGAACAAATTCGTAATTTTAGATTTTTAGATGGTCGCGATTTTAATGGCTTTATTTATGGTGGAAAAATGCCGCATGGCCGACAAAAGCGGGCAACGGCGTTAATAAATAAACCTGGTAGCTTTGAGGATCAAGGCAGTTATATCCATGTGCAACGTTATAAGCACGATCTAAGCGTATGGCAGCATCTATCGCTAGATGAACAAGAGCAAATAATAGGTCGCACTCGCTTAGATAACACCCTTATAACTCCAGCGCTTGAAACCAGCCATGCACAGCGCAGTGAATTACAAGATGAGCAAGGCCAACCAATATTACTTAATCAAGGCATGCCTTATGGCGATGTTTACGAGCAAGGAATGTTGTCAATTACTTGCTCGGCCAGTGGAACCGCATTTGAACAGGTATTAAAAAGTCGTTTAGGTGAGGGGGAGTGCTATGATCATTGGCTTGATTTTACTCAAGCCGATATGGGGTCTGCGTTTTTTGCACCGTCAGTTGGGTTTTTAAAACAGTTATAACGCGTGTTTTCAAATACTAAACCGTATCAAATAAAATACGTACCCGCTCTAGGGTTAAGTCTATTTCAGATATTTTAGCTGGGGCAATAAAAATAGTGTCGTCGCCGGCTATAGTACCTAACACGCCATCGGCTTTACCTAATGAGTCAAGTAAACGCGCAATGAGCTGAGCCGCGCCTGGACTGGTACGGATAATAATCATCATTTCGTTATGCATTATATCAATAACAAGCTGACGCAACGGACTTTTTGCTGTGGGTACGCCCATTTCTGCAGGCAAGCAATACACCATTTCTTGTTTGGCATTACGCGTTCGTACCGCGCCAAATTTACTAAGCATGCGCGACACTTTGCTTTGGCTTATATTGTCAAAACCTTGCTCTTTTAACGAATCTACTATATCGCCTTGAGAGCCAAAGTTCTCTTCTTTTAAAAGCGCTTTAAATGCTTTTACTAACGCTTCCTGTTTGTCTTGTGGTTGCATAGTTTTTATTTGCTTTTTATTATCCATGCCGCAAATTCTACACAAAAACGAATAATTATGCAGCAGTTGTTTATTTAACTTGCCAGTTTACTGTGTTCAGGCCAAATGTTTTTACAACTATGGTCTAAAATATTACGAAAATAGGCAGGATAAATTTGTTTTTAGTCGCTAATTTCTTTATCTTAGAGCCATAAATATTTCCTACCTCAAATCACGGAGAATTCCAATGAAAGTTGCTGTATTAGGTGCTGCAGGCGGTATCGGTCAAGCGTTGTCTTTATTATTAAAAACAGGCTTACCAGCTGGTTCTGAATTATCACTATATGATGTTGCACCAGTAGTTCCAGGTGTTGCGGTTGATCTATCTCATATCCCTACAGCGGTTAAAGTAGCTGGCTTTGGCGCTGATGCGTTAAATGAAGCGCTTAAAGATGCTGATATCGTACTTATTCCTGCTGGCATGCCACGTAAGCCAGGTATGGATCGTGCAGATTTATTTAATGTAAATGCTGGTATCATCAAAACGTTAGCAGAAGGCATAGTTGCAAGTTGTCCTAAAGCGTTAGTAGGTATTATTACTAACCCAGTAAACGGCACGGTACCAATTGTTGCTGAAGTATTTAAAAAAGCAGGTACTTACGACGCTAAACGCGTATTTGGTATTACTACGCTTGACGTTATTCGTTCAGAAGCATTTGTTGCTGAACTTAAAGGCGTAGACGTAGCAACTGTTAAAGTTCCTGTAATTGGTGGCCACTCAGGTACTACTATTTTACCACTACTTTCTCAAGTTGAAGGCGTGAGCTTTACTGATGAGGAAGTTGCAGCACTTACTCCACGTATCCAAAATGCGGGTACTGAAGTTGTAAATGCTAAAGCGGGTGGCGGTTCAGCTACTTTATCAATGGGTGCAGCTGCAGCTCGTTTTTGTATGTCTTTAGTTAAAGGCCTACAGGGTGAAGACGTTGTAGATTACGCATACGTTGCTGTTGAAAATGGCGATGCAGAGTACTTTGCACACCCAGTACGTTTAGGTAAAAACGGCGTAGAAGAAATTCTTTCTTACGGCGAACTAAGCGCATTTGAAACAAAAGCAAAAAATGACATGCTTGAAACACTGAAAAAAGACATCAAAGAAGGTGTTGATTTCATGGCGTAATAGCCAAAATCAAGTGACAAAAAAGCCTGCGTTTGCAGGCTTTTTTATTGCTCGGAATTTAATTAACCTGCATCCAGGTTAGCTACACATAAAGACAGTAAAGTTAGTGATCGCGATCAACTGCAATACGGGCAAGGCTCACAAGTGCTTGTTTATATTCAGACTCAGCTAAAAAGTCTAAGCAAGCAATGGCTTTGTCGGCTTCAAGTTCGGCCTTTTGCATCGTAAATTCAAGTGCATTCGTTTGTTTAAGTGCCGCTAAAATCTCTTCAAGATGATCCATGCCATTACTGTGCTCTATAGCGTCACGGATCAGCTGTGTTTGCTGCTCATTACCATGTTGCATTGCATAAATAAGCGGCAGCGTTGGTTTACCTTCGGCTAAATCATCACCAATATTTTTACCTAATTGATCAGCATCTGCGTTGTAATCAAGTACGTCATCAACGAGCTGAAACGCAGTACCTAAATGCATGCCGTATAGGTTAAGCGCATCAAGCGTGGCTTGGTTTTGCTCAGTAATAATGGCAGCAAGGCCTGTAGCGGCTTCAAATAGCTTAGCGGTTTTAGAGTAAATAACCTGCATATAGCTGGCTTCAGTGGTATCGGGGTCATTACAGTTCATTAACTGTAATACTTCACCTTCAGCAATAATGTTAGTTGCATCTGCAAGCACTTGCATTACCTGCATTTTACCAAGGCCAACCATAAGCTGAAATGAACGAGTGTAAATAAAGTCGCCTACTAATACGCTGGCAGCATTACCAAACTCAGCATTTGCTGTAGGCGTGCCTCGGCGTAAGTTAGATTCATCAACAACATCATCATGTAGTAGTGTTGCGGTATGAATAAACTCAACAATAGTTGCAAGTGTAATATGCTCTTTACCCTGATAACCCAGTGCTCTGGCTGCTAGTATTGCCAACATTGGGCGCACGCGCTTGCCGCCACTGTTTACAATATACAAACCAAGTTGGTTAACTAACGCCACATCTGAGCGCATTTGCGCATGTATAAGTTGATTGACGTCATTCATATCGTTTTCGATTAACGCCTGGATAGCTTTTATATCCATTGATCTCCGAGCCAATTTTTATGTGTGAACGGCGCAGATTGTACAACAAAAAAAGCACTAGCTCGATATTTTGTGACGATTCCCTGAAAAAACACGGTTAACATTGCTAATTAGTACTTAAATACGAGAGATAACTGATTAATTAGCGCACAAAGCGTGCTGTAAGTTATGTTTATTTATTATCCGTCATAGTGTGGGTTTAGCTAAGGCAAATTATTTTCACTAATCGTGAAAAAGCGCTTGGCAAAAGGGCTATTTAATATAAAATAGGGGAAATATTGAATTGCTCTCAATGCAGCTACTTTTTATTCATTTTAATTACAAAATAGGCTTGCTAGTTATTACGCCGTAGCGTAAACTTCGCGCCCTATCGAAGAATATTTTAGTTGCGTCGATTTGAGGGCGCACAGACGGAGTTAATTATGTACGCGGTTTTCCAAAGTGGTGGTAAACAGCATCGTGTGACTGAAGGTCAAACGATTCGTCTTGAAAAATTAGACGTTGAAACTGGTGCAGCAGTAGAATTTGA
This sequence comes from Pseudoalteromonas translucida KMM 520, assembly GCF_001465295.1. Lineage (NCBI taxonomy): Bacteria > Pseudomonadati > Pseudomonadota > Gammaproteobacteria > Alteromonadales > Pseudoalteromonadaceae > Pseudoalteromonas > Pseudoalteromonas translucida. Next base: position 2,999,596 of record NZ_CP011034.1, on the reverse strand, counting down.
TTCAGTACTTTTAGTTGCTGATGGTGAGAAAATCGAGATTGGTGTACCGTTCGTAAACGGTGGCAAGATAACAGCTGAGGTTGTTTCACATGGTCGCGGTGAGAAGATTAAGGTTGTTAAATTTAGACGCCGTAAGCATTCTCGTAAGCAAATGGGCCATCGTCAATGGTTCACAGAAGTTAAAATCACTGGCATTAGCGCTTAATTAGAGGTACTTAGAAATGGCACATAAAAAAGCAGCTGGTAGTACTCGTAACGGTCGCGATTCAGAAAGCAAACGCCTAGGTGTTAAGCGTTTTGGTGGCGAATCAGTTCTAGCGGGTAGCATCATTGTTCGTCAGCGTGGAACTCGTTTCCACCCTGGTACAAACGTAGGTATCGGTAAAGACCATACTATCTTCGCAAAAGCAGATGGTAAAGTTCAGTTTGAACAAAAAGGTCCTTTAAACCGTAAATACGTAACTATCGTAACTGAGTAATCAGTAAGATAGTTAAAAAACCCCGCCTTTGCGGGGTTTTTTGTTTTCATTATTTTACAATATATACCCAAGCCTGCAATCATACCTATCGGTTTAAGCAGCGGACTCTTTAACGATAAGAAAATCGTTCTAGAACTAGGCAAAAGCTTTTATATTTAGTTGTCCTAAATATAAAATTTTTAACGAAGTTATAGAGTGATTTAATTCGTAAAATGGTTCAAATATTTATGCCAATTGGTATTAAGTTGGCTTGGGTATATAATAGTGTTATTAACAAGCCAATCCCTAAAGTGAGTAATCATGAAGTTTGTAGATGAAGTAGAAATTCGCGTAGAAGCTGGAGACGGTGGCGCCGGTATCGTGTCTTTCCGTCGTGAAAAATATATCCCAGAAGGTGGGCCTGACGGTGGTGACGGTGGTGACGGTGGTAGTGTTTATCTACAAGCGGATGAAAACTTAAATACCTTAATTGATTACCAATTTGAACGTTTCCATAGAGCAGATCGCGGTACCAATGGCCGCAGCCGTAACTGTACGGGTAAAAAGTCTGACGATTTATTTATTATGGTACCTGTGGGTACACGTATTATGGACGTTGATACGCAAGAGGGATTAGGCGATTTAACCCAACATGGCCAAAAGATTTTGGTGGCAAAAGGCGGTTTCCATGGCTTAGGAAATGCGCGTTTTAAATCAAGTACTAACCGTGCTCCGCGTCAAAAAACATTAGGAACAGAGGGTGAAGTCCGCAACCTTAAACTAGAGTTATTGTTATTAGCAGATGTAGGTTTATTAGGTTTGCCAAATGCAGGTAAGTCTACCTTTATCCGTAGTGTATCGGCAGCAAAACCAAAAGTAGCAGACTACCCATTTACGACGCTTATTCCTAATTTAGGCGTGGTACGTCCTGAAGCTAATAAATCATTTGTTATCGCTGATATACCAGGTTTAATTGAAGGTGCATCGGATGGTGCTGGTTTAGGTATTCAATTTTTGAAGCACCTAGAGCGCTGTAGAATATTACTGCATATTATTGATGTAATGCCAGTCGATGGCTCAAATCCAGTTGATAATGCATTTGCGATTGTTAATGAGTTACATCAGTACAGCCCTAAATTAGCAGAAAAACCGCGCTGGTTGGTATTTAACAAAATAGATTTATTACCAGCCGACGAAGCAAAAGCTTTATGTGACAAAATTGCACAAGAGCTAGGCGAAACTGAAAATATTTACAGTATTTCTGCTATTAATAAATCAAATACTCAACCGTTAATTCATGACGTAATGACATTGCTTGAAAGCATGCCAAAAGAGAAATTCGTTGAAACAACAGACGAAGAGGTTGAGTTTAAGTGGGACACCTATCATCAAAAAGCCGCTAAAAAAGGCGATGATGATGATTGGGATGAGTGGAATGAAGATGATTACGACGTAGAAGTTGTATACGAGCGTTAATTATAATTAATTACATATAAAAGGAGCTTATGCTCCTTTTTCTTTGTTTAATAATAAATACTGGATAATTAGTGTGATAATTTCAATGATTGCTGCAATGGCAAATAACCGTGTAATTGGCCTTAATAATACAATGCCTTGGCATTTACCAGGAGACTTACAGCATTTTAAAAAAATAACCACAGGTAAACCTGTGGTTATGGGGCGCAAAACATTTGAGTCTATTGGGCGGCCTTTACCAGGGCGTCGTAATATAATTATTACCCGTAATAGCCAGTATCAAGCAACTGGAATAGAAGTTGCTACAACGCCAGAGGCCGCGTTAAATTTAGTTGCAGATGTGGAAGAGGTGATGGTCATTGGTGGTGGAAATATTTATCAACAATTTTTAGAAAGTGCGCAAAGGCTTTATTTAACCTTTATAGACTTAGATGTTGAAGGTGATACTCAGTTTCCTGATTACGAAAAAGCAGCAAACTGGCAGGTTAAAGATGAAGTGAAAATGGCTGCGGATGAAAAAAATCAATATAGTCATAGATTTGTAACTTTATATAAAAGTTCTTAACATTATTGCGAAATACTGAGCATATTGATACAATATTAACTAATCCAATAGGAATAAAGTATTATAAAAAAGGGTTTTACATGATTAAGTTATCAAAGCTAGTTGTTATTACTGCACTTGCAGCCGGTTCGTTTGTATATACTGCCCCTGCACAAGCAGATGATCAGTTAGCGATTTCTATCTGTGAGTATATTGCAGCGGATGATAAAAATCGTTTACGTAGTAAACTTAAAAGCTCACGAGTGAAAGTTCGTAATATATACGACGCAGTATTTTGTAACGGTAATAATTTATTACGTCATGCAGTGGCAAGTAATGCATTAGACACCGGTGAATACATAGTAAAAAACTTATCTAAAAGCTCGCTAGAAGATGGTGCTGATATATCATGGGCTGAATCGAACGGTCATTCAGGATCGCCCTTAATTGCGATAATTAAAGAGCGCGCAGGCCTTTAATTTTACAATAAATACGATTAAACCACGTTTTATACGTGGTTTTTTATGCCTATATTTTTATAAATAATTTTAAATAACACAGCACACTGTTCTGGTGCTGTAATTCAAACTCCCCTAACACAAACGCCAACCTTATTAAAAACATGACCCTACTTGCTTATTAACTTACTTATTGTGTTGAAAAGAACTTATGCTGACTGCATAGATACAGAATGTAGAGTAATGCAGGAATAATCACACAAAATAATTATAACTCATTATTTTTAATTGTTAATAAGGTGATCCTAAGTGCTGTGGCTGCTCACGAATTTAATATAATTAGTCGTATTTGCCATTAAACTGTCATAAATATTCAATATTCTACGCGCATATGATTTTAGGGATTTATTTATGCGCGCCTCTACATTTACCCGCTTACTGGCTGTTTTGTTAACTCTCGCGAGTGTTTTATTAGCTATGACTCTACTTTGGGCCAGTCAAACTTTACTTAAACTAGAGCAGCAAGACAGTGCATATAGACAGCTTAAAAATACGATTATGGTTGATTTATCGAGTTACTTAAGTAATTACTTAGCACAAGGCGATAGCCAATACTTAACACAAGCCTCAAGTTTAATTTCGCAAGTAGAGCAAAAACAGTTAACGCTATTACCAGTGACTCTTAAATCACAACTTACTGAGCAATTAAATACTCTACATAATGATATAAACGGTAAATATAGAGCCTTGGGTAAGCTCTCTGGTAACGAAACGGCTTTACTTGATAATGCGCTAAGGCAAATGGCTGGTTCGGCATCCTCGTTAATTAGTTATGCGCGCTCAGCTTCGGATAAAAGTCACGACACGCTTAGTTATTATAAATTGGCCAATGAGTATTATAGTGAAGTGATTAACTTATCATTATTTAGTTATCAACTGGTGCTAGATTACCAGCAGAGCGTAGAGCAGAGTTTGCAACAAAGTGTGAAAAATTTAAATGTATTAGCAGCAAAAATAGAGCAGCTACCAAACTTAGGTGTGATGGATAAAGTAGATGAGTATAGTTTATTTATTGACGAGCAAAGTGAAGATTTAGCTACTGATATAAAATCAGAATTAAGTAGTTGGCCAAATCGCTATCCTCGGGATTTAACCAGTACATTAACTCAGGCGCAACAACGACAGACGGGGGCCGATGAATTGCGCACGCAGCTTAGTAATTTATCTAAAACAGTGATAAATGCAGAGCAAGCACTAAAAACACAACAAGATAATTTAAAGCAGCAAGTATTTTGGGTTTTTTGTGTTGCTATTAGTGGACTCGTTATACTTGCTGGCGGTGTTTATATTGTTCAGCGTAATCTGGTACTTAATCCTCTTCGACGGTTGCGCGACGGATTTGCATTTTTAATTGAAACAAATGAGCTTAAAAATATTGTCAGTAATAATCCAAAAACCGAGGTCGGGGAAATAGCCCAATACTTTAATCAGCTAATTGAACGCCAGCGCATAGAAGCACAAGAGCGAGCGCAAATGCTAAAAGTAGTGAATGCTTTTATGCAGCAAATGAGTAAACATTTACAGACGATTGAGCAGCAAACTACTACGAGTTACGGACAAGTGGAACAAAATCAGTATTTGCTAACCGATATTCAGCAGATTGGAGAGCAAGTTAATAATATTAATACACAAGTAGCTGATAACGCACAAAGCACCTTTAGTGCCATGGAGCAAAGCTTAGGATTTGCGCAAAGTATGTTAAGTGCGAGTGCCGATACACAGGCACGGGTTGAACGCAGTATACAAAGCTTACAAGAGCTGCTTAATGGTGTTGAAGGCGTAAGTAAAATTATAGAAGTAATACGTAATATTGCAGAGCAAACCAACTTACTTGCGCTTAATGCAGCAATAGAATCAGCTAGGGCAGGTGAGCATGGTCGCGGCTTTGCAGTAGTGGCAGATGAAGTTAGGCAATTGGCACGGCAAACGCAAGGCTCGCTGAGCGAGATAAATGGGCAGCTCACCATACTGAGTGAAAACTCACGGCTAGTTACTACGCAAATAACGGCATTAACCCAAGGTGCTCAATCGCAAACACAAAATGCCCAAGAGCTTAAGTTAAATTCGGAGGCGGTGGCAAGTAATGCGCAAAATGCTAATAAAGTAGCGTTTGAGGCGATGGAGCTTGCTAAGCAGCAAAGCAATTTATTAGATAACTTTAGTCAGTCAATGGCTGAAATGAAGGGGCAAGTAAGTGAGTCGAGCTCGTTGGTGGATGATATACGCCATCAGCTACAGCAACAAATTCATACTATTAAAGGGGGCTTGGGGTTGTAATAAATTAGCTTTAGCGCTCATCTTATATCATGCTCTAAATTCTATGTGCTAAGCTGTATGCTGGTTTTATTTTATAAGATGAAGGATTTATAATGATTGTACAAGGTCAAACTCTTCCCTCGGTTGCGCTAAGCCAGTTAACCGACGATGGTATGCAAACACTGACTAACAGTGAATTATTTGCAGATAAAAAAGTTGTATTGTTTGCAGTCCCCGGTGCGTTTACACCTACCTGTTCAAATGCTCACTTACCAGAGTTTATTACTCTGGCAGATAAAATAAAAGCAAAGGGCGTTGATGCAATTTATTGTGTATCGGTAAATGATGCGTTTGTTATGAAAGCATGGGGAGCATCACAAAATGCACAAGAAATAGCCATGCTGGCAGACGGCGATGCGAGTTTTACTAAAGCATTAGGCCTTGATATGAATACGGCAGGGTTTGGCGGTATGCGTTCAAAGCGTTACGCAATGATTGTGGAAAATGGTGTAGTAACCGGTTTATTTGTAGAGCAAGAAAAAGAGTTTGTGGTTAGTCGTGCCGCTGCTGTTTTAGAAAAACTATAGAACATATTAGCGATTTGAAAATACAAAAGCCGATGTTGATGCAACATCGGCTTTTGTAATTATTGCTTATTAAGGCTGATATTGTCCGCTAAGTGTTAAGCCCGAGAAGGTTTTGTACGCGTTAACACTTAAGTGCCACGTACCCGCTTGTGGGTTAGAGAAAGTACAGGTTTCGGCATTACCATTTTTATATGGGCGACAATCGTAACTCGATGTCGTGGGCTGACTGCCAAACTTAACAAACAAATCAGCATCGCCTGTGCCACCGCTTGTTGTTACTGTAAATGTAGCCATACCTGCAGGCACGTCTAGCGTGTAATGCTTCCATTGACCTGCATTAGCACTTACATCGCTTACAGTGCCACCACCTGCTTGAGGTGTGCCTGATCCCCCGCCTGTAGCTGCTGTAATATTACCTGTTAAGCTGATCCCAGAATAGGCAGAATAACCTCGTAGCATCACATGATACGTACCTGATGCAGGGTTATCGATTGAACACTCTTCGTTGTTACCGCCCTTGTATGGACGACAATCGTATGTAGAGGTTGTTGGCTTGCTGCCAGAGCGCACGTATAAATCGGCATCACCGGTGCCACCACTCATAGTGAAAGTGACATTAGTTGCGCCACTGGGCACCGTCATTGTATAAAATGTTTCTGAGTTAGTTGCGCCGCTTAAACCTGTTTGAGTTTCGCCATCAAGGAGTTCATTACCACTTGGTGGTGGTGCAGTGCTACCACTTGCTGCAGCTACGGCGGCAGCTGCATCAACAATACCGGTACCACAGCTGGTACATGTGGCAGGGAACGAGCGGGTGGTTGTTTTTAAAATATTTTCGATTTCATCGGGAGTAGCATTCGGCTTTGCTTGTTTTATCAGTGCCGCTACGCCAGCAACATGGGGTGCTGCCATTGATGTACCCTGCGAAAAACCGTAGCTATCGCTAGAAGGGGTTGATGAACCGGCATTATAAGTCGATAAAACACCTTCAGAATCGTTAGCAAAACTTTGCGCACCACCCGGTGCGGCAACATCAATATTACTACCGTAATTAGAGTAATAAGCACGACCGCCATTACGGCCAACCGAGGCTACATTTACCACGCCATTACAGTTGCCTGGGTTATAGTTTGCTGAGTTATCGTTATCGTTACCGGCAGCAATTACCACTACGGTGCCGTTATTACGTGCGGTGTTAATAGCACTTTGTGTTGTAGAACTACATGAGCCACTGCCCCCTAAGCTCATATTTATTACATCAGCAGGATTGGCATTTGCCGGTAGCCCAGATACATTACCACCAGAAGCCCAAATAATGCCATCAGCAATATCAGAGGTTAAACCACCACATTTACCTAGTACACGTACAGGCACTACTTTGGCGCCGTAAGCAACCCCAGCAACACCCTCACCATTATTAGTAACTGCAGCAACAGTGCCTGCTACATGTGTACCGTGCCAGCTAGAGTTTTGTGCACCGTTTGTACCACATTCATTGGCAGCAACTGCATCGCCTGGATCGCGGGCATCGCTATCGCGACCATTACCATCATTAGCCACCGATAAATTCGAGATCATATCGTAACCGGGTAAAATATTAGCGTTTAAATCAACATGAGGACGATAGCCTGTATCGAGTACAGCAACAACAACACCGCTGCCAGTAGCTGTATCCCATGCGGTAGGTAAGTTTAAGCCACCAGCTTGTTCATAATAATGCCATTGGTCGTCAAATCGTGGATCATTAGGCGTTGCAAACGGTTGCAGCATTTGATCGACTTCAATGTAGTCAACATTGCCTGATTCAAGCATCTCTTGCATAAATTGCTGTGCTTCTTGAGCGTTTAGCTTTTTACTTGCACGCATTACATGGTGGTTATTAAGCGCCATGGCACGAATATACTTAGCTTTTACTTTACCTTTTTTAGAGGTGTAATTTTTAACAAAGCTCTGCGCTTTATTTTGCATATTCGATTGGCTTACATCTGTGTCTGTAGCTGTAAAGCTAGCTAAATCATTAGTGTTATTTTTATATTTAATAATGAATTGTGTTTCAAAACCAGTTTGATTTTGTAATTTAGCTGTTGTTTCGGCCATTGATGGTGCGATTGCTTGTGCAGGAGTTGCAATACTCGATGTTGCAGCAAATAGTGAGCTGACAGTAAAGGCTATTGCGCATTTTTTAAATGATTTACTTGTTGTCATGATTATCCTTAGTTTTTATTTATTATTTCGTAGCATAAATCCACGAAGCGGGTACAAAGGTAAATGATCTGTTAATTTAATTGAAAGATTAATTACTTATTAGCTTCTTTCATTTGGTTATAACCTTATAATTAGCGGGCTTGTAGTTACTTTGTACTTTTAATATTTTTAAATATAGGTATAAATAACTAGTTTTAAGTTTGCGTAGTAATACTTTTATTTTTATTTGTTGTGCAATTAAAAACAATCAATTCGATGTCCAGCCGGTGCATAAATTTTGTTATAATCAAAAAAAATTAATGAGATAAATAAATGACCCAAGTAGATGTGATAGTAATTGGTGCGGGAGCAGCTGGCTTAATGTGTGCAGCGCAAGCAGGATATCGTGGCCGTAGTGTTACAGTACTTGATATGGGCAAAAAGCCAGGTCGAAAAATACTCATTAGTGGCGGTGGGCGCTGTAACTTCACCAACGAAAATGCCAGCCCTAGTAATTATTTGTGTGGCAACCCTCATTTTGTTAAATCATGTTTAAGTCGTTATACCCAACATGACTTTATTGAACTGGTAGATCGTCATGGTTTAGCCTATCACCACAAAACACTAGGTCAGCTTTTTTGTGATAATAACGCTCAAGATATTGTTGATATTTTACTCACTGAGTGTGAGTGGGCGGGTGTATCTATAAAGTTGCGTAACGAAGTAATCAGCGTTTCAAAAACTGAAACAGGTTATAGCGTAGTAACCGAACATGAAACATTTTATTGTGAGTCGTTAGTAATTGCCTCAGGTGGTTTAACTATGCCTAAGCTAGGTGCAACACCCATTGGCTATAAAATTGCAGAGCAGTTTGGCCTAAAAGTATTACCAACCATGGCGGCACTTGTACCATTCACTTTGCATCAGCACGATAAAGAACGTTTTGAAGCGCTTTCAGGTATAAGTATTTTATGCGATGTTACTAGTGAAGATGGCACTGCATTTAAAGAAAATATTTTATTTACCCATAGAGGGTTATCGGGCCCTGCTATATTGCAAATAAGCTCATTTTGGCGCGCCGGGCAGGCGGTAACTATTAATTTATTACCCGAAACAGATTTAAGACAACAGCTAGCCGATTTGCGTGAAACGCAATCCCAAAAATCGTTAAAAAATAGCTTAGCCACTATTTTACCTAAACGTTTTATTGAAGTTCTTCATGAGGGTAAAGCAATTCCTGATTGTAATATTAATCAGCTAACACATGCTCAAATAGATGAGTTAGTAAATTATATTCACGCTTGGCAAATTAAACCAAATGGTACAGAAGGTTACAGAACAGCGGAAGTAACGCTAGGCGGTGTAGATACCGATGAGCTAAGTTCAAAAACCTTTGAAGCAAAAAAATCACAAGGCTTGTATTTTATTGGCGAAGTAACCGATGTAACTGGCTGGCTAGGAGGCTATAATTTTCAGTATGCCTGGAGCTGTGGTTTTGCTGCCGGACAGTATGCTTAATTTTTCGAAATAATAAGTAAGTAGTTACAAAATTAATTAAGTTTGTTGGGTTTTAACCGCTAATATTTATAGCTAACTTTTAAATAGCAGCGGTTTCACTTAATGTGTTTTCATAGTGAGTTTTGGTTAAGTTTTCGCTAGCAACACATACCTGATCTCGTCCTTGTACTTTTGCTTTATAAAGCGCTTTATCGGCGCGTTCTAAAAGATGTAAAGCAGTGTCGTCATCACGTGCTTTAGCTATACCAATACTAATAGTTAACGCCCTATTATCGATTAAATGAGTGGCAATAAACGCTCTTAACTCTTCAGCTTCGTTAATTGCGTTATCTAGGCTGCTATCTCGAAGAATAATAGTAAACTCTTCTCCGCCCCAGCGTGCGATTAATGCACTATTTGTAAGCTTATTTTGTAAAATATTAGCAAATTCACTAAGCACGTTATCACCCGCTAAATGCCCATAAGTGTCGTTTACTTTTTTAAAGTGGTCTATGTCGCAAATCATCACTATATTTGATTTTTGCTCATTATTATTTTCACTCAGTAATTGCGACAATTCAAAATCAAATTTTTGCCTGTTATATAGCCCGGTGAGCTTATCGGTTTCGGCGAGTAGTTTTATTTCGGCATTGCGCTTCGAAAGATGAGAGTATGCTGAAAAACGCGTTTTTTCATAAAACCTAAATAATAAAACATGCGCAATAGACACTTCAACAAAATTAAATAATGCAGATAAACCTATGGTAATTGATAGTTGTTGCTGTAAATAAACAAGGTAGGCACAAATACCAAAAGCAATGCTACTTAATATACTTCCCCAATTACGGCCAACTAAAAAAAAGGTAAAAGGCGGAATAAGTGTTGCCCAAAATAATGAATGAGCATGGCCCTTTGCCGATATTATAAAGAGTATTATTAAGCTAACTATCATTAATGCAACAATCCAAGCTGCTCTACTAACCTGGCCTGTTTTATTAAACCATATACAAATACTTAATGACGCTATAAGTCCTAAGGTATCAATAAGTGCAATATCGTAATTCGAAAAATAAAAAATATTTAGCAAGCTTAAAATTAAAAAGTAGCAGCTGCAGATCAATAAAGAATGTGCAATTAAGCGTGTTCGCCAGTAATCCTTATGATCTCTAGGGTATTGCGGAAATTCTTTATACCAAAAACGTAGCATCAAATAACGACTTAATAATTATTAGTTAATTAATTCAGTATTGTCTATTTATTATAAAGTGGGTAGTAATTAATGATAAAAACCCCGATAGACTTAAGTCTATCGGGGTTTTTATCATTTACTTTTTATTCTTGTATAAATGCTTCACCTTCTGTCATCCACTTTGCGGCGGGTTTGCCTTTTAAGTAATGATCAAAGTACTGCATCATACGAATCGAAAAATCGACCTGATTAGGAAACTTTTTCAAGTGATGAGGTTCGCCTTCATACTGTAAAAAAGTGGCATCTTTACCCGCACGGCGCAGGGCTAAGTAATACTGTACCCCTTCGTGCCAAGGTACAGCGTCGTCTTTATCGCCGAACATAATTAAAATAGGGGTGTTCACTTTATCGGCAAAAAATACCGGTGAGTTTTCTATGTATAATTCAGGCGCTTCAAAAAGGTTTTTACCAATGCGGCTTTGTCCTGTTTCGTACTGAAACTGACGTGCTAAGCCCGACTTTAAACGAATGCCACTATACGCACTAGTCATGTTAGACACGGGGGCACCCGATACAACCGCTTTAAACATATCGGTTTGAGTGATCATAAAGGCACTTTGGTAGCCTGCCCACGAATGACCTTGTAAACCAATTTTATTTTTATCAGCAATGCCTAAATCAATGAGCTTTTGCGTGGCGTTGATCATGGTTTGCGTTGATGATTTACCCGGGTGGCCTATTTCAAAACGAATGTCGGGTAAAAATACCGCGTAACCGTTTGAGGTAAACATAGGGAAGTTAGGGCGGTGGTTTAATTCCATTTTAGGAAAGTCGTACATGCGTTGGCTCATATAACGGTAAAAATACACCATTACTGGTACTTTATCGCCCTTTTTGTAACCCGCAGGTTTAATTAGTACGCCTTGTAAGTCTTCGCCATCAAAGCCTTTGTAGCTTATGAGTTCTGGCTTTTCGCCCCAGGCAAAGTTACTTATTTGTGGGTTAAGTGTGGTCACTTGTTGCGGAGCACTGAAACTAAAGTCAGTTTGATAAAAGTCTGGAAACTGATGATACGTTTGCTCAGTAAATAGGTATTTATCGGCATTTTTTGCTTTTTTTACTAAATCAAAACGTTTATTACCACTGAGCACTTTAGTTACTGTGTTGGTGGTTAAATCAAGCTTGGCTATTTCACTTTGTTTAGTTTGTAAGTTGATAGCCGATATGAGCAATGTTTCGTCTTTTTTAAAGCCAACTTGGCTTTTATCAAGTTTAATAACGCGATATTGGGTATTGGTTTGTTTACCATTAGTTAAACGTTTTGCCTGCTGGCTATTTACATCAAACGCCCAAATATCGTACTTACTGTAAGCTAGTAGTTGGCTGCTATCTTGATTCCAACCGGCAAAACCATAACCTGGTTGGGCTGAAGGGTAGTCGTGCTTGTCATCAGCAAAAGTAGCTTGAATTGCACGTGTAGGCGTAGTGACTTTATTACTTTTTAAATCTTTTAGCTGTATATGGTTATCGCTAAAGTAGGCGGCAAACTGGCCATTAGGTGCCAAATTTGGTCTAAATGGGTAGTTACTAACAATGGGGGTTTGTTTGCCTGTATTAATATTTACAGCAAAGTAGTCAGCAAAAAAGCCGCCATACATTATTTTTTCAAGGTATGGGGTATCAGCATAACCAAGCAGTGATGTATCGCGCTGCGGGTTGAGCGCAACCTCAGGCATGCTCACTGTACTTAGTTGGATAACTTTTTGCGAGTTTACGTGGTACACCGCACTGTAATGGCGATTTTTATTTTTTTCGTTCCACTGCTGCTGTTCGCGCGGTTTTATTTGCGCATCGTTGTTATGCCATACTTTTAAGCCTTTATGCTCACGTATAGTGTCAAAGTCGTATAATGAGGCTTCGTCGTTATACTCTTTAGCTTTTATTTTAGCGGCCAGTTTAGGGCGATTTTCAAAATATAAACGCTCGCCATTTTCAGACCAAATTAACGCAGCTGTTTTACCTATTTCCCAATCTTTGTTGGGGGAGTTAATAGTTGTTAGTTGCTCATTTTGCCAAAGTTGTAAGCTGTAGTTACGACGGCGCATGTCGTCGTTAACATAGTTACCTAACGTAAATGCTACGCTTGCTTCAGCCGGGTGCCAGGCTATTTTACTGGCCACAACACCAGGTTCATCTATGAGCACGCTGCTTACAAAGTCGTTTAAATTAAACAGCACTATTTGATTATTGTTACCATCGCTGTAACTCTGGCTAACTAACAGTTGCTGATTAGTTGCGCTAATACTGTAGTTAAATACATCTGTAATCGTGTGGCTGCGTTTATTGCTTAAATTTACAATAACCAGCGGATAGGTTTTATCATCTTTGTCTGGTGTGATGGCGCTATCGTTTTTATTAGTATGAGTGCTGGTACTTTCATCCTCGGCTTTTTCATCATCGCCTTTAGCTGCTTTTTGATTTAAGCGATAGGCAAGCCAAGTTCCATCGTTTGATAATTTATAGTCTTTCACATCACTAAAACTTTGTTGCTCGCCTGTTTGGGTATTTACCAGTACCAGGTTGTTTTTTAGAGTATCTTTTTTCTTCGTGGTTTCTTGTTCTAGTAACGTGGGTACTTGGGTAAATGCGACCCAGTTAGCAGCTTTATTAATAACAGGCTTAGTACCACGCGGTACTTCTGCAATTAAGCTATTACCGCTTAATGAGTAAACTTGGCCAGTGGCATCACCACGGTACGGGGTTGCACTGAGCGATAAAATACGGCCATCTTCAGATAGCTGCGTTGCTTTGGCTGATTTAAAATCAAACACATCGTTAAATTGTAACGACTCTTTAGCGTAAACTGTGGTGCTAGCTACGCTGACAATAAGCGCAGAGCTTAAAAGGGTGAGCTTTGTTTTCATTAGAGGTTCTCGTTTTTTAGCGTTATTTTATTGTAACGAGTTTTGTCTATAATTCGAGTATATACGACAAGTGGTAGCAAAGCAGAGTTGAAAGGCTGAAGGTGAAAATTTAAAAACCTTGCAAGCGTGGCTCACAAGGTTAAGTGTGTTGAATTTGGAATTTATAACCAGATTTTTTGTAGCTCCGGCCATTGTTTTTCAAATTGTGCGCTTGGCTTAGTACTAAAATTACTACGCACAAACTGATTCATTTTACCTTCAACATAGGCAAGTAAAAAGTTGGCTAGGGTTAGCTCGTCACTTTGAAAGTTTTTACCTTCACGTAGCTTTCTCTCACGCAGTACTTGTTTAAATTGGGTCTCAAGTTTTTCAAATAAACTTTGCACTCGTTCACGTAACCGCTCTTGTTCACCTTGCAATGCATCACCGGTTAAAATACGGGTAATACCAGGGTTCTTTTCAGCAAACGTTAGTAGTAAATGCAAAATATTATAAACGCGGGCTTGGCTTTCTTTTTCGTTTTCTAAAATAAGATTTATACGAGATAAAAGCGTGTCTTCAATAAACTCTATTAAGCCCTCAAACATACGTGCTTTACTAGGAAAATGACGATACAGCGCTGCTTCCGATACACCAACCTCAGCTGCTAGCTTTGCTGTGGTAATACGCTGGCCGGGACTGGTTTCTAACATTTGTGCGAGTGCTTGCAGTATTTGCTCTTTGCGATTACTTCTTTTTGTCGCAGGCATGAACATTCCTTTTTTATTAGTTATCTTTTAGCAGGAGCTAGTCATTTTTGATTCAAATGTTTAAGGCGCGTTTATATTTAGAATTAAACAAATTTAAACTCTTAAAAGTAAACGCGTGTTTAGCATGTTAATGTTTTATTCAGTTTGTTTCCAGCTCTTTTATATTCTCTGAGCGAGCTGTTGGATCACTGTTAGCGCAATTGCTGTTTTGCTATTTGTTGGCAATTCAAGCTGTTCATTATGCCAGTACAGGGTTAGCGCATTATTGTCAGAGTTAAACCCAAGATCACTTTGTGATACATCGTTAGCGCAAATCATATCCAGTTTTTTATTTTTTAGTTTGCCTTTTGCGTAGTTTGCTACATTTTGTGTTTCTGCGGCAAAACCAACAGTGTAAGGGCGGTTTTGCTGTAAATTAGCTACGTGTGCAATTACATCCGGGTTTTTAACTAAAGTAAGAGTAAGCTCATCGCCTTGCTTCTTCATTTTTTGCGTTGCAACCGTTGCTGCGCGGTAATCGGCAACAGCGGCGCAGCCAATAAACGCATCTGAGTGCGGTGCGTAGTTGAGTGATTCGTTTAATAGCTGATCGGCGCTTTCTATGTTGATCAAATTTACGCCAGCAGGGGCTTTTATAGTCACCGGGCCTGAAATTAAATTAACCTTAGCGCCAAGTAATAAAGCAGCCTCAGCAAGTGCGTAACCCATTTTTCCTGAGCTATGATTAGATATAAAACGTACCGGATCAATGGCTTCTCGGGTCGGGCCTGCTGTTATGGTAATGGTTTTACCTGCAAGTAACTGAGGTTGCTCTTTTGCGATACATAAAGCAACTAGCTCATGAGGCTCTAGCATGCGTCCAGCGCCTACATCGCCACAAGCTTGCTCACCCTTTCCAGGCCCCCAAATAAGCACGTTACGTGCTTTAAGTGTGGCTAAATTAGCTTGTGTTGCAGGGTGGGCATACATTTGCTGATTCATAGCCGGTGCGATAGCGACTTTAGCCGGAGTTGCAAGCAATAAGGTAGTGAGTAAGTCATCGGCAATGCCCGCCGCCATTTTAGCTATAATGTTGCTGGTGGCTGGGGCAACTAAAATTAAATCGGCCCATTTGGCAAACTCAATATGGCCCATGGCAGCTTCTGCTGAAGGGTCGAGTAAGGAGTCTGCAACCATTTCACCGCTCACAGCTTGCATAGTTAAGGGGGTTATAAAATGTTTTGCTGACTCAGTCATAACTACTTTAACACTACAACCATGCTCTTTTAAGCGTCTAACCAGTTCTGCGCATTTATAGGCCGCTATACCGCCGCTAATCCCCAGCACTATTTTTTTATTAGTTAAATTAATCATGGTTGTCCATCAGCCTTATTTAATATTAGGGCTAAAATAACAAATCTTGACCCGTACAGCTAAGCTTTTAAGATGAAAATAACAGGCTAATTTTCAAATTTGCATTACAGTTAATATATAAGCCGATTTATCAAGGATGAATAATGCAACTAACCTCACTTCCTAATTCGCAGCGTCCTCGCGAAAAGCTAATCGAAAAAGGCGCAAAAGCGCTCAGTGATGCTGAATTACTTGCCATATTTTTACGCACCGGTTTACCGGGAATGAATGTGATTGAGCTTGCCCAGCATTTACTTAATGAAAACAAAACGCTGCACAATTTATTTAATGCCAGTATGGAAGAGTTTTGTGCGCAAAAAGGGTTAGGTACAGCCAAGTATGTGCAGTTGCAAGCGGTGCTTGAGCTCAGCCAACGTTACATGCAGGAGCGTTGCCAGCGCGATGCTATATTTAACTCGCCAAACGCTGTATATGATTATTTAACCTTGCAAATGCGTGGTTTGCAGCAGGAGGTATTTATGGTGTTGTATCTTGATAGTCAAAATCGCTTAATTAAAGATGAAATACTTTTTTATGGCACCATTAATTCTGCCAGCGTATATCCACGAGAAGTGGTAAAAGCGGCGCTTAAAAATAATGCTGCAACGGTTATTTTGGCGCATAATCACCCAAGCGGGATTGCCGAACCAAGTCAGGCCGACAAACTTATTACTAATAAATTGCAACAAGCACTGCAATTGGTAGATATAAATGTGCTGGATCATATTATTGTTGGAGGAGAAACCTGTGTTTCTTTTGCTGAACGAGGTCTTATTTAGCTTTACTTTTACAGAAGAGTACTAAAAACGAGCAGTTTAGTGTGTTTTGGCAAATTAGTTTAATTTAAATGCAGTTTTTACTTTCCCTATGGGCTTTCGATCTTTATAATTAGCCGCTATCAAATTTGCACATGAGCTGATTGGATGAGATCAGTTATTTGATCTTCGCCTGTAAAAGCTGTATAAAGAGCGCCCTTCGATTTATCTCTAGGGCACAACTACATGGCCTTAGGGAAAATTAAGCTCGAGCTAAGTTATTGGAGATATATAGACATGGCTAAAGTATGTCAAGTTACAGGTAAGCGTCCTGCGGTTGGTAATCACCGTTCACACGCGAGAAACGCGACTAAACGTCGTTTCCTACCTAACCTACAAACACACCGTTTTTGGGTTGAAAGTGAAAAACGTTTTGTAACATTACGCACTACTACTAAAGGTATGCGTATTATCGATAAAAAAGGCATCGACACGGTTCTTACAGAAATCCGTGCTCGCGGCGTAAAAGTTTAAGGATCTGAATCATGCGCGATAAAATCCGTTTAGTTTCAACTGCCGGTACTGGTTTTTTCTACACTACCGACAAGAACAAACGTAACATGCCTGAGAAGATGGAAATCAAAAAGTTTGATCCAAAGATTCGTAAACATGTTCTTTTTAAAGAAGCTAAAATTAAGTAATTTTAGTTTTCTATTAGAATGTAAAAACCCAGCTTATGCTGGGTTTTTTGTTTTTAATTTACGCAAAATATTAGCTTAACGCTTTAATATTGTCCTTGGCTTTAGCTTTGAGCCCGCTTCTAATCGCTGTAATATATCAGTGCTTAACCCTCAATTAAAACCTACTCGTTTGATTATCAGCGTATTAAATTACTTTTCCTAAGTGAGTACTTATTTACTGTGGGGCTATTTTACATAAAGGCTTGCATAGGAGTATAATGCTGCGCTCATTTAGTTTATGGTTGTGTTATCTTCAACTCAGGCTGTAGGAATTGCCATGGAAAGTTGGTATTTAGTTGTATGTAAACCTCGCCAAGAAGAGCGTGCGCAGGTTAATTTAAAAAACCAAGGAATAGCGTCATTTTTTCCAAAGTTAACTACTGAAAAGCTAGTTAAAGGACGCCGTACTGTTAAGCAGTCTGCTTTATTTCCTGGTTATGTATTTGTGTGTTTAGAAGCTGAGAATGGTAACTTTTTTGCGGTAAAAAATACCCGCGGAGTAAGTGGCTTTGTAACTTATGGTGCTGCATATCAGCGTGTGCCCGTTGAGTTAATTAATCAGCTTAAAGCAGAGCGTTCGCACTCTCATGAATCGCAAATCCCTAAAAGCGGTGACTTGGTGAGTGTAAATAATGACTCATTTAAAAATATTGACGCTATTTATAAAGAGCCTGATGGCGATATACGCAGTATTTTGTTCATTAATTTGCTTAACAAACAAATAGAAATTAGCGTTAGTAATCAAGCTATAAGCAAAATCTAATAAAAAAGGGGAAGTAATAAATTACTTCCCCTTTTTTATACATGTTTATAGCAGTAATTAAACCTTAAAGTTCTCTACTGATAACCTTAGTTCTTCTGCTAGCTTTGCTACCTCTGAACTTGAAATAGTCGTTTGTATTGCGCCCTCAGCGGTTTGCTCGGCTATAGCAACAATAGACTCTAAACGCTCACTTATTTCTTGTGATACTTGTTGTTGCTCTTGCGCTGCTGTTGATATTTCTTCACTCACGTTATGCGCTTGCGATACAGCTAAAGTAATTGAATCGAGAGCGCTGCTTGCTAAATCGCTTTGCTTAACACATGACACGGCTTGTTGTTTGCCTTTTTCCATGGCCGATACAGCGGCTTCTGCACCGCTTTGTAGTGACTCAATCATAGATTGAATCTCTTGGGTTGATTCTTGTGTTTTACTTGCCAGAGAGCGTACTTCATCTGCTACTACAGCAAAGCCTCGGCCATACTCACCTGCACGCGCCGCTTCAATCGCGGCATTTAATGCCAATAAGTTTGTTTGATCAGCAATACCGCGAATAACATCTAATATACTGCCAATCGATGCACTGTCTTTATGTAGCTTATTAATAACATTCGACGCTTCATCAACTTCGTAAGCTAGTTGCTCAATAGTGGCTTTATTTTGGTTTGAAATATCTTTAACGCGCTCAGCTTCTTTATCGGCATTTTTAATTTCATGTAACGCCTGTTGAGCACTGTTGCTTACCGTTTGTGATGTACTACTCATTTCGGTTGTTGCTGTAGCCGCCTGCTCAACCTGTGCTTGCTGATTACGAATTGCTTTACTTGATTCGCCAGTAATTGTTGAGGTTTGCTCTGATGCTGCTGCAAGCTGAGTTGAGCGTGAAATAATGCCTTTAATTAAACTGCGAAGACTATCAATTAAGGTGTTACAGCTTTTCGATAGCTCACCAAACTCATCTTTAGCACTGTCATCTAAGCGTTGCGTCATATCGCCACTTGCTACAATATCTAAAATGCGATTAACTTCAGCCAGTGGTTTAGTAATACGATTTACCGTAACGACTGCTACGATAATTGCAATTATCGTAGCTATTATCATGCCTATCCAAGTCCACAAGTTTGCAGAGTCTACGTCGCTGCGCACCCCTTTTTGCAATGAAAAAGCAACATCGCTGGCTTGTTTTACAAGTACGTCAATTTGATTTAGCGCTGTTTTAGTTGCTTGCTCAGACTCTGCAAGTTCGCGTTCAGTAAGGCTAATTGCATCTATTAAGCGTTTTTTATTCGCAGCAAGGCTATTGTTACCTACAATGTTGTTCTCTAGCGTGTCTACGTATTCTTTTAGACTATTGTATAAACCACTATGGCTTTGCTCTATGGCTGGCTTAATTAGCGCTACGGTGCGGGTTACTTCTTCGAAGTAGTATACTTGCTCATTTTTTACAATATCTAAGGTATTAAGCGTTTTAACCGTTAGCATGTCGGTGCTGTTGCTTACTACAGACATAAAATTGTTTTCAAGATTATTAGCAGCCTGATAAGCACGTGGGTTACTTTGCTCTAAGCCGTTTATATCAATAATATCGAGTACAATTGAGTTTGCATCTTCGGCGGCAAGCTCTATGTTTTCTAGTTGCGCTTTTAACATTTTATTCAGTGCTAGCTGTTTAGCTTTGTCGGCAAGTAAGCTCTCTACTGTGCTTAAAAAACTTAAATAGGTTGTTTCAACTTGTTGGCTACTTTTACTCAATAGTGGATCGTTTTTAACTACTTCTTGTAACTCACTATGCAGCGTATTGAATAACTGCTTTTGTTCGAGCACTTGGTTTTTTATTGGTTCTAGTTGCTCTGCAGAAGAGGTATAAAAACTGGCTTGAGCAGCTTTGCTCATTAAAATAAACTCGGCTTGTAATTCAGCGCTTTTATTTAAAGCGGGCAGCGACAACTGATTTACTTTTTGGGTGGATCGATCAATATTTGCTATTTTTATTAAAGAGTTACCGCCAATTATTAAAAGCAGTAGAGTGATGAAAATAAATCCACCCCAAATACGCTGGCTCACTGTTAAATTCATACGGATTTCCATTCTAAAGTACATCAGTTAAAACTTATCGGCTTGTATTGCAATAAGTTAAGTAATTAAAGTTAATTTTAAGTGTTTAATCTGTGTTGATTATTTTTAATTAAGCAATGGTCATGCGTAGCTCTAATTATAGGGATGCTATTTTTGCTACTAAATATAATGCCAACTCAATGTGAACAGGTTGTAATTACAATATTTCAACATGCTGCATTAAACTTAACAGATGTATTACTTTATTTCAGTTTATTTAGACGAAAGTTGTGATTTTTCTATAGTTTTTTGTTTGTTTTTTAACTCTATTAGGGTCATAGCGCCCCCCCAAACACATCCGGTGTCTAAGGCTAATAAATGATTGTGAGGTGTTTTACCATTTAATGCTGCCCAATGGCCAAAAATAAGTGTTTGTTTAGCTGTTGTTATTGCTGGATGCATAAACCAAGGGGTTAAGTGATTGTTGCTTGTTACCTCCCCTTTTGCACTTAAGTCGAGTTGATTATCGGCAGTTAAAAATCGCATGCGGGTAAAGTAGTTAACTATGTATCTAAACTTTTCATAGTCATTAAGTTCATTAGGGTTATTAATGGGATGAGGTTGGTACATGTTTGCAAAAAAGTCATGCGCTTTAGATGAGCTGTAACAATACTGAGCAAACTGAGCATGTTGTAAGGCTTGTGCTATCGACCAGTCAGGGTTGAGCCCAGCATGGGATATAAAGCTATTGTACTGCTTAAGATAAAGTGCCAAAGGCTGAGTTTGTAAAAATGCAATATAGTGGGGGAGTTTAGTGCTATTGAATACAGCCGCTAATTTATCATTAGGGTTGGGTGGTTTATTAAGTAGATAGCAGGCAATCAGGTGTAAGTCATGATTGCCTAGCGTAACTGTAATGCTATTTTGGTGTTTGTATAGGTACTCTAAACAGGCGAGTGAGTCCGGGCCTCGAGCGACTATATCGCCCACCAAATAAAGATGATCTTTACTTGGATTAAAGTTAACGCGTTGGAGTAACGCGTTAAACTCGTTAAAGCAGCCTTGCAAATCACCTATTGCGTAGTCAGCCATGCTTAGAGTGCACTAGTGCAGTATGTTTGGGCAGGCTAAACGAAACACGTTAATAGGCGCTTTAAACTCAGTGCCAAACTCGTTACGTAACGTATAATGCCCTTGCATAGTACCTACAGGGGTATCTAGTATTGCCCCACTGGTATATTTATAACTTTCGCCGGGTGCTATAACTGGGTTTTCGCCGACCACACCTTCGCCTTGCACTTCAATTTCTTTGCCATTTGCATCGGTAATTAACCAATAACGGCTCAGTAATTTAGCGCTACACAAACTGTGATTTTTAATGGTTACAGAATAAGCAAATACAAACTTATCGAGTTCAGGTTGCGACTGCTCTTCTACATAAAATGTTTCAACAGATACCTTTACAGGCGATCCAATATTACTGCTTGTTGTCATAAATCCAATTTGCTATATCAATAAATTGTTGTAACGATAAGCGCTCAGCACGCAAAGTAACATCTATGCCAATGCTGGTAAGCTCATCTGCAGTTAGTAAGTTGCTTAAACTATTGCGTAGTGTTTTACGACGCTGGTTAAAGGCTTCTAGGCAAACGTTGTTTAAAATTTTCACGCTTTTTGCAGTGCGTTGTTCAGGTTTTTTAGGGATTAAGCGAATAACCGCCGAATCAACTTTAGGCGCTGGTTTAAAGCACTCAGGCGGTACTTCTATAACCGGCATTGCATTACAGTAGTACTGGGTCATTACGCTTAAACGACCAAAGGTTTTGCTCCCTGGGCCTGCAACCATGCGTTTTACTACTTCTTTTTGCAGCATAAAGTGCATGTGCTCAATATTGTCTGCAAATTCAAAAAAATGAAATAGTAACGGAGTAGAAATGTTATACGGTAAGTTCCCAAACACTTTTAATTTTTTGTCATCTCTCACCAAGCTTGCAAAATCAAAGGTCATTGCATCGCCTTGGTTTACGGTTAATTTAGGCCCTAAAAATGGGTGTTCAATTAATCGCTGTGCCAAATCTTTATCTAATTCTACAACTGTTAAATGGCCGCTTAATTCGGCTACCGGTTCAGTAATTGCGCCAAGGCCTGGACCAATCTCTACTAGGTTATCTTCTGGTTTAGGATCGATTGCGCTCACTATTTTACCGATGATCATGTCATCAAATAAAAAGTTTTGTCCAAAACGTTTACGGGCGCGGTGTCCTAAATGTACTTTATCGGTCATTGATTTTGTGCTTTTTCTTGGGCGAGCTTAATTGCTTCGCGGATCGCTAATTCAAAACTGCCAACATCAGCAGTACCTTTGCCTGCTAAGTCCAAAGCAGTACCATGATCTACTGAGGTGCGGATAAATGGTAAACCTAAGGTAATATTTACCGAGTTACCAAATCCCTTGTATTTTAGCACAGGTAGCCCCTGATCGTGATACATAGCTAATACGGCATCGGCTTCATTTAGGTATTTATCTTGAAATAAAGTGTCAGCAGGGAGTGGACCAATCAGGTTCATACCTTGGTTGTTAAGTATTTCAAGTGTTGGAATAATAGTATCTATTTCTTCACGGCCTAAATGGCCATCTTCACCAGCATGAGGATTTAAACCACAGACTAAAATACGCGGCTTTTCTATACCAAACTTAGTTTGTAAGTCGTGGTTTAAAATACTCGCTACTTTGATTAGCCGATCCTCTGTGATAGCACGCGACACATAGGCAAGCGGAATATGCGTTGTTACCAGCGCTACTCTTAGCCCTTGCGTAGCAAGCATCATTACTACATCGGCGGTATTCGACTGTTGTGCAAAATACTCGGTGTGGCCACTAAACGAAATGCCGGCTTTATTAATAATGCCTTTATGCACTGGGCCGGTAACAACTGCTGCAAAAGTGCCATCCATGTTTTTTTCACTGGCAATACGCAAAGTGTCTAATACGTATTGGCCATTGGCATCGTTAAGTACACCTAGCTCTACCGGCTCAGCTACATCTACTTGATGTAGGTAAAGGCTTCCTGCTGGTGCAGGGATTGCTGCAGCGTGCTGATCAAACTCTATGAGCTTTATATTTAAGCCTAAATGTTTAGCACGTTGTTTAAGCATATTTGCGTCGGCAATGGCAACAAGCTGTGCGTCCCAAGTTTGTTGGGCAAGTTTTAACAGTAAATCTGGACCAATGCCCGCAGGCTCACCTGGGGTAATTGCGATACGTAATGTCATAATTATTCGTCTATTGGGAAAATTTCAACATGGGCTTGTTCGCGCATTTCTTGCTGCCAGTTAAAGCTTTCTTCTTTAAATTTACGATTAAATAGCATGCCATGGGCGCGGTTGCGTTTAGCTTGCTCGGTTTTATCAGCTACACGGGTATCTAGTAACTGCACAATATGCCAACCGAATTGGCTTCTAAATGGTTCGCTAATTTCATTTTGCTTAAGTGATAATAAAGTATCTCTAAAGGCAGGAACATAGCTAGTTGGATCGGCCCAATCGTACTCACCACCTTTAAGGGCTGAGCCTGGATCTTCTGAGTATTCTTTAGCAAGTTTTGCAAAGTCGGCTTTATCAGCGCGTAAGTCTTTTACAAAACCGGCAAGCATACTGCGTGCTTTTTCTTCACTTAAAATAATAGATGGTTTTATTAAAATATGACGTGAGCGAGTTTCAGTTGTTTCTACAACTTGACGACCACGAACATCTTGTACCTTTATAATATGAAAACCAGCACCTGAGCGCAGTGGACCAATAATAGCGCCTTGTTTTTTGCCTTTAACGGCTTCAGCAAATAACGACGGCATTTCGTTAATGCCCATCCAACCTAGTTGTCCACCTTCAAGTGCTTGAGAGCCGCTTGATGATGAAATAGCAATGCGTTTAAATTCTTGCTCGTCATTAAGTAATTCAATTACTTTGTCTGCGCGCGTTTTAGCTGACGCAATTTCATCGGCGCTAGCATCACTTGGAATATCAATTAAAATATGGCCAATGTCATACTCTTCTGCGTTTTGACCTTGGCTATCCATAATTTTTAGTAAGTTATCTACTTCTTGTTCGCTTACATAAACACGGCGATCAACATTGGCGCGCATAACTTGCTGTGTAGTGATCTCTTTACGAATTTCTTCACGGTATGCTTGAAAGCTTTCTCCCGAGCCCTCAATAGTACGACGTAAATCTGCAATGCTACCGCCTTGCTCTTTAGCCATACTTGCAAGCGTTTGATCTAGTTGGCTGTCTGAAATTTCTAACCCCATACGCTCAGCCATTTGCATCATGAGTGTTTGGTTAACTAATCGCTCTACGGCCTGAACACGTAATGTTTCGTCTTTAGGAAGCTCCTGACTTTGTTCTTCAGCTTGCTTTTTAACACGGTTAACTATGGTGTCCACTTCACTTTTTAAAATAACCCCTTGGTTGACTATGCCAATAACTTTGTCGATTTCAACCGGAGCTGCAAATGCGCTTTGGCATAAGCTAATACTTAAAACTGCTGATGTTAATAATTTTTTTAAATTCATATTCTTTTTACTACTCTTGCTAATAGTACTATTGTGATCCTAGGGAATACTCAATTTTTAGCGTTAATTAATACTACTTTAACTTTAAAAACAGTGTCCTAGTCATTAAGAAAATACGGTCTACGATAACCAAAAATACCTTGTTGTAATAATTTTTTAGCATCATAACGGCTTTTACTACCTAACCCTTTTAAAACAAAATTCAAACGAATACTTGAATCAAAAGTCGCCTGTTGTTGCCCTATAGACTGATTTAAGTCGGTAACAATTTGGCGATGGCCAGTAATTTGAAATGCCCAACAGCACGATTCATACTGTAGTCCGCTTAACACTTCGATACTGCGGTTATTTTCAAGGTCGCGGTGATAGCTTGCAATAAACTGCCATTCGTCGCTCACTGGAATGCTTGTAAATAAGCCTGTTTGTTCAATTGCATTACCTGAGACATCATCTGAATACCGATGGTTCAATTGAACTAGCTCATTATCGTCGCCTTTATAGTCGAGCGTTACGTTAGACTGAATAATTTGTTTGCCGTCAGTATCATACTGAATACCCGCTGATAAATACCAGCGACGATGCCAATGTACCATGGTTTGTGCTGCAAACAAGGCATTGTAGTTGGTGTCTGAGTTTAATCCTTGCTCTGTAGGTTTGGCTGAATCGCTTAAATAAAATATTTGCCCGGCGCTAAAATTAAATACTTCTTGGTGTTTTTTGTCAAATAACCGAGTAGTTGCACCTAAGGTAAATTGGTTGGCAGCGGCTATTCTATCAACACCTGAAAAGCGTGTATCTCTAAATAAACCAAAAAAATCATCTTGTAGTTTGGCAGTATCAAATAAGCCTATATCAGATTGATCTTCATTAGGGGTATATAAATATTGTAGCTGAGGCTCTAAAGTTTGAATACCGTCGTCAATAAAGTAGGAGGTTTCGCGCTCAAAATTAAGTTGTGTATACAAACGTACTTTTGGCAGTGTACGCGATACGCTTTCGCTATATTGAGTACCTTCTAAATCACCATGCTGCTTGTAGTTTGTTTGTAATATGCTTACTTCTGATAAAAACGACCATGCATGTTCTTTATAATCAAAGCGAGCTTTTGGCTCAATATGTATTCGAGTAGCTTGATCAATAATAGCTGAGCTATTCGTAAAGTGGCTCACTTCTCCCGATACACTAAAATCAAAGTTGTCGTATTGCCAAGGTGCGGTTTGGGTAAAACTAATTTGTGGTAAAGCGGTATAAGACTCTAAGTGATCGCCCAGTACTTCAAAATTTTGTACTGTAATATCGGTACGCCAAGTGTCGCCCATATGGGTAAGCGAGCCTGTTCTGTACAATTGGGTATCGGTTTTACTGGCATAATTAGAGTCTAAATCAGTTAAGTAGTTGTCGTCACTCACGTTTGTTATATCAACATTAGCGCGCCAGTTTTCACCTAAGTAGCTTTTTTGTTGCCAATGAAACATATAACGATCGCCAAGATCGGGGTCTGAATCATCTTTATTTAAGTATTCAATGCCCACTAAGCCTTCATGCTCTTGGGTTAAATATCTAAATTCAGTTTGCAGTTGTAAGCCTTTACGCGACATATAGCGCGGGGTAATGGTGGCATCTAAATTAGGAGCGATATTCCAGTAGTAAGGCGTAATTGTTTCTAAACCATAGCGATCTGAACTTGAAAAACTAGGCGTAAGTAATCCCGATTTACGGCGCTCATCAAGTGGAAAGGTAAAATAAGGTAAATATAAAACCGGCGTATCTAGGATGCGTAAAACCGCATTATAGGTTTCGCCCCAGCCTTCTTCGCGAGAAAGGTTAATTTCGTCGGCTTCAATGGCCCACACAGGTACTTCGCCAGGACAAGCAGTAAAGCTTGCATTCATTAGCATTAAGCCAGACTCATCAACGGTGAGTTTTTCAGCGCCACCTTTGCCTAGCTGTTGTGTTAGGCTATATTGTGCACCAAGTAAGCTGATTGCTGAGTTATTTAAATCGGCGTTGAGGCCTGTACTGTTAACTTCGCTTATTTTGTCGCGATAAGTAATTGGCCCAGTAGCATTGAGTAAACCGCGCTGCTTATCGATTAGTGCAGTTTGTGCGGACAAACTCATATTAACGGTGTTAATATCAACATTACCAGTAAATTCAGCGCTTTGTGTGCCTAAAAGCTCTACGTCGTTAGCGCGAATATCAACCATACCTAGCTTTAAGCCAGGAAGCGGTTGCCAAGCTCTGGTTTGCATTGAAGTGCCACAAAACTTGTGTGTCAGTTCAGTTTCGGCAAGCGATGGTGCGCTCAGTACGCTTAGCATCAATATGCCCCAGGTTTTGCTCATTTATCGACCTTTATACGCTGTGATTAATTTCAAGTAGACATAATAAAGGAAAACAATGGCAAAGTAATTAGTGAAAAATAGATAGCTTATAAAATGACACGTTTTGAACGCTTACAACTCTTTATAAATACTCACTTTAGTGAGCAAAAATGCACGTTAGCAGCAATTACTGCCGATGCGAGCTTTCGTCGTTATTATCGCTTAAATTGTGCTAATAACAGCTTTATTGTGATGGATTCCGATCCACTTAAAGTAAATAATGCGCCGTATATCTCGCTCAATAGCGTATTTACGCAGCAAGGATTTTTATTGCCCGCTATTATTGCCAGTGACGAGCAGCAAGGCTTTTTCATTTTAAGTGACTTAGGCAGCACGCACCTTGCAGACATGCTTGATGATGAGCACCGCACTGAGTATTACCAGCAATTAATTAAGCTAAGCGTACAGTGGGCAAAAACACCTGCAGCAGCTGCTATGCAAGCTTATGATAAAAAGTTTATAGCCGTTGAGCTTGGCATATTCAGCCAGTGGTTAATGCATGACTTTATTGATTGTAAACTAACCGCAGAGCAACAAATACTGTGGCAAACAAGCTGTGATCTGCTTAGCAATACCATGCTTGCTCAGCCTAGCGTTACCATGCACCGCGATTACCATAGTCGTAATATTATGCGCTGCAACCAGCAATGGGCGATCATAGATTATCAAGATGCTGTACGCGGGCCGCTATGTTACGACTTAGTGTCTTTGTTACGCGATTGCTATTTTAAACTGCCAGAGAGCGAATTAACTCATTTAGTTAAATACGGGTACGATGAATTTAATCGCCAAGGTTTAATTGCTAATGTTACCTTTAATGAATTTAAATATTGGTTTGATTTAACCGGTTTACAGCGCCACTTAAAAGCGGCCGGTATTTTTTGTCGCTTGTATTTACGTGATGGTAAAAAAGGGTATTTGGCTAATATACTACCTACACTTACATATATTGTAGAGGTAGCTGCTAATTATTCAGAGCTGCAGGGCCTTGGCTTATTTATACAAAATACTATTGTTCCTAAAGTGGTTGAGCGCTTGGCTAAGGAGCGCACATGAAGGCGATGATTTTAGCGGCAGGGCGCGGACAACGCATGATGCCGCTAACGCAAAATATGCCTAAACCTATGTTGGCAGTAGCGGGTAAGCCATTAATTGAGCATCATATTGTTAATCTTAAAGCGGCGGGTATTACCGAAATAGTAATAAACCTTGCGTGGCAAGGTGATAAAATTAAAGATTATTTTGCCAATGGCAGCAAATGGGGCGTAAATATACGCTACAGCCAAGAAGTGGCAGGCGGCCTTGAAACGGCCGGTGGCATTATTGCTGCGCTACCGCTATTAGGCGACACTTTTATTGTTATAAATGGCGACATATATACCGATTACGACGTAAGCGCGTTAACTCAGCTGCATTTACAAGCGGGTGAGGCGCACATAGTACTGATAGAAAATCCGCCGCATAATCCTAACGGTGATTTTGCGCTCAGTCATTTGTCGAGTGATAGTCAAAAATATACATTTTCTGGAATTGGCCGGTATCAAGCCGATTTTTTTAACGATTTTGAGCAAGGTGTTCGTCCGCTTGGGCCTATTTTAGCTAAAAAATTAACTGAACATTTAGTCTCTACCGAACTCTACATAGGCCAATGGGATGATGTAGGTACTCCTGAGCGATTATCAGCACTTAATCAACGACAAATTTAATAGAGGTAATAATTTAGATGTGGGGAAAAATACTCGGGTTTATTTTCGGTTTTATGTTTGGCAAAATCTTTGGTGCCATTTTTGGCCTATACCTTGGCCATATGTTTGATAAAAGCTTAAAAAAAGATTTTGATAAAGCCGGTGGCTTTTCAAACTTATTTAAAGGTGACGACGTAAACGAGCGTCAAGCGCTGTTTTTTTCTAGCTGTTTTGCAGTTATGGGCCATATTGCTAAATCAAATGGGCGCATTAGCGAAGTACATATTAAAGCTGCAACGTTATTTATGGACGAAATGGGCTTACAAGGTGAAGAGCGCCGCGAAGCACAGCATGCATTTCAGTCGGGTAAAGAAAATGATTTTTCATTAAAAGAAACAGTACAAGACTTTAAAGAGCGTTTTGCTAAGCGTTATGATTTATTACAGCTATTTTTAGAAATTCAAATTCAAATGGCATTCTCAGATGGTGTACTCGCTGAGCAAGAAAAATTACTTTTACAAGAAGTGAGTAAACAGTTAGGCGTATCTAGAGCGCACTTTGCTTTTGTATTAAAGCGTTACCAAGCAGAGTTTAGCTTTAGGCAGCAGCAACAGCGTTATAAACAACAGCAACAAGGGCAAAGTAGCAGTTACCGTGAAGGTTCAGGCCATCATGTACCACCTAATAATAATATAAACCGCGCACAAGCGTTGGCATTATTAGGGCTTAATGACTCAGCAACAGCACGAGAAATAAAGCTCGCGTATCGAAAACTGATGGCGCAGCATCACCCTGATAAATTGGTATCGCAAGGCTTACCAAAACATATGATGGAATTAGCGGTTAAAAAAAGCCAAGATATTCAAGCTGCTTACGAGTATTTAAAAAAGGCGGCGTAAAAAACCGTCTATTTCTTTACTTAGGCGGGCATGCTGATCGGGCTGATTGCGCAAACCAAATAACTGGCGTTGGCGATAATCAAATTTTGCATTGCGGTTAACCCAGCGCTGACGACTTTTAAGGTTCATTAAAATCTCGTTGTTATCGTTAGCGTAGTAAATATCCAGTAATGGTGGGGCAATTAAGGACGAAGTTTGGCTTAAGTCTTGATTACGTTTACTGTTAGGTAAATAACTGCTTAAACTTATAAATGCATTAAGTCTTGAGTCGGGAAATTGCGCATAATGTTCAAGTAGCACGCCAGCACTGATCCCCTGGGCAATGACTACAATATTATTTGGCTCTGCCATTGCTGTATTATACAGTGCTTCATAGCGGGCGATTAAATTTACTTTATAGTTATCGAGTACCGCGTCACTCACTTTTTCAATGGCATTAACGTGGTGTGGCTCAGCACTTTTGTTTGCACCAACATCCTCAATAGTAGTACTTTCAACAGCAACACTTTCATTATCAGTGCTTTGGGCAAGAATATTTTCAGCTGAGGTGCTTTCAGTTGTAGTGCTTTCGTTAGTTGCAGCAGTGGCTATTTCACTCGCCTGCCAGTTAATATCAGGTACTGTCATTGCGTAGGTAATGTAGCCTAAATTATTCAGTTCTTTGCGTAAAAAGCTCATTCCGGCATTATTGGTCGCGCTTGATTGCCAATCAGGTATAAGCAGTACAGTGCCTCTAAAATCAGCACTCATATACTCGCTGTATAAGGTTAAAAATTCAGTATCGCCAGCTAATATAGGCTTTATTTCATCATTGGGAAGTAAGTGTTGAATATCATTGTTTTCAATACTTGCATACGAGGGTGGGGCAATATGCTCTGCTGCAGTTACTTGCACAGTTAAAAGTAGCGCACAGCTTAGCAGTACGTTTAGTTTAATTACCTTTAAATACTGCGCCAATACCATAACCAACTCAAATAAAAAACATTATTTAGATATCGGCGCAGCAGCAAAAAAGTTTAGCGTAACAGGCTAAACTTTAATATTAAGTGTTAGCGCTAAAAATCAGGGGCAGCTTCAAATGTAAGTATTTGCTCAGTAGTGGGATGTTTTAAGCTGAGCATTTGTGCGTGTAATTGCAAGCGCGGCGCCGCAGCCAGTGCCGCTTTATGCGCGTAAAGCCTATCCCCTAAAATAGGATGGCCTAGGCTTAGCATATGTACACGCAACTGGTGCGAGCGCCCTGTAATAGGAGTTAGTTCTACACGGGTTGCATCAGGTTCACGTTCAAGTATTTTAAAATGCGTAAGCGACGGCTTACCGTTTTCGTGATCAACCATTTGCTTGGGGCGATTAGGCCAATCGCAAATAAGCGGTAAATCAACTGAGCCGGTTTGCGCCTCAAGTTGCCCATATATCCGGGCAATATAGCGCTTGGCGGTTTCGCGCTCCTGAAACTGCATACTTACATGGCGGTGCGCACCTTTATTCATTGCCAAGCAAAGTATGCCTGACGTTGCCATATCTAAACGATGCACTATTTTAGCGGTAGGAAAAACTCGGTTAACTCGGCTTATTAAGCAATCGGCATGTTTAGGGTCTTTACCTGGCACGGTTAACAACTCGCTAGGCTTATTAACGATGAGTAAATCCTCATCCTGATACAGAATAGTTAAATACGGATCTGTTGGGGGATTGTAGTTAATTAACACGGCCAACCTCAGTGATTTTCAAGGGCGCCATTTTAGTGGAGTAATAAGGAATACTCAATGCGTAATATTATTACAATTATTAAAAATAATTTCGAAAGTTTAATAATAACTAAAAAAATAGCTCTATATAAGTTATTGTAAATTAGAAGCCTACACATAATTAAAGTAAAGATAAAAATGGATATTAAAGAAACACAACTAGGGAGTTTGAGGACTTTACTCGGTATTACACCTGAGTTGGAAGAGGAAGGGTTTTCGTTTTTTTTCAGAGGACACGCTAATAAGACGTTTTTTTCTCTACCATCTATTTATAGAAAAAAGCTGTGGTATTCAAATGAGCATAAAATGATCCAAGAAATCATTATGAGGTGCCCAAATGAGTTTAGTTCGATGAATAGTAGCTTTGAAAAACTGGTGA
Organism: Pseudoalteromonas translucida KMM 520; assembly: GCF_001465295.1. Classification (NCBI taxonomy): domain Bacteria; kingdom Pseudomonadati; phylum Pseudomonadota; class Gammaproteobacteria; order Alteromonadales; family Pseudoalteromonadaceae; genus Pseudoalteromonas; species Pseudoalteromonas translucida. The sequence goes on along the minus strand of NZ_CP011034.1, from coordinate 2,967,846 downwards.
AAATGCAACACTATGACTTACCTACTCGGTTACTTGACCTTTCGGAGAATCCTTTAGTAGCTTTATATTTTGCGTGTATTGGACAAGACGATGAAGATAAAGATGGAGAAATAATATTTTTTAAAATTCCTGATCAGAAAGTTAAGTATTTTGATAGCGATACAGTAAGCGTTATATCGAATCTTGCTTGGTCTCCATCTGATTTTGAAATTACCCCCCAATTTAGAGGGAGTGATAAAAACTTTCACAACCCCAAAAATCATCATGCCTTAAAGCTAATGCATGATATAAAAAAAGAGAAGCCCCATTTTTTGGAAAGAATTAATCCAGAGCATCTTCAAAGTGTTGTTTGTGTTAAACCAAAAATGGATAACCCTAGGTTAGCCAGTCAAGATGGAGCTTTTTTATTATTTGGTATTGGTAAGAACAAGTACACTCCGGCTGAAATTCCTCAGGAATGGATATTTAGACCGAAATCTAAAAGGTATATTATTAAAGCTTCTGATAAGTTAAGTATTTTGAAACAATTGGCAGGAGTAGGGATTTCGAAAGCAAAACTCTTTCCCGAGATAGATATGGTTTCTCAATTTATTAAAAATGATTATGCTTTAAGAAATCAAGAGTTTACTTCTAGTATGGAAAAATACTCCCCAGTTAAAATTAGGTTTGTGAGGTAATTTATACAGGAAAAAAGCGCGGTACAATTTAAATACCGCGCTTTCTTCATTCGCACATTAGCAATTTTTTACTAACGGCTGTCAGCTTATCGCCAAAGCGTTAGTGCGAAACCACAATTAAACGAATCGCATCGAGTTTTAACTGGGTTTTTTCAATGTAGGTAGTTAAATCTGTGCGTTGCTTATCGTAAAAGGTAATTTCTTCTTGGCGAATATTAGGGTTAATTTGCTTAAGGGCAACTAATCGCTGCTGCTCTTCACTTAGTGATGTTTGCATTTTAGCCAGTGACGCAGTACGAATAACTTCAAGTTTTTCTTGTGCCATGTCTTTTGCGGTGCTGATCATCGGGTGAATAGCACTTTGCAATGCGCCGGCGAGTTTACTGGCTGTTTGGCGACCAACGGCAGAAAGCTGCTGATTAAAGCCGTCAAACGCCACGTTTTCACCTAAGTTATTACCTGCTTTATCAAGTAAAATACGAATTGGTGTAGGTGGTAAAAAGCGACCAACCTGCAATACTTTTGGCGCCATAGCTTCGGCTACAAAAATAAGCTCAACAAAAAAGGTACCCGGTGGTAGTTTTTTGTTTTTAAGCAAAGCAACCGATGCGCTACCAAAATCGTCGTCACAAATCATATCTAGGGTGCCTTGCACCATAGGGTGATCCCAACTAATAAAGTGCACGTCTTCTTGCGAAAGCGCGGTATCGCGGTCAAATGTAACTGTCATGCCATCTTCTCTTAATGCCGGGAACGAGGCGTTTAACATATGCTCGGTTGGCTTTAAGATAATGGTATTTTCGCCTTTATCTTCTTGGCTTACACCAAAAGTGTCAAATACGTTGATCATGTAACTAGGCAGTTCAAACTGATTGTCTAGTTTTTCAATATCAGCTACCAAAGAGTCGGCTGCGCCTTGGCCCGATGAATGCAGCTCAAGTAAACGGTCGCGTCCGCTTTCCATTTGTTTGCGCAGTACCGCATTTTTTTGTGCTACTTGCTCAAGTAATGGATCTAACTCGTCTTCGTCGCAGTTATGCGCTGCAATGTAATCAAGTAGGTCATCACGAAATTCTTTATACAACATTTGCCCCGTTGACGAGGTAGATTCGAATGCGTCTAGGCCTTCGTTGTACCAACGTAGTAATACTTCTTGGGCGGTGTTTTCAAAATATGGCACGTGAATGTTCACATTTTGAGTTTGTCCAATGCGGTCTAGTCGGCCAATACGTTGCTCTAGTAAATCTGGGTTTAGTGGTAAATCAAATAACACTAAATGATGTGAGAACTGAAAGTTACGCCCTTCAGAGCCTATTTCAGAACACAGTAGTATTTGCGCGTTGTCGTACTCGTCTGCAAAAAATGCAGCGGCGCGGTCACGCTCAATAATCGACATACCTTCGTGAAAAACCGAGGCTTTAATTGCTTCGCGTTCACGTAGTATTTGCTCAAGGCTGATAGCTGTTTCGGCTTTAGCACATATAAGCAGAACTTTTTCGCGTTTAAGAGTTTTAAGGGTGTCGATTAGCCAATCTACGCGAGGATCAAATGCTCCCCAACTGGCGCTCTCACCTTCAAACTCTTGAAATATTTTTTCTGGGAATAGTGCGCGCTGTGCACTAAGTTCGGGATTTTGAATGCCGCTCATATTGCCCAGCACTGTCATTGCTGTTTTATATTGCTTTGGCAATGGCATAGGGTAGGCGTGTAATATACGGCTAGGGTAGCCGTCAATACCGCTGCGGCTATTTCTAAATAAGATGCGCCCGGTGCCGTGGCGATCCAGTAACATGTTAAGTATTTCTTTACGCGCGGGTAAATCACCTTGCTGTGCTTTTGCCAGAATATCGGTAATGTCGGTTTCTTTTAACAGCTCAATTAAAGTCGCTTTAGCACTATCGTCTAGTCCTTGCTCTTGGAGTAATTGATTAGCAGCTTCGGCAACGTCTTTGTAATTTGCTTCTTCTTCTTTAAACACGTCGTAGTCGTAAAATCTGTCTGGATCGAGTAACTGTAGGCGAGCAAAGTGGCTGCTATGACCAAGTTGATCTGGCGTGGCAGTAAGTAAAATAAGGCCCGGAATATCTTGGCTAAGCTCGGCCATACGTTGGTACTCTGAGCTTGGCTTGCCATTATTAATACTTAAGTGATGTGCTTCATCTATTACTAGTAAATCCCAGTCAGCTAAAGTTGCTTGTTCGAACCAACGTTTTTTCTTGGTTAAAAACTCTAGGCTGGTAAGTACCAGTTGCTCGGTATCAAATACATTTGGTGAGTCGGCAAACGCTTCGTCGCAACGATCTTCATCAAAAATAGAGAAGCGTAAATTAAAGCGGCGCAGCATTTCTACTAACCATTGGTGCTGCAGGTTTTCGGGTACTACAATAAGGACACGGCTGGCACGGCCACTAATAATTTGCTGATGTAAAATCATTCCCGCTTCAATCGTTTTACCAAGGCCTACTTCATCTGATAAAAGTACGCGTGGTGCAAAACGTTTACCCACTTCTTGGGCTATATAAAGCTGATGCGGAATAAGATTAGCACGCTGACCAATTAAGCCTTTTATAGGCGACTGTTCACGTTCAAATTTATGTAACCATGTTTGGTAGCGCAGCGTGTAACGATCAAAACGATCTACTTGGCCGGCAAATAAACGATCTTGAGGTTTGTTAAACTTAATAAAATGATCTAGAAAGGTTTCTTTTAGTTTGGCTGCTTCACCATTATCAACACGAGTACCGTGATAACAAAGTAGCTCGCCTTGCACTTCAATAGACTCAACTTCTAATTCCCACTCTTCAACGCTTTTGATCACATCGCCAGGATTAAATGACACACGGGTTACGGGTGCTTCTGCCCAAGAATAAACGCGGCTTTCGCCACTAGCAGGAAATAATATGCTGACCTGACGGCCCTCAATGGCAACAACTGTACCTAATCCTAAATCTGACTCTGTATCACTGATCCAACGCTGACCTAAGGAAAAATTCATATATGTCTCGTCTATGAAGAAAAAGGCGGCTATGTTACCTGTTAGACAACACCACTGCAAGGCGCTATTAGCCTCACTTTTAATTAATTCGGTAAGTGTGAATTATTCCTAACAAAACGGCTAACATCTGGATCTTTTTTGGGTAAATAAGTACACAGTAAGATAATAAATAGCTCTGCAGCTATTACTTTGAGTGTTAGCAGCATTAAAAATATTTCCTTAGCAAAACCTACTATTTTAGTCAGTCGATTGCTTTGGTTTTAAGGTTTAATTAAAACAAAATCGAGTTTGTAATAAAACGGACTTTTATGACAAATAGACTAAACTAAAATTATACCTAAGTAACTAACGAGCCATTATTACCCAAAAGCACTTAGTTAGTTTGGTATAGCATACTCATCATAAAAAGTAAGGAAAGTGCTATGGAAAATGCTTCGAACCTTAAAAGTAAAATGTATGTGCTAGATACCAATGTATTGCTTCACGAACCCCTCGCGTATTTATCGTTTCAAGAGCACCATGTAGTTATTCCGATGACAGTGTTAGAGGAGCTTGATCATATTAAAGACAGAAAACACGATGTAAGCCGCGATGCTCGCGTGGCTATTCGTGGTTTAGATGAAATATTAAAAAATGCCACACCTGATCAAATGCTCCAAGGTGTAGCCCTTCCTAGCAATAAAAAAGCGAAAGCAGCATCAAGCGGCACCTTAATTATTGTAAACGATCATTTATTTGCCGACTCCATTTCTGGCCTGCCAGGCAATGAAAACGATCATCGCATTATTAACTGTGCAGTGCATTTACAAAAGCAGTACACAAATAGCAAAGTTATATTAGTCACTAAAGATATAAACATGCGTTTAAAAGCCAAAGGTGCAGGGCTTAAGTATGTAGAGGATTACCGAACCGATCAGCTTATTGATGATATTAGCTTATTAACCAGCGGTTACAAAAAAATAGCCGGAGACTTTTGGCAGCATGTTGGCCAATGTAATACTGAGCAATATGGTCGTGAGACCTTGCATCATGTGGCTAAAAACTTAATCCCTGATGTATTTTATAATGAGTATTTAATTGATGAGGGGGATCAGTTTGCGGCGCGAGTTAAATCGTACGATGAGGAACATATAACCTTAAAAGATATAGGCTATGAGCGATTAATGAATCAAGGTGCATGGGGTATTAAACCAAAAAATATTTACCAAGGTATGGCACTCGATGCTTTATTAGATACCAGCATAGAACTGGTTATTTTAACCGGCCCTGCGGGGTGTGGTAAAACTTTATTGGCGCTTGCTAGTGCACTAGAAATGGTGATCGAAAAAGGCATTTACGACAAAGTAATAGTAACGCGTAATACGCCAGAAATAGCCGAGTCAATTGGCTTTTTACCTGGCACGGAGGAAGAAAAAATGGCGCCATGGCTAGCGGCCATTACCGACACCCTAGAGGTATTACATAAAGGTGACGAAAATCCAATTTCAAGCCGTAATTATATTATGGAAAAAGCCAATATTCAGTTTAAGTCGGTAAATTTTATGCGTGGTCGCAGTATTCAAAATGCAGTAGTTATTTTAGATGAAAGCCAAAATTTAACGGCGGCACAATTAAAAACCATTATTACCCGTTGCGGCGAAGGGACTAAGCTAATTTGTACCGGTAACTTGGCACAAATAGACAGTAACTACTTAACACCGGTTACTTCGGGCTTAACTTATATTGTGGAGCGCTTTAAAAACTTTGAAGGTAGCGCAACAATAAACCTCAATGGTGTGGTACGTAGTCGCCTAGCTTCATTCGCTGAAGAAAACTTATAACTTGCGCTTAACATTATGGCTCGCTAGTCTATTAGCTGATTATTGAGCCATAAAACAGGCAAGCAGTTGACGTTTTTACCCTTAAAAGATTATTACCGCTCTTTAGTTGTGGCTTTGGCCGTGCCTTTGTTTGTGGCTTTATTATTATGTTTGCACCTTTACAATATTAAGGTTGAGCGTGCGATAGAAAAGCGCCATGGCGATTTTGCTAATGTATCGGCGCAAATTGAACATACTATGGCTGGGGTAAATAATTTATTTACCGCTATGTTTAACTTGTATCACCAATCTAAGCCGCATTTAGCAGATAGCACAATGCCATTGCACGTTAACCAGTATGATGGCTATTACTATCGTTATTTAAGTAATTTAAATGGCGAAATTGTAGGTGCGGGTGAATTTTCTCAATCGCAAAGTGCCTTATTACGCTGGCAAAAAGTTGTCATGTTAGCCCCTTCATTTAACACCACGTTAGCGCTAATGCAGTCATTAAGTGCTGTCGCTTATGTTGATGAGCAAGGTTTTGCTTACGTTGCCAGGCGAGATCGTAGCCAAAGTGCCTTTTTAACTGATGTTTTAAAAGGCAAATTTAAACCACCATTTTTAACCGAGCAACTCAGCTCTAGCCAAATTATTAAAGTTGGTAATAAAGCCTACTTTGCCGTTGGCCGACAACAAGATATTAACTCCCTAGATTACATAGTCCTTATTTATGACTTACAAGCTATTTCTAATTGGCTAAAAAAAGTATCGCCGCAGCAAGGCGAATATATATTTATGAATCAGTATCATGAGGTTATTGCCAGCTCACAAAAGTTGATAAACAAAGCCGTTAAATTAAATCAGTATTGGCCGGCAGTATTAGTAGAGCGCACTAGTACTAAGGTAGTTAAAGGCAATCAGTTTTTAATGCAGCCAATTGGTAACTACCCCATACATGCTGCCTACCATGAGCCAATAGAGCAGTTATCTGCGCCCATTATTTACGAAACAGCGATAGAATTTATATTTTTGACCGTGTTTTTAAGCATTATGTTTAGCGTGTTTTTTTGGTTGAGCCAGCGCATTTTTATCAAGCCGATGACCTTTTTAATGCGTTATTTAGAGCACAACGACACTATAACTGGTGAGCAGTTAAACTATAAAATTCCTTTAAATTGGCAGCCATGGTTTTTAAAAGTAAAAGCTATTTTTGCTAAAAATACTCAGCTGGTCGAATCCCTACAGAACGTTAATAAAGATTTAGATAAAAAATTGCAGCTACAGTCTGAAAAACTAACGAGCAGCTACGAAGCCAAAGAGCGTCATTTAGCTTTGCTTAATACAGTGCTAAATAACGTTCCTGACTTTATTTATTTTAAAAGTATTGATGGTTTATTTTTAGGTTGTAATAAAGCATTTGAAACATTTATTGGTAAAAAGCAAGCAGCGCTAGTTGGTAAATTAATAGAAAATGAGAGCCGCGATAGTAAAAAAATGAGTAAGCTAGAACAACAAGTACTGCACAATCGAACGCAAATTCAACAACGTATTGATAGCGCAGAACGCTCTTACTTATTAACCATAGCGCCATTTTATAATGAACAGCAACAACTGTTAGGCGTTATGGGAATTGGCCGCGACATAACCGAGCAACAGCAAACCCTACACGCATTAAAAGAATCAGAAACTAAATTTAGAAGTGCGATAGAGTTTGCGGCTAATGGAGTGGTGTTGCTTTCACTTGATCATACTATTTTACAAGCTAATAAAGCGGCTAGAGAGCTATCTTCTGAGCAAGCGTTATTGGCGGGAGCACCTTTGAATAGGGCATTTAGTAACCCCCAATGGCAAGAAATTAAAGCTACGTTAGCGCAATTACTGAATAATAAAAAACGGGTATACCATTTAACTTTAGCGCACGGCGAACTGGCAGATTGGTTACAGCTGAGCGTGTCGTTAGTGTGGAATGAAAATGCCGAGCCGTTGTATTATGTTATTCATATTCAAGATATAAGTATATTAACCAAAGCAAAACATGATGCAGAGCGCGCCACGTTAGCAAAAAGTCGGTTTATTGCTAATTTAAGTCATGAGATCCGCACACCGCTAAATGCGGTATTTGGTTTACTTGATATGCTTATTGAGCAAGGACTTACGCCAAAACAATTAGAACAAACCGCGCAAGCTAAGCACGCAGCACACAGCTTATTGTTAATGCTTAATAGAATGCTTGATTTTGCACGGGTAGAAAGTGTGGCAGCGCAGTTAGAACTCGCGCCATTTAGCGTGGTTGAGTTGGTTGATATTTGTGAAAGTTTAACGGCCCCTTTATGTGAAAATAAAGGGATTGAATTGATTATTGATATTGATCCCCTAATTGCCCCCAACCTTACATGCGACGGCATTCGCTTACAGCAAGTGTTAGGTAACTTGCTAACTAATGCCGTTAAATTTACTAAAACCGGTAGTATTATCCTTAAAATGGATTTATTACCAAGCGATTCCCCAGAGCAACAACATATTTGCTTTAAGGTAATAGATACCGGCGTTGGCATAGATAAAGCCGATCAAAGGCGCTTATTCGACGCCTTTACCCAAGGGGATGAATCATCAACGCGAACTCATCATGGCGTGGGCTTAGGGTTGGCCATTGTAAAGTCGGCGGTATTGTTAATGGGTGGCGAAATAGCGCTAAATAGTGAAAAAGGCCAAGGGTGTGAGTTTCACTTTAGTGTTTTATTAGATGTTGTTGTACCTGCTTGTAAGCAACTACCTAATAATACATTAGTTATTTTATCGGCGTACAGTCACGAATTAACTAAGGTTATAAATGCATTTCCTACGCTTACTCATACTAATTTAGAGCAAGTATTAACATCTCCTCGGGAGCATTTAAACAACAAACAATTAATAATAGACGCCGCAGATTTACCTGCGTTATTAGCGGTAGCTGTAATTAAGGATATTTTATTTGCAAAAGCAATCACGCTTATTGTTGTAAATCATCAAGCAAGGTTAAATTTTCCGAGCAGCATGGGCTTAACTGTACAGCATATTAAAACATCAGCGCTTGCACAGCGATTGTTTAATTTAAGTTTAGAGTCTGAACTAAAAATAACGAGTACTACGAAATTAAACCCAAGTGTGTCGGGTCTGTTAGTATTAGCGATTGACGATAATCAATTAAATTTAGAAATAATTAGCAGCGTGTTACGCCAAGCAAAAGTTAATGTGGTTACAGCCACCAGTGCCATTGATGGTATGGCATTATTACCGGATTTAATGCCAGACTTAATTTTAATGGATGTGCAAATGCCCCACTTAGATGGTTGCCAAGCAACAACTTTAATTAGGCAGCAATATAGTGCAGACCAATTACCTATTTTTGCACTAACCGCTCATTGTGAGCCTGCTGATATTGAACGATCTTTAGCGTGTGGCATGAATAAGCATTTAACTAAACCTGTGGTTGCAGAAGTGCTTATAGATGCAATAACCGATTTAGCACCTTATAAGCCGAGCTTTTTTGAGCACTCGTTTGCTTTAACTCAGTTTAGTTTAAACGAAACACTGCTTAACACTATGATTGGTAAATTTGCTAGTGTGTGCAAAACTCAATTAGCGCAGCTCAAAATAAGTAATAATAAAGATGACTTAACTCGTATAGCGCATAGTATTAAAGGCGTAGCGGGTAATTTAGGCTTTAGTCGGCTGTCGCAATGCGCACTGCAAACAGAAAAAGATCTTAAAACAACCGATAAAGCTGTTGAAATAACAACGAAAGAGCTTATTATGCAGTTAGAACAGGTGGTTGTTTTTATAAACGTTTTAGGGGCAATGGATGTCAAAAAAAGCTAAAGTATTAATTGTTGATGATGATGCTCTTAATCGAATTGTACTCGAAAAAACACTTAGCGATGAGCATGAGGTGTTTTTAGTTAAAAGTGGTGACGAAGCGCTTACTTTTATAAAAACAACACAAGTTGATTTAATTATACTCGATATTGTTATGCCAGGAATGAATGGCTACGAAGTACTGGTTAAATTAAAAGAAGATTCAGCAACGCAAATGATCCCGGTTATTTTTATATCGGCAAATAGCAGCCATGATGACGAGTCTAAAGGTTTAGAGCTAGGCGCAATGGATTATATAACTAAGCCATTTTGCTCATCAATTGTGCGTGTAAGAGTACGTAATCAACTACTTATTAAGCAAAAAAATGATTTGCTTGAAATGTTAGCTTCGATTGATGGCCTAACCGAAATACCCAATAGGCGTAACCTAGACGAAAACCTATCTCGTGAATGGCGTAAAAATAAACGCAACAACACACCACTTTCAGTGCTACTTATGGATATAGATCACTTTAAGCGTTACAACGATACTTATGGACACCGAGCAGGCGATGATTGCTTAAAAGCGGTGGCTCAAGCACTTGCTGCACAATGTGAGCGTGGCAGTGACTTTATTGCACGCTATGGCGGAGAAGAGTTTGCAGCCGTGTTACCCGGTGTAGATAAAGCTGAAGCGACAGGCTTTGCAAATAAACTACGTAATGCTGTTAATGCATTAAATATAGCGCATAAAGCATCGCTTAATGCTGAGCATGTAACTATTAGTATTGGTGTAGCAAGTACTGAAAACGAAAGTATTGAAACTGAGCAGGCACTTTTAGAAGAAGCTGATTTAGGTTTATATGCAGCAAAAGAGGGGGGTCGTAATCAAGTTGTTGCTCGCTAATTAAACCTTTATTTGTAAAGTAAACGCCAACGTTATTGGCGTTTAATAGTTAATTTACCGGATGAACACGTTTTAAAAAGTGTAGCGCTTTTTAGAGCTACACAGCTGGGCATTACAGCAGGGCACTAAAGCAAGGTATTACACTAAGCGATTACGTGATTGCTGCTGCTTAAACGCCACAATATTTAAACTTACCTCATCTACCAAACGTACAATTGACTCAGTGCTTGCCCAAGCAATATGTGGCGTAAGCAGTAAGTTATTGCCTTTATAATTAGCCAGTGGGTTAGTTAGTTCAGCGGGCTCTTTAGTTAGTACATCAACCCCAGCACCTGCAATTAAATTTTGCTCAAGAGCGGTAGCTAAGTCTGCTTCGTTAATAATGCCGCCACGTGCAGTATTAATGATAATGCTACTTGGCTTCATCATTTTAAGCTCATTGAGTGTAATTAGATCGCGAGTTTCATCGGTTAACGGGCAGTGCACACTAATTATATCGGCCGTTTTAATTGCTTGTTCAAAAGGAACCCGACCGTCGCGGCACTGTGCCCCTTTGCGCTCGGCAGTAATTACATTTGCGCCAAAAGCGCTAGCAACCGTTGCAACCGCACTACCAAGTGTTCCACCACCAATAATAGCGAATTTTTTGTCCTGTAAATCGTTAAAGCTATAATCTAGGCGGCAAAACATTTCACTTTTTTGCCATGCACCTTGCTGGCAATCTGCTTGGTAGCGATGCGTATTACCTAATAAATTAGTGATTAAAGAAAAGGTATGTTGTACTACAGAAGGTGTTGAATAGCCGGCAACGTTGGTTACTGCAATACCAAGCTCTTTAGCTGCTACTAAATCTACATTATTAGTACCTGTGGCACTAACACAAATTAGCTTTAGTGATTTTAATTGGCTCATTGTTTCACGGTTTACAACTGCTTTATTGGTAATTAAAACGTCAGCATTTTTACTATGAGCAATAATTTGCTCCGCACTTGTTAATTCATGAACGGTAAGCTCACCTAATTGAGAAATACAATTAAGTGATGTTTTAGCAAGAGTCGCATTATCGAGAATAGTAATTTTCATATTTTTTCCTAAAATTAAACCTCATTTAAGAGAGTTATTTGCAATGCTTACATTGCTTGATTTGAGGTTGTAAATATTTGCAGTGCTAATGAAAGCAAATACAGCGCAGCATACGTATGCAAGATTAATACACTAAAGTACTATAAAGCATACACTTTGTTAATTTTAAAGTCGTAAAAAAGTAGGCCAACTTAAATGTGGTCTGCCCACTAGGTTAGTTGTTACATGCTACCCTTTACGGCTATTTTGTTGTACTGGCGTCGCCATGCAGCTTTAGTTAAAGCTATTAGCTTTAACTAATATTCACTATAAATAACAACAGGGCAATGTAAGTTGCATCAAGTGTGCAAACTTATAAACTTGCCGACTAAACTATAACTCTATTTGAACTAGGTAAATCGAACTTTAGTATTGCTAGTTTCGTATTTTTGATTGAGTTATAATCAAAATTAGACACGACGGTGCGCTTTGGCGTGCCGTTTTTAACTTTGTAGATGCGCTAAATGATTGAATTAGAAGATAAGTACGCTGACATAAGACCTTACAATGATGATGAAGTTGCCACTTCGCTGAAGCGTTTAATTGACGATAATGCATTTATTGATGTAATTGCAAAGTACAATTTACCACGCATTTTATCGGCAATTCCATTTGTTGCACGACCATTAATTAGACAGCAACTACGTAAAAAATGGGGCCAAATTAATAGCGTTGAAGATGTACAAAATGAAGTTGCAAAGTATTTAAATAAGTTAGTAAAACGCACTACGTCAGAAGTCACTTTTTCAGGGTTAGATAAACTCGACCCTAATCAGGCCTATTTATTTATATCGAATCATCGTGACATTGTGCTCGATCCGGCTTTAGTAAATTGGGGATTGTTTCAACATAAAATGAAAACAGTGCGTATTGCAATAGGTGATAATTTATTGCAAAGACCCTATATCACTGAGCTTATGCGATTAAATAAAAGCTTTATAGTAAAGCGATCTGCAAAAGCGCCTAAAGAAATGCTTAAAGCATTAACGCAGTTATCTTCCTATATTTATGACTCACTAACAGCGGGAAATTCTATTTGGATAGCGCAAAAAGAAGGGCGAGCAAAAGATGGTGTAGATCAAACCGATCCGGCACTATTAAAAATGCTACAACTAAATGGGCGTAAGCAAAAAAAAGAATTTGGCGATTATATTAAAGAGCTAAAAATAGTGCCGGTATCAATATCGTATCAATACGAACCCTGTGCAATTGCTAAAGCAAAAGAGCTTTATCATAAACAACACCATGGTCAATATGTAAAATCTGTAGGTGAAGACATAGCCAGTATTGTTGAAGGCTTTAGCTCATCTAAAGGGCATATTCATTTAGCTTTTGGACAGCCGATAGAGTCACATTGCGACAGCGCAGATGAGCTGGCTAAAACAATAGATAAACAAATAATAGATTCATTTTATTTGCACCCAGGTAACTTTATAGCAGGCGGTTGTACAGAAGCGGTCATTAATAAAGCCGACGCTGCAAAGTTTGCAAAACGTATGGATAAAGTGCCCGAAGAGCTTAAACCTTTAGTATTAGCTATGTATGCAAAGCCATATCATCGTAAAGCAGAAGTAAATATTAAAAGTTGTGAGCATTAAAAGCTAAAGGCCGTTTTTGGCGGTTATATTTTAGCTTTCAGTAAGCGATAAAAGTCACTCAGTATTTATTTAAAGTATTTTTTATTACTGAAAGCTAATTATATATCCGCGAAGTAAGTTTGTACTACAGCTTCAGCGCATGTTGGGCTGTGGTTTATGAGCTCTCCCCCTGATACCTACATTTTAGTGACTTGCGCTCTGGTTAAAAGATTTACTAAAGGCTCTTAGCTAATTATTTACAAGGCTGCTCTTTGAGTAAATAACGCTATACTTAACCTGTATCTTCATAAGTGTGGGGAGGGGCAATGCAACAAATTGAAATATTTGATATTCCAAGCCCTTGCAAGAGTATTTGTTTGGTTAATAATAGGGGATATTGTAAAGGCTGTTATCGCAGCCGCGATGAGCGTTTTTTATGGAATTCGTTAACCAACGCACAAAAGAAAAAGGTATTAAGTTTGTGCCAGCAGCGCTACAAGCGTTTTATACAGAAAAAATTAGACGTTACTGCTGCTAGCGAATTAATTAATCAGCAAGGTTTTGACTTTTAGTTAAGGTGCGTGCCCTTTGTGGATTAAATTTGCAATTACCTGAGCCAATAAGCTATTAAATTCCCAAACATAATATAACATTTGGCTGGCTGGCTGGCTGGCTGGCTAAGCTTGTTGGCCTAGATGCTTTATTAAAGCAGCATTCATTACTATTTATAAGTATAATAATAAAAAATATTAAGTAAGTAATAGGAGTTACTGTGAGTTTTAATTTATGTAATTTACCTCGTGAGCAGAAGTATCAAATTCAGTTAGATTATGAGGCCTCTTTTTGGGCGTATCAAATTAAGCGCGGAAAAAAAACACGTGAGCAAATATATAACACCCTCCATAGTCGCCCTATTGCAGAGCAGGCTTCTTTAAAGCAACAATTTGAAAGATATTTAGCACTAATGTTGGGCTAATGTTGTACTTTTTTGAGCAGCTCGAGTTGATTTAAAACTCTTTAGTTTATAGGATTTATACATTCATCTCTAAAAGTAGACCTGATTTATATTGCACTATTGGTTTTAACTCAACGTTAACATATAATCATTCCTTAGTAGTGCTTTTGGCGTGTACCAATATCGCATATCGTCGCTGTCAAATACCTATCAGAAACAACATAAAAAGTGGGATCAAGAATGGGTAAAGCTATTAACAGAACAATAAGTTGCTTAATCGCACTTATGCTAATAATGAGTAGCCAAATAAACGCACAAGTGAAGCGCTTATCTCCTAGCGAGGGGCTATCTCAAAGCTATGTTAATACTATGCTTATTGATAATAACGGTTACTTATGGCTTGCGACAGAAGGTGGCCTTAACCGTTATGATGGCTACCAAGTAATACCAATTAACGGGCCTAATGGTGAGCTTGAAGAAGCTATTATTGATCGCATATACCAAGACACTCAAGGGCATATTTGGATTGCTTCACTGCTGGCAGGGCTATTTCGTTATGATCCAACTACCGATTCTTATAAACAGTTTTTAGAAAAGCCGCTAAGCGAAGAGCAGATAATTAATCAATCTGTTTTCAGCATGTTAGCAGTTGATGATAAAACCCTCTGGATTGGCCGAGGCCGTGACTTTGCAAAGCTTGATATTGAAAGTGGTGAAATAACCACTATTTTTGAGCTCCCGAGTAAATACAAAAGCACCCTAGTTAGAAAGCTCTTTTACTATAACGGCTATATATTTATTGGTACGAGTCATGGTGCTTATGTGTTTGATATTGCCAGTGAAAAAGTGCGGCCATTAGAGCATTTACGCACAGAGGCAGAGCATATTTATCAAAATAATGTGAAGTCATTTGCTATCGCTAACAATAATCAGCTATTAGTGGGCGCTGTTAAAGGATTATACCAAGTTGATATTAGCAATTTATCTAGCATGTTTGAGCGCCCCGATGTGGCATTTAACAATAGTGTATTGCTTGATAATTTAAATATTTGGCAAATTACAAATGACCATGAAAAAATTGATTTAGCGACTGATAAAGGGTTGTTCAAGTTTAATTTAAAAACGGGGGAAATAATAAAAAACACCCGAATTAACCAAAGTAAATATACCCTAGCCGATACCAGTATTATTGATATGGTTAAAGATAATTCTGGTGGAACATGGGTGGCCACTAAAACAGATGGGGCGTTTTATTTAGCTAATAATAACTACCAGTTTACTAATGTTGAGGGCAGCATGCTCGGTGGTGACGGCTTATCGCATCATTCAATTTGGGGCATTACTGAGTATAAAGACAAGCTATGGCTAGCTACGCATAATGGTTTAACTGAAGTTGATTTAGAAACAAATATAGGCAAAACGTATTTACAAGATTTTAAAGTTGATTTGCTAACCACTGAATTTACTATTTATAAAATAATGCCTTATAAAAATAAATTGTGGCTGCACTCCAACAGAGGTTTATTTATTTTTGACCCTGTTAGCCTACAATTAACTGAGCCGCAAACACAAAATCCGAGCAACCAAAAGCTGATCACTGGCTGGGTTCATGGAGTTACTTTAATGCCCGATGGTAACTTGTACTATGTACACTCAGATCATGGCATGCTTATGTATAACATTAATACCCAGCAACTAACCCAGTTAGAGGGCGAGTTTACTCAGTTTGACCCTTTTTTAGCGCATGGATTTTTACCACCATTATCGACACAACCAGATAAGCCTTTATTTTTTAGTGGTGGGATTTTATATCAAGTTAATCCTCACAGTCTAACTCTAAAAATAATATATAAGGTTCCTAAGCAGCATGAAAATGTTGCCGTAAATGTGCTGTCGTATGAAGTTGATCGCAATAATATTTTATGGCTCTCGTTATCCAACTTTGGCCTGATTGGTATTGATGCCTTAACGTATGAACTTATTCATACTGTTGATTTAGACAAAAACAAATTGGGTACCTTATTGTACGATATGGTGCTAGATGACGATGGCATGATTTGGATGAGTAGCCATAAAGGCATTTGGCGTTTAAACCCGACTACATTGCATTTTCAGCAATTTACTACGTCAGAAGGGCTACTCTCTGCAGAATTTAACAGCGGCGCTATGGCACATTTAAAAGATGGGCGTATTGCTTATGGTAGCCTAAAAGGCTTTACCTATTTTCACCCAATGAACAATCAAAACACCAAAGCATTAATTGATCACGTTAATATTACTCGGATCAATTTAATGTCGCGAAACTTGTCGCTTAACTTACAGCAACCACTTGAAGAAATAACTTTAAATCATGACGATATAGGTTTAGAAATAGCTTTTTCGGCAATGTCGTTTAGTTTTCAAGAGCGGATTATTTATGAGTATCAGCTCGATAACGGGCAAAAAAGTTATACCCGAAATAACAGAGTGCTCTTTCCAAAATTAAATCCGGGTAACTACCAATTAAAAGTGTGGGCTAAAGACCCATTAACCGGCGAATATACGTCGCCCGCTAGTTTAAAAATAAAAGTGAAATACCCACTATGGCGTGCCCCTTATTTTGTGGTGCTATATGCATTATTGTTAATTGCTTTAGTGGTTGCTTGGGTAATGCGCCACAATAAAATACAGCGTATTTTATTGGCAGCTCACAAAGAAAGTAAAGAAAGCGAAGCGCGTTTAAAACTGGCACTTGAGGGCAGTGAATCCGGGGTTTGGGATTGGCAGTCAAGCAGCCTTAGTATTTATCAACCACGGTTAATGAATGAATTAGGCTACAGCGTTGAATGCGTAAATTTAGATGACTATTTAGTAAAAATACACCCACAAGACAGGCCTTTATTTAGATTGGAGTGGTTAGAGTTTTTATCTACTGATAAAGGATCTTTTAATTGCACCTATAGGCTTAGGCATGCAAAAGGGCATTGGCGCTGGTACAAAGATTTTGGCAAAGTAGTAGAGTGGCATAATAAATTGCCGCAAAAAGTGGCCGGAACTTACACTAATATGACCCGTGAAATGGTGTTTGAAGAGCACGCTCGCTTATTTACAGCAGCCTTTGAGCAAACTCGAGATTGGGTATTTATACTCGATAAAAACTTTAATATACGCGCCTCTAATAAATCATTACAAACGGCGTTTAACTTTCCAGCTGAGCCGCGATCTAGCCGAGTACTTAATTTAGGAATTTCGCGCAGTAGCCGTTTTGATTATTTGCGCATTATGCAAAAGCTCAATGTAGGGGAGCACTTTTCTTGCGAAGACACAGTAACATTGGTTAATAACGAGCAACGCCACGTGCTTGTTAAAATAAGTGCAGTTGCCGATAACGAGCACAGGTTAACCAGTTACGTTGTTATTTTAACCGATATAAATGCACAAAAATTAGCAGAAAATGAGCTACATATACTCGCCAACTACGATCAGCTAACTAGCCTGCCAAATAGAGCATTATTTAATGACCGTGTAATACATGCAATTGAGCAAGCACAGCGCCATAACAGCAAGGTTGCTTTGCTGCATATTAATATTAAACGCTTTAAACACTTTAATGATTCGCTAGGGCGAGAAGTTGCCGATGAATTGATTAAAACAGTGGCAGAGCGATTAAAAAGTACTTTACGCCCCAGCGATAGCGTAGCTCGATTTGGTGGTGATGAATTTGTTGTGTTGGTGGAAGATATACAACAAATAGAAGAGGTACTGCTCGTTTGCACTAAATTAATGGACTGTGTTAATAAAAATATTGGCCTTAATGGTCAAATAATTAATATTAATTTAAGCATTGGTGTTGCCACATATCCAGATGATGCGCAGCAATATAAAGATCTATTAAAAGCTGCCAATATTGCTTTATACCACGCTAAAGATAATTTAGAAGGGAGCTATAAGTTTTATAAGCAAGAGATGAATCAACGGGTGCAAAAAGCACTGCACCTAGAATCGCAGTTAACTAAAGCCTACCAAGAGCATGAGTTTTGTAATTATTATCAACCTATTATAAATGCAAATAGCCAAAAAACCGAAGGCTTTGAAGTATTGCTACGCTGGCCAAAAAATCAATTAGTGAACACTCAAGAGTTTTCGTTAGCGGCAGAGAGTATTGGTTTAATTACAAAAATAATGTTGCAAACATTGGGTCGTGCTTTAGAGGAATTAGTGGCTTGGCGCAAAATTGCTCCCGAGTTATATTTGTCGATTAACTTATCGGCACTCGATTTTGAATTTGAACACTTGGTGCCTGAAATTAAAAAGGCATTAATTAAAGCTGCTATACCTTCTAAGGCGATTGTATTTGAAATAACCGAATCAATATTAATGCGCGATTCAAAGCAGGCCTTAACGAGCATGGATATGTTAAAACAACTAGGTTGCAGGCTTTATATGGATGACTTTGGTACAGGTTACGCATCGTTAACTTATTTGAAGCGCTTTCCTATTGATGTATTAAAAATTGACCGGAGTTTTGTACAAGATATAGGGGTTGATTCTAATGATGAGGCAATTATCCAGTCTACGCTTACTTTAGCCCACAGCCTAAATAAAGAATGTGTGGCAGAAGGCATTGAAAGTACCAACCAATTAGTATTTTTAAAAGCACTTGGTTGCGACTATTTTCAAGGTTATTTATTTAGTAAACCTGTGCCCACAAATGCAGTTATTCCTTTAATTACTCGCGATTGGAGCGACGTGTTTAAGCAAGACTAAAGGGAATCCTTTAGTGCGTGGTTGCCAGCAAAAAGCTGACAACTACTTTTAACCTATTTATGGGCGCTTGCCACAGTTTCTACAAAACATGTGTTCGCTGCGCTCGTTAAGTTGGGCTTTTATGGCTTTATTGGCTTCTAGTTTACTCAGCCCTAGTTTGTAACGCAGATCTTCAAGATGACTGAGGTGCTCCTTGTTGAGAGTGCCGTTAGTGATCTGTTCGTGTACTGCATTTTCGAATACTTGACGGCGTTTACGTACTTGCTCTGAAAAGCTCGATGCAAGTAAGCCGGTAGGCACTGCAACCATTCCCATACTCACTAGGGTGATTACTCCACCAAATAGTTTACCAATGGGGGTTATAGGTACTACATCGCCGTAGCCCACGGTAGTTAGCGTTGCCATAGCCCACCACATTGCTGCAGGGATAGAGCCAAATTTATCGGGCTGTATATCGTGTTCAAGCAAGTAAATACCACAAGAGGCTAAAATAAGTACCACGGCCATAATAAAAAAAGCCGCTAAAAGAGTACTGCCTTCATCAATAAAGGCTTGTAAAAGCAACTGCATAGCACGCGAATAACGGGTTAACTTAAATACTCGCAGTAATCTTAAAACCCGTAAAAAACGCAAATCTAGCATAAAGAAAAACATCAGTAAGCTAGGTAATATAGCAATTAAATCAATTAATGCTAAAGGCGAAAAAATATAGTGCAATCGGCGTTTGCTGTTTGAGCCTTCAATAGCTGCATATTTAACTCTGTCTACACAGGTCCAAAGCCGTATTATGTATTCAATAGAAAATATAGTTATGGAGACAATTTCTAATAAGAAAAATTCTTCATGGTACTGCTTAGCAATACTTGATACTGACTCAAGGACAATGGCAACTACGTTGACCATTATGAGACAAACCAGCATTACATCAAGTATGTGCCCCGCGCGCTGATACTCTCCAGAGGCTTCAAAAGTGTGCGCAATTTTTTGTCTAAGTTTTCGTATATAGTTCATTTATAGTTTAAGTACCATATTTATACTGCCTTCTTCAAAGTCGCGGCTTATTTTAAAGCCCAATTTACGCGCAAGCTCAATCATGCCGGTGTTCTCTGGCAAAGTAATTCCTTCAATAGATTTAACTCCTTGGCGCTTACAGTGCTCAATTGCGGCTGTCATTAATATACGACCGAGCCCAAGGCCTTGGCAGTCTGAGCGCACTACAACGGCAAATTCGGCCTGTAAATTATCCGGATCCATTATAACGCGCGATACGCCAAGAGTGCGAGGTTGCCCTTGATGTGCTTGAGATACAATAAAGGCCATTTCACGGTCGTAATCTATTTGCGTCATTTTAGCGAGTTGGTCGTGATTAAACTGCCTTAACTCTCCAAAAAATCGTTTATAGCGATCCTCTTTGGTTAAAGACTGATCGAACTGCTGATGTGCTTGCTCGTCTTCTGGTTTAATTGGGCGCAGCGTCGCTTGGGTATTATTTTTTAACGTTACGGCCTCTACCAATTCAATCGGGTAGGGGCGAATAGATAAACGTTTGCGGTGCGTTTGCACTCGATAGCGGTTAATGGTCATGGTGGCGTCGAGCACTAAAAATTGCCCATTGCTGGCTAATATAGGGTTGAGCTCTAAGGAGCTAATGTCAGGCTGATCAATTACTAACTGCGAGATGCGAGTAAGCAATGCGCAGAGTCTATATTTATCTACTTTTTCAGGCAGGATACGATCCTTTAGTACGCCTTTATCGTGCGCCGCGGCAATTAAGTATTTTGCTAGGTTCATATTTAGCGGGGGCAAAGCTACTGCTGCTTGTGCGTATTCAAGGCCGGTGCCTGCTTCTCCTAGTAAAATAACGGGACCAAAATTAGGCTCTGTTTTTATTGCTATTCGCAGTTCGTTGGCTCCAGCACGCGGCGCCATTTTTTGCAGCGAAAAACCATCAATAATGGCATCGGGATAAGTGTTCTTTATTCTTAATAACATCGAAAAGGCAGTTTGCTCTACTTCTTGGGCGTCATTTAAGTTAAGCACTACGCCACCCACTTCAGATTTTGAAGGAATACTTGGGCTAATTAATTTTAGCGCCACCGGAAAGCCCAACTCAATGGCTTGCTCTTTTGCTTCTGTTGGCGTGTAAGCCACTTCAGTTTGAATACACTCAATACCGTAATGACTTAAAATTTGGCTCGCTTGATGGGTCGGTAAATAACTTTGCCCTTCTTCTAAAAACTCATTTACTAAGGCTTTAGCTGCCGACTTATTAATTTTTGTATCTACGGTATTCGACTCAGGGGTTTGGGTTAAATGCTTTTGATTACGTCGATAACTGACTAAGTGCATAAAAGCCCCAACAGCGCCCTCGGGAGTACGATAAGTTGGGATCGCATTATTAGCGCAAACTCGCCTAGCAGCATAGGCGGCATCTTCACCGGTAAAGTTAGTGATAACATACGGGCGTGCCATTTTAGGGAGTGCTTGTAAGGCTTCAACAATAATATTTGCATAGTCTTCGCTAGGTGCTAGCGCAGATGGAGTGTGAATAATCAGTAAGTTTTTTACTTCAGGGGCTTTAAGTAGAATTTCTAACGCGTGCTTATAGCGGCTTGGGGCTGAGTCACCAAAAATATCTACCGGGTTTGAGGCCTTCTCTGAGCGAGGAATTACTTTATTGAGTGCATCACATGTCTCGTCACTCAATTGCGTTAATTTACCTGAGCTTTGTATTAGCTCATCTACTGCCATTACGCCAGGGCCGCCACCATTGGTTAAAATAGTGAGCTGCTCTACTTTTAATAATTTAGGGTGCATAGCTAATGTTTGTGTTGCAGCAAATAGCTCGCGCAAATCGTTTACTCTTAACATACCCGCGCGCTGAAATAGAGCATCGTATACCGCATCTGAGCTATGCGCTATTCCCGATTGAGCTTCAGCGGCAATCGCGCCCGGATGAGTCCTGCCTGTTTTAATTACAATTACGGGTTTGCTAAAAGCGGCCGCTCGAGCTGCAGAAATAAAGCTGCGACTGTCCTCAATGTTATCTATGTAGAGCAAAATAGCCGTAGTTTTAGCATCGCGACCTAAAAAGTCGAGCAATTCAGTAAACTTAATATCCAGACAATCGCCCATTGACACAAAGTAAGAAAAGCCAATTTCTTTGTTTTTTGCCCAATCTAAAATGGTTGAGCACACTGCCGCTGATTGCGACACGAAAGCGAGTTTGCCAGGGCTCGCTACAGTGTGTGAAAAACTGGCATTTAAGCCAATATGAGGAATTAATAATCCTAAAGAATTTGGGCCCAACAGCGTAACTTGATGGCTACGTGCGCACTCTTTTAAAGTTTGTTTTTGTGCGTTACTTAAGCCGTCAGCAATGATGATGGCATTATGACAGCCCAGCTTTCCAAGTTGCTCAATAATAAGGTCTAAAGTGTTTTTATTAGTACAAATAACCGCGAGGTCAGGTACTTTTGGCAAGGCATCAATACTAGGGTATGCCAGTACACCATGCACCGCAGTATGATTTGGCGTTACTGGCATAATTGGCCCTTTAAAACCACTTTGCAATAAGTTACGCATAACTACATAACCAGCGCGGGTTGGCGTGTTAGATGCACCAATAACGGCTACCGAGCTTGGGTTAAAAAACTGACTGATCCGCTTGAGACTCATGGCTTTTCCTATGCTGATTAATCTTTGCTATCTGTTATTTCACAATGTACTCTGTTTATATTATATTTTCGAGCGTTTAGGGTTGTTTTAGGCGCTTAACAAGGGAGTTTTAATGAATAAAACATCTAACTTTAATATTGTTATTGCGGCTATATGTTTAAGTATAGGCTTAATTAGCTTAGGGTTTATTTTAAAAGGTGCAGCGCTTGATATCAAAGGAATGGAACGTACCGTACAAGTAAAAGGATTGGCTGAGCAAGAAGTGATGGCCGATACCGTGATCTGGCCACTGCAATTTAGTGATGCCGACAATAACTTAGAAGCGTTAGTGAGCAGAGTTGAAGGTAAAAACGATGCAGTAATTGCATTTTTAAAGTTACACGGCTTTGATGATGAAGAAATTAGCACTGGCAGCCAATCAATTATAGATAAACAAGCTCGCGAATACGGCAGCGAAAATCAACAATTTAGATATATAGTGCGCTCTAATATTATTGTTTATTCAAATGCGCCCGACAAAGTAAAAAATGCCCTGAGCAAGGTAAGTCAGCTGGCTAAGCAAAATATTGCCATAGTGCAAGACAACTACGAAACCCGTGTGGAGTATATGTTCACTGGTTTAAACGATATTAAACCAGCAATGGTACAAGAGGCCACCGAAAAAGCCCGCGAAGTAGCGACTAAATTTGCTAAAGACTCAAATTCAAAGTTAGGTAAAATAAAAACGGCTCGCCAAGGACAATTTAGCATTAGTGATCGTGACTCTAATACGCCGCAAATCAAAAAAATCCGCGTGGTTACCAGCGTTGAATATTACCTTTCTGACTAAGTAAATTAATCACTTGAGGTATTGAGCGCTGTAAATAGGCAGCGCTCAGTAACAGCGTGGTTTCGTTTACCGTATTGCCTTGTAATACATTTAATAGTTGCTGTTTTGCTTGTGCATTTTGCTTTTGCTCCATTTCCATTAATGCGAGTAGCGCCGAAAACTCATGTTTTATTGGCGTAGTCGGTTTATTTGCATAAGCAATATAACAGGCAACTGGCGTTAACCCTTGCTGGTTAGGCAGTGCCAGCGCTTTTAGTAAGTCATCGTTAGATTCAAATAACATTAACGAACGTACATAGTTAAACGGTAAATTGTTTGCATCAGGTTGTTTAAACACTGTATGCAACACAGTATTACTGGCCTCATTTTGCGCCAAAAAACCCTTGTTAACTTTAAGTGCAGGCGTAAAAAAGCTTAAAGCATCTAGGGTGCTTAGTTGGCTAATAAACGATGTTGGTAAAGGGTTGTTGGTTAAAATACGGATTGCCACATTTTGCATAAAGTTATATTTAACACTCATTCGCTGCGCGCTTTGATACAAGTGCATTAATTGGTTTGCTTGCTGAGCTGGGGTTAACTGCTTAAAGTCGTTATCAAGCTCGTCGAGTTGATACTTAGCAAGGCGTGCGTTAAGTAATTGTATGCATAATTCCATGGCTTATCCCCTTAGTTTATTGTTACCTAACATGAACTCTGGTTAAGAGATTTACTAACGTATTGAATCATAGTTATATTTAATTTTATTATCCGGAGCTCAGGTTACCTACTCTAGCTTAAACAATTGGCTTATAAAACAAAAAAAAGGCCGCATAAGCGACCTTCTATATTATTACTGAGTTATTGCAAGTTAAGCTTGTTTACTTGCTATCCACTGATTAACAAAGTCTTCTAGTACGTTAAGTGGTACTGGGCCATTTTTAAGCACTACGTCGTGGAACTGGCGAATATCAAACTTATCACCTAGTTGCTGCTTTGCATTTTCACGCAGTTCTAAAATCTTCAGCATACCCACTTTATAAGCAGTTGCTTGCGATGGCATTACAATGTGACGCTCAACCATTTTAACCCCGTCAGAGGTCGCATTAGGCGTGTTATTTACGTAGTAATCAATACCTTGTTGGCGGTTCCACTGCATAGCGTGAATACCTGTATCAACCACTAAACGTGCTGCGCGCCATAACTCCATCGAAAGACGACCAAAGTCAGAATATGGGTCTTCGTATAAGCCCATTTCTTTTGGTACTAGCTCAGAGTATAAGCCCCAACCTTCAATATAAGCAGTGTAGCCACCAAATTTACGAAACTTAGGCACGCCTTCTAGCTCTTGCGAAATCGCAATTTGCATATGATGCCCCGGAATGCCTTCATGATAAGTTAGAGCTTCCATTTGGTAAGTGGGCATCGCTTCCATGTCGTAAAGGTTGGCGTAGTAAACACCTGGACGAGAGCCATCTGGTGCTGGTTGTTGATAAAACGCCTTGCCAGCTGCTTTTTCACGAAATGCTTCAACGCGTTTTACAATCATATCGGCTTTTGGTTTTACAATAAATAACTCATCAAGACGCGACTTCATATTATTAATTAGGTCGGTTGCTTGGCTAATATATTGCTCTTTAGCTGCATCAGTATTTGGTAAATAAAACTGCTTGTCGGTTTTCATAAACTGCATGAAAGCAGCTAAATCGCCTTTAAAGCCTACTTTATCTTTTATGGCGCGCATTTCATCATGAATACGAGCCACTTCAGCAAGGCCAATAGCGTGTATTTCTTTTGCTGTTAGGTCTGTGGTGGTAGTGCGCTTTAACGCATTGTTATAAAACGCTTCGCCGTCAGGAAATTTCCATGCACCGTCGCGGTTATCTGCGCGTTTTTCAAGTTGGGCTATATAATTAATCAGTTTAGAGTAAGCCGGTTTAACAGCCGACTTTAAAGCATCTACTGCATCAGCGGTTAGGCTGTCTTTTTCGCTTTGACTGATCTCTAGTTTATTAACTTTACGTTTAAAGTCGCTAAGTAAAGTAGAGTCGTCGCCTTGCTCAAATGGAGCGCCTTTAATAATGTTTTTGCTTGAGTCGATAACATGCGGGAATACAAACTTAGGGGCAATAATACCTTTTTCAGCACGTACTTCTAAATCAGTAATTAACTGATCAAATACAGCTGGCACACCGTTTAAGCGAGATATATACGCTTTAGCGTCTTTTACATTACTAATTGAGTGTTGATTAATTAAAAATGCCGCGATCATAGAATGAGTGCCGTACATTTGGTTTACCGGGTAACTGTGGTAACGCCATTTGAAGTCAGCAATTGAGTTTTCAAGATCTTGTTTTTTTAAGTCGTAACTTACTTTAGTTGCGTCATCAAGCTGAGCACGATTAATGCTATTAAGCGTTACTAAATCAGCTTTGGTTTGTGCAAAGTCTTTTAATTTTTTCGCTTCGCTACCATCGTCCCACTTGTCGTAATCTTGCTTAATACCCATGTATGTTTGATATACAGGGCTGCTCATTACGTCACGAGTAAAGGTATCTTCAAAAAAAGCATTCGCTTTGTCTATTTCACTTTGTACTGGTTGTGCTTGTACCGCTGGTGCTGTTGTTACTTGTTGTGTAGCTTGCTGGCAACCAGCAAGTAGTGCAACGCTTACTGCAGCTGCAATAAAAGTAAATTTACGCATTATCTATCCTCTTGATGTTAGAAATTTATTATTATAATTTTGTAGGCCTAGAGCCTAGCGTTAAACAAATAACTCTAGCAGATCATTTAAAAAGCGCTGACCTTTTAGTGTTACTTGCCAATGGCTATCAGTTTGTATTAATAAGCCCAATTTAATTGCCTGTTGTAGCGCGTGTTGTTGGCTTTGTAATGGTTGCTGTGTAAGCGCATTAAAGTCGTTAATAGGGCACGGCTCTACTAGACGAAAGCGGTTCATAAAAAACTCAAATGCTAAATCGTCTTGTTCAACCTGCCAGCTTTTAAACAAGTAAGGTTTGATCAGATCCATGTAACCACGCGGGTGCTTAACTTTTTCGGTGCGGGTTATTATGCCTGTATTTGCATCAGTTACCTTACCATGCGCGCCACAACCAATACCGATATAATCGCCAAAACGCCAATAATTTAAGTTGTGTTGGCATTGATAGCCAGGCTTTGCATAGCCTGATATTTCGTATTGCTGGTAACCGGCTTGTGCGAGTAACTCTTGGCCTTGCTCTTGAATGTCCCACAGCGTTTCGTCTTGTGGCAGGGTAGGCGGCTTAGAAGCAAATTGTGTATTGGGCTCAATAGTTAGCTGATACCAAGAAATATGCGGCGGGTTAAGGGCAATAATTTGCTTTAAATCGCCCAGTGCATCATCGAGAGTTTGCCCAGGTAAGCCATGCATTAAATCAAGATTAAAGCTATTTAACCCCGCTTCTTTGGCTTGCTCTGCGGCGTAGTTTGCCTCGTCGCTGCCATGAATACGGCCAAGCGCTTTAAGCTTGTCGTTTTGCATGCTTTGCACACCAATAGAAATGCGGTTAATACCTGCTTTTACATAATCTTTAAAGCGGCCAGTTTCAACAGTGCCAGGGTTTGCTTCAAGGGTTATTTCGCAGTTATCTTCAAGCCCAATAAGGCTTTTAACTTCACTAAGTAGGCGTGTGTAAGCTGCGCCAGTTAATAAGCTAGGTGTGCCACCACCAATAAAAATACTATGAATTTTACGCCCTTGGACTAAATGCAGGTCGGCTTTTAAATCATCAATTAAATGCTGCACATATTCAGCTTCAGGAATTTCACCTTTTTGTCCGTGGCTATTAAAGTCGCAATATGGGCATTTTTGCACGCACCAAGGAACGTGCACATATAAGCTTAGTGGTGGTAGGTTCACAGGCCGCCTTTTAGCTTAAGTTGCTGTAGTAAATTTTGTAATGCTTGACCGCGATGGCTAATGGCATTTTTTTGCTCTTTTGTCAGCTCGGCACTGGTGCAATTAAGCGTTGGTACAAAAAATACCGGGTCGTAACCAAAGCCGCCTTCGCCATTTTGGGTTAGGGTTATTTCACCTTCCCAACTGGCGCTACAAATAAGCGGAGTTGGGTCATTAGCGTGGTGCATTAATACCAGTACACACCAAAAGCGTGCCGTTCTAATTGGGTTATTACCCAGCTCAAGTAGTAGCTTATCTATGTTATCTTGATCAGTTGCACCTGCACCGGCAAAGCGCGCCGAGTACACACCTGGCGCACCATTTAAACCATCGACCTCTAATCCCGAGTCATCAGCAATAGCAGGCATACCGGTAATTTTGGCTGCATGGCGGGCTTTAATAATGGCATTTTCTACAAAAGTGGTACCGGTTTCGGCCACCTCACCTACGTTAAAGTCGCTTTGCGGCACAACATTAATATTGAGCGGGCTGAGCATGTTTGCAAGTTCATTTACTTTGCCTGGGTTGCCTGTGGCAAGTACTAAAGTTTTTATCATAAGTTATTTAATCTACGTAAAATTTTTGCTGAAACTGTAATTTTTGAAATTGTGAGTCTTGCTGTATTTCAATCTCAAAACGTAAAACTTCTTCGTTAGTGTAGTTAACTTGAGCAAGGTAATAAATTGCATCGCCTTCAATTACTTCTTTAAAGTTAAGCGTTTGTTTATTGCCGAGTAGATTTTTAGCTGTGCCATTTAGTACGGCTTTTTGCGCCGTGTTATCGGCATCGTTAGCTAATATAGATATGTTAACAATCCCTTTGTAGCCGCTACGCTCAAGATCATAAGCTTGGGCTATTTTAGGTTGCACAAAGGTTGAAGGAAAAGCAATGTAATGTACTTGCCACTGACCTAACTCTTTGTACTGTGCGCCGGAAACTTGCTCACTGTGGGCATTAAAGGTAAAAGCTAAACAGGTAATAAAAAACAATTTAATTAACCGTTGCATAATTAACTCCTAAAACATAAAAAGAGGTCTAGTGACCTCTTTAGCTAAAATAAACGCTTAAACTAATAAATCCATAAGCAGCATTTGTAAAAACTGTATACCAATAATAAGCACTAAAACCGATAAATCTAAACCACCTAGCGGCGGTAGAATTTTACGAATAGGTTTTAACATAGGTTCAGTTAGCTGGTGGAATACCGCTTCTATTGGGTTATAGCCTTGGCTAACCCAGCTTAAAATAGCGCGAATAATAAGTACCCAAAAAACTAAATTTAAACCTTCTTTTAGTACGGTGATTAATGCTTGAATAAGTACAGGTTGTATAGCCCATGACTTATAAATAAGCCACATAAGCACGCTTATTTTGGCTGCGGCAACAAAAAATGCCAGCAATAGCGAGGCTAAATCAAGTCCTCCAAACCCAGGAATGATTTTACGCAGTGGCTTTACTGCGAACGAGGTGGCTTTAACCACAAATTGGCTCATTGGGTTGTAAAAGTCGGCTTTTGCCCACTGTAGCCAAAAGCGCAGTAATACCACCATTAAAAACAAGTCAAACAGGGTACTGATTAAAAATTGCATGGCATTCATAATTTAACCTTCTTAAAGTTCTTGTTCCATTTGCTGTGCACGCGTAATACACGCATCCATGGCATCGGCAACGGTTTGGGTTAAGCCTTTATCTTTTAAATGCTCAACGGCTGCATGCGTAGTACCACCTTTAGATGTTACGTTTGAGCGTAACTGAGAAATGGTTATATCGGGTTGGCTGAGTGCCATTTCGGCAGCGCCAAGTGCTGTTTGTTGTACTAAGCGACGTGCATCTGCATCGTTAAAGCCCAGTGCTTTGGCTTTCTCTTCTATGGCTTCCATAAATAAGAAAAAATAAGCAGGCGATGAGCCTGTAACCGCAATAATATCGTTAATTTGCGATTCTTGTTCAACCCACACTACAATGCCAGTGCATTCAAAAACTTGTTGTACAAATTCGTGCTCGCTTGGCGTTTCGCCAGCGCCATATAAACCCGATACACCACGGCCAAGCAGTGAAGGCGTATTAGGCATACAACGTATCATTTTAACGTCTTGGCCAAGCATTTCGCGCAAACGTTTTACGGTTAAACCAGCTGCTACTGAAATAAACAGTTTATCGCTAAAGTCGACACCCGATTCTTGAAACGATTTACATAAATCGCCCATCATTTGTGGTTTAACAGAAAGAACAATTACGTCAGCATCGCGCAGGGCTTCGTTATTGTCACTGGTGGTTTTTACCTTGAAATCGGCTGCTACTTTGGCCAGCTTTTCTTGGTTACGGTTTGTGGCAATAATATTGTTTGCATTAAACCCATTTTTTACCATGCCACCAATAATGGCGTAGCTCATATTACCTGTGCCTATAAATGCGATTGTTTTATCTGACATATATCTGTTATCACCTTTTAAGTTCGTGTGCCAAAAATGTCTGTGCCGATCCTCACCATGGTTGAGCCTGCACTAATTGCAGCTTCAACATCATTGCTCATCCCCATCGACAAAGTATCTACTTGAGGATATTGGGTCTGTAGTTTATCAAAGCAAGTTTGTAATTGCTTAAAATATTGAGTTTGCGTTGTAATATCGTCACTTTTAGCCGGAATAGCCATCAGCCCGCGTAAAGTTAATTGCTCACACTGGTTAATAAAGCTGGCCAGTTCGGCTACTTCATTAAGCTGGCAACCCGACTTAGCTTCCTCATTACTAATATTTACTTGAATAAGCACATTAAGCGCGGCTTTATTGGCTGGTCGTTGGTTGTTTAAGCGTTTCGCTATTTTAATCCGATCAACACTTTGTACCCAAGCAAAATTGGCGGCCACTAGTGCGCTTTTATTTGATTGAATAGGGCCAATGAAATGCCAAATGATATCGCTATATGTGTGTAGTTGCGCTATTTTATCTACAGCCTCTTGAACATAAGACTCACCAAATTGGCGTTGGCCATGCTCGTAGGCAGCAATAATATCGGCACTTGGTTTGGTTTTTGATACTGCAAGTAAGGTTATTTCGTTACTATTTCGTTGGGCATTTTTTGCCGCGCTAGCAATTCTAGCGTAGGCGGATGTAAGTCGTTCTGCTATTGTAACCATATATTTATCAGTTAGTTGTGGAGTCATAAATGGATATTACCGAATTATTGGCGTTTAGTGTGCAACACAAAGCATCCGATTTACATTTATCATCAGGGGTTTCACCTATGATACGCGTAGATGGCGATGTGCGGCGTATTAATATACCAGCACTAGGAGACAAAGATGTAAACAACTTAGTTTACGATATTATGAACGATAACCAGCGCAAGGACTACGAACAAAATCTCGAAGTGGATTTTTCATTTGAAGTGCCTAATTTAGCACGTTTTCGTGTTAATGCCTTTAATACTCATCGTGGTCCAGCAGCCGTATTTCGTACTATTCCCAGTGAAGTGCTCACACTAGATGATTTAGGCGCCCCCGATATTTTTAAAACCATTGCCGATAACCCTCGCGGCTTAGTATTAGTAACAGGGCCTACAGGGTCAGGTAAGTCGACAACACTAGCGGCTATGGTTGATTATATAAATCAAACAAAACATCACCATATTCTCACTATTGAAGATCCAATCGAATTTGTCCACGATAATAAATTAAGTCTGATTAATCAGCGAGAAGTACATCGCGATACACATAGCTTTAAAAATGCGCTACGCAGTGCACTTCGTGAAGATCCAGATGTAATATTAGTTGGTGAATTACGTGATCTGGAAACCATTCGCCTGGCAATGACAGCAGCCGAAACCGGTCACTTAGTATTTGGCACTTTGCACACCACCTCTGCACCTAAAACCATTGACCGTATTATAGATGTATTCCCAGGTGAAGAAAAAGCCATGATTCGCTCTATGCTCTCGGAATCGTTACGCGCGGTAATTTCGCAAACCCTGCTTAAAAAAATTGGTGGTGGGCGAGTAGCTGCTCACGAAATTATGCTTGCGGTACCTGCTATTCGTAACTTAATTCGTGAAGATAAAGTGGCGCAAATGTACTCGTCTATTCAAACTGGCGCTTCGCATGGCATGCAAACGATGGATCAATGTTTAACAAATTTAGTTAATCATGGCATTGTTACTAATATTGCAGCGCAAGCTAAAGCGCAAGACAAAACTCAGTTTGGTGGTTAAGGAATACTAATGGCTTTATCTTTAAATAACTTTTTACAAATAATGATAGATAAAAAAGGCTCTGATTTATTTGTTTCAAGCCAACTGCCTATCAGCGCTAAAATTAATGGTGAATTAACCCCACTTGATGATGAGCCGCTCAGCGATGAGCAATCACTTGAGTTGGTTGAATCGGCAATGAGTGAAAAACAAAAAGCCGAGTTTCATGCAACCAAAGAATGCAACTTTGCGATTGCCACTGACGAAGGGCGTTTTCGTATTTCGGCATTTTGGCAGCGCGATAAAGCGGGCATGGTTATTCGTCGTATTGTTACTAAAATACCTGAAATTGGCGAACTTGGGCTGCCGTCTACACTTACCGATGTGATTATGTCGAAACGTGGTTTAGTGCTATTTGTGGGGGGAACAGGTACGGGTAAGTCAACCTCACTTGCTGCACTTATTGGCTATAGAAACCGTAATCAGCGCGGTCATATATTAACCATTGAAGACCCGATTGAGTTTGTACACGAACATCGTAAAAGTATTATTACTCAACGCGAAGTAGGGCTAGATACCGAAAGCTTTGAATCAGCACTTAAAAGCTCGTTACGCCAAGCACCCGACGTAATATTAATAGGCGAAATACGCTCACAAGAAACCATGGAGTATGCATTAAGCTTTGCAGAAACAGGGCATTTATGTGTGGCTACCTTGCATGCAAACAACGCTAACCAAGCGATAGATCGGATCATGCATTTAGTGCCAAAAGAAAAACACGATAAGCTTAAATACGATCTAGCATTAAATTTACGCGCTATTATTGCCCAGCAGCTGATCCCCACATCTGACGGGCAAGGCCGAGTTGCTGCTATTGAAATATTACTTAATTCACCTATGGTTGCAGAGCTAATTAAAAATGGTGATATAGGCGGTATTAAAGAAACCATGGCTAAATCGAAAGAAATGGGCATGCAGACCTTTGATCAGGCCTTATTTGAATTGTATAAACAGCAACGAATCAATTATGCAGATGCGTTGCACCATGCCGATTCGGCGAACGATTTACGCTTAATGATAAAGCTGCGCAACAATGAGCAGCAAGGGGCGGGCTTTTTACAAGGGGTCACTATTGATGGCCTTGATGATAAAGGCAATATTAGTTAATTTAAGTTAAAGACTTTAGGTATCAGCTTAAAAGCTCTGATACCTAAAGCCTAATACCTAATATTTTTACTCACCGTAACTCGTTTCAAAAAAGCTCTCTAAAATAATCACCGCAGACATGTTATCTACTTTGCCTTTGCCTAAGTTTTTATAACCGCCTTGTTCAAACAGGCGCGCTTTAGCATCGGCGGTGGTTAAGCGCTCATCTTGTGTTTCTACTGGTATGGCATAGTGATTATGCAATCGGTTAGCAAACTTTTTAGCTTTAAAGGTTACCTCTTGGGCGGTGCCATCCATATTTAGCGGTAAACCTACCACCATTAAATCGGGTTGCCATTCGTTTACTTGTACTGCTATGTCATCCCAATTAGGAATGCCATCTTGTGCTTTTACAGCTTTAAGGCTCGATGCGCTGCCAGTGAGCTCTTGACCTATAGCAATACCAATACTTTTGGTGCCAAAGTCAAAGCCCATTACAGTACGCTGGCCTTGCGGCTTGAAGTTTTTTTTTGTCATAAGTTTATCTTGTTAAGCATGACCAGCTTCAGGGCTGAGTTGGCTTATATCAAAGCCCAGCATAGAAACTGCTTTTTCCCAGCGTTTTTCAACGGGGGTGTCAAAAATAATTTTCGGATCGGCTTTAATTATCAACCAGCTATTATCAAGTAGCTCTTGTTCTAATTGACCTTGTTCCCAGCCAGAGTAGCCCAAAGTAATAATAAATTGTTCAGGTGCTTGTGCTGTGGTTAACGAAGCGAGTACATCTTTGGAGGTGGTGATCATGATATCACTGCTGAGCGTTTGGCTCGCAGAGTAACCATGCTTTGGAGAGTGCAGTACAAAACCACGGTCGGTTTTAACCGGCCCGCCAGCATATACGCTAACTTGCGCTGCTTGCTGAGTTTTGTCGTTATCAATTTCTATTTTATCGAGTAATTCACCTACGGTAATATTAATAGGCTGGTTGATTACCAAGCCCATAGCCCCGTCTTCATTGTGCTCACAAATATAGGTAACAGCACGTTTAAAAAAAGGGTCTTGCATCGACGGCATTGCGATTAAAAAATGATTTTCTAATGACTGCATAGATTTCACCCTTTTTAGTTAATGAATTTTTAGTATGGCACATACCCATGTTTTTAAAACAAAATAAGCACTTTCATACGATTTAAAAATAATAAATATTTTAAACCTTACAATATGAAAGCACTTTTAATAACGCTAACTTATTTAGCGAGTCGTTTTTCAATTGCGTCAAACAAAATACCCGTAATTGAAATATCGTACGCTGCTTCAATTTCTTTAACACAGGTTGGTGCGGTCACGTTAATTTCGGTTAATTTGTCGCCAATAATATCTAAACCGACAAAAATTAGGCCTTTTTCTTTAAGTGTTGGTGCAACAGCTTGTGCAATTTTTAAATCGGATTCACTTAGAGGGCGTGCTTCGCCGCGTCCACCTACAGCTAAGTTACCGCGTGTTTCACCGTTTTGTGGAATACGCGCTAAGCAATATGGAATTACTTCGCCATCAACAACCAATACGCGCTTATCGCCTTGAGTGATCTCTGGGATATAATTTTGTACCATGGCAAAGCGGCTGCCATGCTCGGTTAATGTTTCACAAATTACACCAATGTTAGCATCGTCTGCTTTAACTCTAAAAATCGACGCGCCACCCATGCCATCAAGCGGCTTTAAAATAATGTCTTTATGCTGCGCTAAAAACTCACGAATTTGCTTTTGGCTGCGCGTTACTAAAGTGTCGGGCGTGTATTCGCTAAACCAAGCTGTAAACAGCTTTTCGTTTGCATCGCGCAGGCTTTGTGGCTTGTTAACTATGAGCGTACCTGCTTGCTCGGCACGCTCTAAAATATACGTTGCGTATATGTATTCGGTATCAAAAGGGGGATCTTTACGCATTAAAATAACGTCTAAATCGCTAAGTGCAATAGTGGCTTTTTGTTCAAGCTGGTACCAATTGTTTGGATCGTCAAAAACCTGTGCTTTTGCAGCTGTAGCATATGCCTGACCTTGGCGTAGTGAAAGATCATCCATTTCCATATAGTAAATTTCATAGCCACGTGCTTGCGCTTGCATCATCATTGCAAAACCGGTGTCTTTTTTAATATTAAATCCGCTAATAGGATCTGAAATAATGCCTAACTTAATTGCCATGCGCTGTGCCTTAATATGAATATTAATATATATATGTGGGTACTTTTAGTTATTTCAATTAGCTAAGTCGCCAAACTGCAGCTGTAATGCACTTAAAACAGTTAACGCTGCTGTTTCGGTGCGTAATACGCGCGGGCCTAAGCGAATATCTACAAAGTTTTGTTGCTTTGTTTGCGCCATTTCCTCATCAGTAAAGCCGCCTTCAGGGCCAACTAAAAAGCGTACGCCATCTTTGGGTACGGTAATTGTTTTAATACTGTGCTCGGCACGTGGATGCAAAGTGAGCTTAATTGCTGCACTTTGCTGTGCAAGCCATTGCTTTAGATCTACCGGCGGGTGAACAACAGGTACAAAGTTACGCCCAGATTGCTCGGCGGCGGCTATGGCTATTTTTTGCCATTGTTGGTGTTTTTTATCAAGTCGATCGCCCATTAATTTAACGCCGCAACGCTGACTAAAAATAGGGGTGATTTCGGTAATCCCAAGTTCTACCGATTTTTGAATGGTAAAATCCATTTTATCGCCACGTGATACGCATTGGCCCAAGTGAATTTTTAAGGGAGACTCTACATCATGAGTATTTAGCTGTTGCGGCATAACCACGACATTTTTTTTAGTCACCTCAATAATTTCACTAAGGTATTCACCGCCTTCACCATTAAAAATAGACACGTGCTCGCCTACTTTCATCCGCAATACTCGGCCAATATGGCCTGCAGCGTCGTCATCTAATGTAACTGGAGTGTTTAAGGCAATACTCGATGCCTGATAAATATGAGGAACTCGCATGTGGTGTCACTTATTGGTTAGTGCATAAACGTTATATGCCGCTATGGTAAGTAAGCTGTGAGCTAGGTGCAATTATTTATTTTTATTAAATTGCTCACCAGTCTCTATTAGGTTTAGTGACGCTTGTGCTATATCGGTATGGCACGATAAGTGATTTGAATGCCCTGGGTCTGTTACTGGGCTAAACGAAAAGCCATTTTCGTCTTGGCTAACTAAAAAGCGATTTTTGTGTAGTGAGTTATAAATAAAGCGCTGTGTATCATCACCAAGTAAGTAATCAACACGATTAAATAATACGCCTTTAATTTTATGATGATCATGCAAGTAGGTAGCGAGCTCTGACACACTAATTTCATTTTCAAAGTCGCAATAGCAGTAATCTTTTATAAGTTCATCAAACATCATTTTTACTAACTGACGGGTATGGCTACCAGCGGCTATTAATCCGCTGGGTGATTGGCTCTGAGCATGATTAAAAGAGTACTCAGCAAATGCTCTGCTAAACTCATTATCTATATCAACTAACAGATAATTGGTTACATCAAATAGCATAAAGCCCCATTACACTTACGTAAAGTGTTCACAAACTGATTAAATATAGAGTCGTTGTATTTAATCAGTTTGGTGTTAAATTGAAAACATACTAATAAGTAAATAACCTACAGCACAAAAAACCGCAAACTCGATACAAGCAATACCAATATTATCTTGATGATCAATTTCCAGCGAAGTATCGATATTTGGTAACGAAATCTTTTTTATTACATAAGTTAAACTGTAAAGTAGCACCCACATTACACCGCAATGCATCACGAGTGTAAATAAATTTTCGACCATCTTACCATTTTGAAACGCTGCGCTGGACAAACCAGCATACGCGGCCAGCGATAAACCAATTGATTTACCCGCGTAGCGAATACCAATAGAGGTATTTTCAAGGCCAAAGTTACTTTGTAGTGATGCGCCTTGATTAGCTTTGGCAAAGTAGTATTCACGTATTTTACTATCAAAAGCAAACATGCCTTGTAGTACAAAAAAACTTACAAAGGCAATGAGTAAGCTGCTAAAACCTTGAGTGTGAGTCCAAGTATAAAGCCCTAAAGTAATAATACAGTTGGCAATTAACATACCTGAGTCGACCAGTGCGGCGCAGACATTTTGTTTTAAAATAGCGGCTTCTTCATTAAAACGATGCAAAATCCATTTACGATGAATTAAGTGACCTACTTTAATAAATAAAAATAATAAAACGATTAAAAAAATCACTTTTAATGGATTCGATTGCGCAGTGCTTATACTTATTTCATCAAATAAAAATGCTACTGAGGCAATCACTACCGATATTTCTGAGGCAAAACTAATCCCCATTGCAAAGTTATCATGCTGCGCTAACTCATCTTTAAGCGCTTGTTTTGCTTTTAGTTGAGTGATTATTCTTAAGCTCATTATGATCACGCAAATAACAATAAAACTAATAGCAATCGCAAGTAAACTAGTGTTAGATAATGACAAATATGACATGGTTTTCCTAAGTAGTATTTACCTTAATAGGTTTTTAATCATTCTAGTACGGTTATTGATGATATAAAAGAGAGTATTGATGAGTAATGTAAAGCAGCTTCCCATTCAATTACAAAAACTTGGCGAAACACGCTTCGAACAGCTTTATCCACAACAAAAGCAAGAACTAGCACTAGTACGGTTATTAGCCTTGAGTGACTTTGCATGGCGTTGTTTAACATCGCAACCTGAGCTAAAAAACTGGTTACTGTGTAACACCGAAATTAAAAATAGGGTGGTTGTTGCTCCTTTTATTGACTTAGAGCTAAATGATATTGATGAGCGCGATTGCCATAGATTACTGCGGCAATACCGAGAAAAGTACTGGCTTAAAGTGGCTTTTTTAGATTTATGTTGCGACAACCCAATTGCCGACAGTATCAAGTATGTAAGCCAATTAGCAGATAACCTAATAGAAAGTGCAAATCAGTGGGCTTATACACAAGTGGCAAAAACCAATGGCGAGCCTTTAAATGAACAAGGTCAGCCATTACCTTTAATGGTGTTAGGAATGGGTAAGCTTGGCGGGCAAGAGCTGAACTACTCATCAGATATAGATCTTATTTTTGCCTATCCTCGCAATATTAAAACCCAAGGCGGGCGTCGCTCGCTCGAAGCCCAAGTGTTTTATACCAAAGTGGCACAAAAGTTAATAACCGCACTTAATCAAGTGACTGTTGACGGCCAAGTATTTAGAGTAGATATGCGACTGCGACCTTTTGGTGAAAGTGGCCCGTTAGTTATGAGCTTTAATGCAATTGAAGATTACTACCAAGAGCAAGGCCGTGATTGGGAACGTTATGCCATGTTAAAAGGGCGCTTAATTGGCACGCCTAACATTTATTTTAACGAGTTTAACCAGTTATTAAAGCCGTTTGTATATAGACGCTATATAGATTTTTCGGTGATTGAGTCGCTGCGAAAAATGAAATTGATGATTGCTCAAGAAGTACGTCGTAAGCGCCTAACCAATAATATAAAATTAGGTGCAGGCGGAATACGAGAAGTTGAATTTATTGTACAAGCGCTACAAATGGTACGTGGTGGGCGAGAGGCTAATTTGCAAACTCAATCATTATTACATGCCCTTAAAGAGCTTAGTTTAAGTCAAGTAATTGATGATCTTGAAGCAAAAGATCTGCAAAAAAACTACTTGTACCTGCGTAAAGTTGAGCAGTACCTACAAATATTTGATGACCAACAAACGCAAACCCTCCCGGATGAGGAGCTAAATCAGCAACGTTTAAATTATTTACTCAATCAGCCCGACTTTAGCGCT
Source organism: Pseudoalteromonas translucida KMM 520 (assembly GCF_001465295.1). Taxonomy (NCBI): domain Bacteria; kingdom Pseudomonadati; phylum Pseudomonadota; class Gammaproteobacteria; order Alteromonadales; family Pseudoalteromonadaceae; genus Pseudoalteromonas; species Pseudoalteromonas translucida. The sequence goes on along the minus strand of NZ_CP011034.1, from coordinate 2,929,650 downwards.
ACGTTAAGCTATTTAGAGCATGTAATGGGGCAAATTCATAATGAGTTTAATCATGTAATAGGAGAGGAAACCGAACCGCTAGATACGTGCGAAGGCGCATTTATTAGCGCTTGGGATCATGGAGATGTGAGTTTTTTAAATGATCCCAGGGAAGATTGGCAAACACCACTACACGACTTTAAACAACGTATATCTAAAGCAAAAGTGGGTAATCGAGGGCGTAATATTCTTGATAAATTAATGCCGGTTTTACTCAAACAAATGAACGACTTTAATGCCACTGCCGAAACATTTAATGTTATTTGCCAAATACTCAATAAAATAATTTCGCGTACCGCCTATTTAGAGCTGTTATACGAAAATCCAGGCGCCTTAAAGCAGTTAGTATTATTGTGTTGTTATAGTAAATGGATAGGTGAGCATATTTCGCTTTACCCTATTTTGCTTGATGAGCTAATAGACCCCGCAGTACTTTATAAGCCAACACCTTTAAGCGCCTATAAAGACGAAATTAGGCAGTATTTTTTACGTATTGAGCCCGACGACTTAGAAATGCAAATGGAAGCGTTACGGCAGTTTAAACAAACGCATCAGTTACGTATTGCCGCTGCCGATGCCACCGATGTTATGGATGTAATGAAGGTGAGCGATCATTTAACGGCACTGGCGGAGGCGATTGTTGATCAGGCCGTTAATATTGCATGGCACAACTGTGTAAAACGCTTTGGTATGCCACCTGGTACTAACGACGAAAGCAAAGGCTTTGCGGTTATTGCCTATGGTAAAACCGGTGGCTTTGAAGTGGGTTATGACTCTGATTTAGATTTAGTATTTGTACATAACCACGATGGCAGCAGCCAAACTAATGGTGTAAAGCCAATAGACTCAAGGCAATTTTATTTAAAATTGGCGCAACGTTTAATGCATTTATTTAATACCCGTACCGCCTCGGGTATTTTATATGAGCTTGATACACGACTACGCCCTGAGGGGGCATCGGGGTTGTTGGCAATTAACCTAGAGAGTTTTAATCATTACCAACAAACACAAGCATGGACATGGGAGCATCAAGCGCTAGTACGAGCGAGGCTGATTTTAGGGCAAGCTGAATTTGTTGAGCGTTTTGCGCAAATTCGTAAAAATATACTGTGCCAGCCACGCGATACAAAAGTGCTTAAAGACGATGTCATAAAAATGCGTGAAAAAATGCGTGAACATTTAGCAACAGGAAATGAGCAGCAATTTGATTTAAAACAAGATGTTGGCGCAATGACAGATATTGAATTTATTACTCAGTACCTAGTGCTAAATTATGCGCAACAATTTGAAGAGTTATGTGTGTATTCCGATAATGTCAGAATTTTAACTGATGCTGCAAAGCTTGGCTGCATTACTAAGGCGCAAAAGCAGCAATTAATTCAGGCGTACATTAATTACCGTTCGCGCTATCATGTGTTGAGTTTAGATCAGCAAGGGCGCCGCACAGAGCGAGCACAATTTAGTGATGACATTAAAAACGTAACTACAATTTGGCAAACCGTATTTGAATTAAGTTAGCGCGCGTCACTTTGATACTCAAGTGAGTATCAAAGTGCTAATTATTAAGTTCAAGTTTTAAGCTGTAAGCAGTTAGTGCGAACAAATTCAGAAGGTAGTTCAGTAATTACGGCCGCGCGCTGTTTATGGCATAAGTAAGTGTATACTTCGTTTTCAAAGTCGTCGTTAATTGCACGCCCTACTTGATACAAGGTAGAAATGAAATTGCTGTCTACTCTAAAATGATCTTTAACGACGTAATCTTTACTTAAATACCAATATAGCTCTATGCCTTCATTACTGGCATATTGCGATAACGCCTTTTTTAGTGTTGATCCGTTTTCAAAGCGTCGAGGTTCAACTCTGCCCTTCCAGGTTTTTGGAATCGGTTCAACAATACGCATGCGCTCAGCTAAAACAAGATCGAGAGTTTGTTCTGGCTTTTTAAGCTGCAATACAAACTTACCTTGCTCGTCGCTCACTTTATTACGAATTGATGAGTAAAACCGGCTTAATCCTTGCGCCGCTGCATTGTTTGATTCTTTAAAATCAAATACTGGACCATCACCTAATAAAAAGTAGACTGCGAGAATTATTAGCCCCGCAGCCAGTGATAAATGTTTAACCCAGAACCACATAGTTGATACTCATTTTTATTTTTATTGTCTATTGTTATACCACTACTTTTAATAAAAAGAAGCGCTATTTTCATCGGGGCGTGTTTTAAAACGGCGGTGTAGCCACATATATTGCTCAGGAGCGGCATTAATTGCTTGCTCTATACGTTGGTTAACACGAGTGACGTCGGCTCTGTTGTCGCCACTGGGGAAGTTTTCAAGTTCAGGTAATACCTCTAAGTGGTATTTACCGTGTTCGTCGCGACGGCTAACTAAACTAACTGTTTCACAGTGTTTGCTGGCTGCGAACATTAGCGTTCCTGTGGTTGTTGCTGTATCGGGGACGGCATAAAAAGGCACAAACTCACAATGCTTACGACCGTAATCTTGATCAGGTAAGTAGTAACATATTTTTTTGTTTTTAAGTGCTTTTAATAAACCTTTTACGTCTTTTCGGCCAATTAAATATTCGTTAGAGCGCAAGCGACCATTGGTAGTAAAGTATTCCATAAGCGCATTGTTGTGCGGGCGATAAAAGCCTAAACCTTGGTATTTTAATCCCATTACACGGCTCGCCATTTCAAGATGCAAAATATGCGGGACTAGCATTAACACGCCTTTGCCCGACGCTTGAATGCGCTCAAAGTGTTCAAGCCCTTTAATTGACCCGTAAGCTTTTTGCACTCGCCACTTTGGCCACCACCATGCCATACCAGTTTCGACCATGGCCATTCCGGTATTTTCCATGTTTTTTAATACTAATGCTTGTTGATCTGCTTCGCTCATATCTGGGAAGCAGTGTTTTATATTTACCTCAGCAATATGGCGGCGTCGTTTCATATATTTATGCACTAATCGGCCAAGTTGCTTGCCCATTGCTAGTTGTAGCTTTTGTGGTAGCCACGAAATTAAATATAAAAAGAAAACACCCACCCAAGTTAACCAGTAACGAGGACCCAAAAAAGATATTTTAAAAGGAGATGAGGTAACCACAAAAAAATTCTCTAATAATAAAAACGCTAGTTTAACGCTAAGCGCTATAAAACACAAAAAGCCAGCAAAATGCTGGCTTTTAATTAAAACCGTCAACCTATTTCAGGACGGGACACTAAGCTGTGTTAAATTGCGTTTAAACCTTTATTAATCGCCATTAAGTCAGCATTTGTAAGTGTTCCTGTTGCTTGTTTTAAGCGCAGCGTAGATACCACATAGCGGTAGCGAACATTGGCAAGGTTACGTTTTGCATTGTACAAGTTTTGTGTACTAACAAGTACATCAACAATAGTACGAGTACCTACTTCAAAACCTGCTTCAGTTGCTTTAAGTGCACTTTCGGCAGATATAACCGCTTGCTCTAGCGCTCTAAAGGTCGCTATATCTGAAACCACTTGATTATAAGAAGTAATAACTGTGCGTGTAACTGCGCGATAGTTAGTTTCGTAATCTTGGCTTGCAGCGACGTAAAATGCACGTGCTTGATTAGTTGCAGCAACCGTGGCACCACCTGAGTAGAGAGGCACACTAAAGTTAATACCTATAGTGGTCGAATCGGCACGAGGTTGGTTATCAAAACTTGTACCATTTATGTCGCGATTGGTTAAAGAGTCACCGTAACGCGCATCAAGTGTTAATTTTGGGTAGTGGCCTACTTTCGCTAACTCAATTTGATCTTTAGCTATATCAACTGTGACTTTTGCTACTTGTAAATTTAAGTTTTTTTCTTCAGCCACTTTAACTAAGTCGCTAGAGGGTTTATTTGGCTTTACAGTTGAAAATGTTTCGGTATTTAAAACGTCAAGTTTTGCGTGGTACTTACCTGTTATTTCGCGTAGTAGTTCACGCGCTGTTTCTACGGCATTACCGGCAACAATTTCTTGTGCTACTGAGTTATCAAACTGAGCTTGAGCTTCGTGTACGTCGGTAATTGCAGTTAGGCCTACCGCGTAGCGTTGCTTTGTTTGCTCTAATTGGCGTTCAATAGCGCGCTTTTCAGCTTTAACAAATTCAAGGCTATCGATAGCACTTAATACATTAAAGTAACCATCGGCAACACGCACTATTAAATCTTGTTTGGCAAAATCGTACTGTGCACTGGCTTGTAGAGCTTGTTTATCAGCAATACCTAGGTTATTCCATGCGCCTAAATCAAACAGTGTTTGGCTTAAGCTAACACCACGAGTGAATTGGTCAGTATCGCTTTCTAGTTTAACTTGGTTGAAAGTACTTTCATCAACTTGAAAAGAGGTAGAGTCACTTTTTTCGTAGCCTAAGCTTAAACCAATTTGAGGTAATAATGCGCTCATCGCACGATCACTTTGATAAGATTGCGCATCCGCTTGGGCTTTTGCCTTTAACACGGTAGGATCGTTTGCTGTCGCAATTTCAAAAACTTGTAGTAAATCTTCTGCGTGAGCAGCTGTAGCGCCAATTGCGCATGATAAACTAACCAGCGCCGCAAGGATGTTCTTTTTCATGTGTGGTTCGGTCCTTAGACAAATTTTATACTATTGGGCATGTTAACCTGTTTTGGCTAATAACTAAAAAATAATTTAGTAAAACAATGTTTGTAAGTGTAACAGAATATATTAATCCACTTTAGTTTATTAAAATAAGTAAGAGGTAGTTATATGACCAATAAAAAGTTGATCGAATTTACTCACCAAGATCTGAGATTAAAACCTATTACTAACCTTTACGATGGTTTTTTTAAAATTAACTTATACCAATTTGAACATGCATTATTTGCCGGTGGCGAGTCGCAACTCATTAGCCGTGAAATTTTAGAACGCGGTGATGCTATTGCCGTACTGCCTTACGATCCTGTAACCGATACAGTGTTATTAATTGAGCAAATACGCATTGGTGCAATAAAAAGCAAACACTCCCCATGGCTGTTAGAATGTATTGCAGGTATGACCGACGGCAGTGAGGATTATGCAGCGGTAGTAAAAAAAGAAGCCTATGAAGAAGCCGGACTTAATTTAACCGAGCTCGAGTTTATGCTTTCTTACCTTTCAAGCCCAGGGGGCACGACTGAGCGGTTACATTTATATTTAGCCCGCGCCGATTTAAGCCAAGTACACAGCGGAGTTTACGGCTTAGAAACAGAAGGGGAGGATATTAAAACCCATATATTAACGCTAGATGATGCATTGGCACGGCTTAATAATGGGGAAATAGACAATGCCGCAACGGTTATTTGTTTGCAATGGTTAGCGCTCAATCGTGATGGTATGATCAACAAGTGGGCATAAACTTAATACATAAATAGTAATTTATAAATTGTAATGGCGGTACTTTGACAGCACTTTTAGCAACCCAAAGATATATTCAAAACCTTCCAAAGTATTTAACACTTTGCGAGCATAATTACGTGCGGCTTTTAAAATTATTACCAAGCGAGCAAACTAAACAAAGTATTCGCGAGGTAAAGTTGGGTAACAGTGAGTTTGCTGTAAAAATAGATGATATGGCTAAATACACTATGGATGTGTCAATTAAACAGCTATCAGGAATGGTAAAAGGCATTACCCCGTTATACTTAACCGTTAGGCTTTATAATGACGCGAAAGTGGCCGAAATTATTCATCACGACTATCATCAGCGCATAAAACCTTCTTACGGCTATCCTAATCCTAAAATGCACCAAAAAGATGAAAAATATCAACTTAACGCCTTTTTATATGATTGGCTTGTGGCGTGTGTTGAACATGGCCAAGCCACGCTAAATTGGGATGTAAATAATGGCTTGGTTTGATAATACTTATACTTTTAATAAGCCATCTTTACGTATTGCTCATGTTACAGATTGCCATTTATTTGCTGATAAAAACGCTGAATACTTTGGAGTAAACACCGCCACATATTTTCAACAAGCACTTGAGCATATGGCGTTACAACAACTTGATGCAGTGGTATTTGGCGGTGATTTAACACAAGATCATAGTGTAGAGTCTTACTTATTATTTAGTGAGCTTATAAGCAACAGTACACTTACTTGCCCAGTATTTTGGCTACCAGGTAATCATGACGAGATTGCCTTGCTTGAGCAAATAAGTGGTGGGCAAATAAAAGCAGCAAAGCGCTTGGTGGCTAATAACCTAACTAATAACGCGAGTACTGATATTGAGCTATTACTTATTAACTCCAAAGGGCTCACTCCAGCCGGTTGGGTGACAAGTGAGCATTTAAATGAAATATCCGATTGTTTAACGCAGCCAGTTAGCAAGCAGCTAGTATTTTGCCATCATAATCCGCTGCCAATAAACGGTTATTTAGATAAACACATGCTTGAAAATGGCCCGCAACTGTTAAATACGCTGGTTAATAATGGCAACGTTGCTGCGCTTATTCATGGTCATGTGCATAATGATTATACGCAATGTTTTAGAGGGCTTGATATTTACGCTACGCCGGCAAGCTCAGTGCAATTTACTAAGCAAAGTAAAGTGTGGCAACAGCAAAATAATGGCCCAGCTTATAGAATGCTTTATATACACTCATCGCAAGGGCAAGTGCATATAAATACGGACGTGATATGGTTAAGCGCGTAATTTATATTCACGGTTTTAATAGTTCTGAAAAATCATATAAAGCTGTGCGCTTTGGTGAGCTTATGGCACACTATGATGTTGACTATTATGTACCGCGTTTAAACCACGAACCTCTGCAAGCTATTATCGAGTTAGAGCAGTTAATCACACCTAATACCGCGTTATTAGGTAGTTCATTAGGCGGTTTTTTTGCCACCTATTTATCGCAGCGTTATCATATTCCTGCGGTGGTTATTAACCCAGCGGTAGCACCGGGCAATTTATTACAGCCTTTACTTGGGGCAAATTATAATCCGTATCAAGATTATAATTATGAACTAAACAACCGTCATATAGATGCTTTAAAAGTATTAACATTGAGCGAGTTAAAGCATCCTGAGTTGTTGTACTTGTTGCAACAAACGGGTGATGAAGTGTTAAATTTTCAACACGCAGTAAATTATTATTCACACTGTAAGCAATTAATAGAATTTGGTGGTGATCACAGCTTTATTGGCTTTGAGCGCACTATTGCAAGCATTGTCGATTTTCTTAAATTAAATAAAACTAGTTAGCGCATATAAAGATAAAAATTATGAGTCAGCAAAATTATAACGCCGAAGCTATTGAAGTACTCAATGGGTTAGATCCGGTAAAACGCCGCCCCGGTATGTATACAGATACCTCGCGGCCAAATCATTTAGGCCAAGAAGTTATCGATAATAGTGTCGATGAAGCAATGGCCGGCCATGCCACTCGAATAGATGTGATCTTACACGAAGATAACTCGCTCGAAGTGAGTGACGATGGCCGTGGTATGCCTATTGATATTCACCCTGAGGAAGGTATTCCAGGGGTTGAGCTGATATTTACCAAACTGCATGCTGGTGGTAAGTTTTCTAACAAAAACTATCAGTTTTCTGGTGGTTTACACGGCGTAGGTATTTCGGTTGTAAATGCGTTATCAACCCGTGTAGAAGTGACCGTTAGACGGGATGCCCAGCAATACAGAATGGCATTTGAAAATGGCGACAAAGTTGAAGACCTAAGCGTAATTGGCGTGGTAGGTAAGCGTAATACCGGTACCACAGTACGCTTTTGGCCAGACGTTAGTTACTTTGATTCGCCCAACTATTCAATCACTAAACTTAATCACTTATTAAAAGCCAAAGCCGTGTTATGCCCAGGCTTACGCATTAAGTTTGTTAATAAGCAAACTAAAGAAACCCAAGAATGGTTTTACGAAACGGGTTTAAAAGATTACTTAATTGAAGCCATTAAAGGCTACGAAACATTACCAGATGTGCCCTTTGTAGGTGAGTTTTCAAGCTCAATTGAAGGTGCTGACTGGGCATTGATTTGGCTACCTGAAGGGGGCGAGTCAATAGCCGAAAGTTACGTAAACTTAATACCTACCGCACAAGGCGGTACTCATGTAAACGGTTTGCGCCAAGGTTTACTTGAGGCAATGCGTGAGTTTTGTGAGTTTAGAAATTTATTACCGCGAGGTGTAAAACTCACCCCAGATGATATTTGGGAGCGTTGTAGCTATGTGCTTTCAGTTAAAATGCAAGATCCGCAGTTTGCCGGTCAAACTAAAGAAAAGTTATCGTCGCGCTCATGTGCGGCATTTGTATCGGGCGTAGTAAAAGACTCCTTTAGTTTATGGCTAAACGAGCATACCGATATTGCCGAGCAACTCTCTGAACTGTGTATCTCTAATGCACAGCGACGTTTACGTGCTGCTAAAAAAGTGATCCGTAAACGCGTAACCGCAGGGCCTGCGCTTCCGGGAAAATTAACCGATTGTAGCGCCGCAGATAACGATCGCACCGAGCTGTTTTTAGTAGAAGGTGACTCGGCAGGTGGCTCGGCTAAGCAAGCGCGAGATCGTGAGTTTCAAGCAATAATGCCGCTGCGGGGTAAAATATTAAATACTTGGGAAGTTGATTCGGGGCAAATATTAGCATCGCAAGAGGTGCACGATATTTCGGTGGCATTAGGTATAGACCCAGATTCAGACGATTTAACAGCGCTGCGCTATAATAAAATATGTATATTAGCCGATGCTGACTCGGATGGGTTACACATAGCTACCTTATTGTGCGCCTTATTTGTGCGCCACTTTAAGCCACTAGTAAAAGCAGGGCATGTGTATGTTGCTATGCCACCACTTTTTAGAATAGATATTGGTAAAGATGTTTATTACGCACTAGATGAAGACGAAAAAACCGGTATTTTAGCGCGCATTGAAGCTGAGAAAAAACGCGGTAAAGTAAACGTACAGCGATTTAAAGGTTTGGGTGAAATGAACCCGTTGCAACTGCGTGAAACCACTATGGATCCAAATACCCGACGCTTAGTGCAACTCACCTTGGATGAAGAAGAATTAACCATGGAAATGATGGATATGTTACTGGCTAAAAAGCGCTCTGCAGATAGGCGTCAATGGCTAGAGGATCACGGTAACAAGGCACAAGTTTAATTAGCGTCTGCGTTTAAATAAACAAGGAGAATATATGAATACGGTACTAAAAATAGTGCTATTACTAGGTTTAACTAGCAATACCGTAATGGCTAAAAATATATTAGATAAACTCACGGTAGCCCCGGGGTTTGAGCTTAGCTTATTTGCCAGCGATGTTGAAAATGCACGGCAAGTTGTAGTATCAAAAAAAGGCATAGTATATGTTGGCTCGCGCAAGGCAGGTAATGTGTATGCACTTATTGATCATAACAGCGATGGCGTAGCAGATAAAAAAATGCTGGTTGCAGAGGGCTTAAATATGCCTTCAGGTTTAGCAATGAAAGATGGCGATTTATATGTTGGTGAAGTACACCGCATCATTCGTTTTAAAAATATTGATACGCAACTAAAAAACCCACAGTTTGAGGTGCTTTACGATGCGCTGCCATCAGAGCGCCATCATGGTTGGAAATTTTTACGCTTTGCCCCAACTGGCGAGCTAATAATTCCGGTTGGTGTACCTTGTAATATTTGCGCTGAAGACGAGCGTTTTGGCCGTATTTTTGCGTTAAACGTAGAAACCAAGCAAATTACTACACTGGCGCAAGGCGTACGTAACTCAGTAGGATTTGACTTTCACCCTAGCACACAAGCGTTATGGTTTAGCGACAATGGTCGCGACATGATGGGTGATGACATTCCGCCAGATGAGCTAAATAGAGTCACTAAAGAGGGCGAGCATTTTGGTTTTCCGTATATTCACGCGGGCGCAATTATTGACCCTGAATTTGGAAAAGGTAAAAAAATTGCTGACTATACTTCACCTGCACTAGCCTTACCGGCGCATGTAGCGCCTTTGGGTATTCATTTTTATAACGGTAAACAATTTCCAGCAAACTATAAGCAGCAATTATTTGTTGCTGAACATGGCTCGTGGAACCGTTCTAAAAAGTCAGGTTATAAAGTGGCATTAGCGACTATAGAACAAGGCCGTGTAACTAAATATACGCCATTTATTACAGGCTTTATGCAAGACGAAACAACATATGGACGCCCTGTTGCATTTGCAGAATTAGGTGACGGCAGTCTATTGGTAAGCGATGATTACGCCAATGTGATCTACCGTGTAAGCTATAAGAAAAACTAGGTAAGCTTTAATGAGTGATACAGATACCTTGCTAATGCAAGGAATTGAGCAACAAACAATGGGTCGTTTTACCGAAGACGCCTACTTAAACTATTCTATGTACGTCATTATGGATAGGGCATTACCCCATGTGGGCGATGGCTTAAAACCAGTACAGCGACGTATTATTTATGCCATGAGCGAGCTGGGGTTATCAGCTAATGCTAAGTATAAAAAATCAGCCCGTACCGTGGGTGACGTACTAGGTAAATACCATCCCCATGGTGATAGTGCCTGTTATGAAGCCATGGTATTAATGGCGCAGCCGTTTTCTTATCGTTATCCATTGGTTGATGGGCAAGGAAACTGGGGCGCGGCCGACGATCCTAAATCGTTTGCGGCAATGCGTTATACCGAAGCACGTTTATCTAAGTTCTCTGAAATACTCCTCAAAGAGCTAGGCCAAGGGACGGTAGATTGGACGCCAAACTTTGACGGCACCATGGATGAGCCTGTGGTACTGCCATCGCGTTTACCGCATATATTACTCAATGGTATAACGGGTATTGCAGTTGGTATGGCAACCGATATTCCGCCTCATAATGTGCGTGAAGTAGCCAGTGCCTGTTGCTTATTACTTGATAAACCAAAAACTGAGCTTGAAGAATTACTTACTTTAGTAAATGCGCCAGATTACCCGACAGACGCAGAAATAATTACCCCAAAAGCCGATATTCACAAAATTTATAAAACCGGGCGTGGTTCAATAAAAATGCGTGCGGTTTATACGCAAGAGCAGGGTGATATAGTTATTACTGCACTGCCACATCAATGCTCTGGCGGTAAAGTACTGGAGCAAATAGCAGCGCAAATGAACGCTAAAAAGCTACCTATGGTAGCCGATTTACGCGATGAGTCTGATCACGAAAATCCGACTCGTATCGTCATTATTCCGCGTTCAAACCGCATTAAAGCTGAGCCATTAATGGCGCACTTATTTGCCACCACAGATCTAGAAAAAAGCTATCGTGTAAATTTAAATATGCTTGGCCTAGATGGGCGTCCGCAAGTTAAAGATTTACTGACTATTTTAACCGAGTGGTTAGTGTTTAGACGCGAAACAGTACGTCGACGCCTACAATATCGTTTAGATAAAGTGTTAGCGCGTTTACATATTTTAGAAGGCTTATTAGCAGCCTTTTTAAATATTGACGAAGTGATTGAAATTATTCGCAGCGAAGATAAACCAAAGCCAGTTTTAATGGAGCGCTTTGATTTAACAGACATACAAGCAGAAGCTATTTTAGAGCTAAAACTTCGTCATTTAGCCAAGCTTGAAGAGTTTAAAATACGTGGTGAGCAAGATGAACTAGCTAAAGAGCGTGATAAATTAGCGCAAACGCTAGGCTCAGATCGTCGTATGTCAACGTTGCTTAAAAAAGAAATTCAAGAAGCGGCTGAAATATATGGCGATGACCGTCGCTCGCCAGTTGTTGAGCGCCTAGAAGCAAAAGCGTTAAGTGAAAAAGATTTAATCCCATCAGAGTCGGTCACTGTGGTGCTTTCAGACAAGGGCTGGGCACGTGTTGGCAAAGGGCATGATTTAGATGTGCAAGGGTTAAGTTATCGAGCCGGTGATGCTTATAGAGCCTCAGCTCGGGGTAAGAGTAATCAGCTCGCCGTGTTTTTAGATTCAGCAGGACGAGCTTTTGCAACCGATGCGCATAGCCTGCCCTCAGCACGTAGCCAAGGTGAGCCCATGACAGGGCGTTTTAATCTTAGTGCAGGAGCTAATTTTGAGCATGTAGTAATGGGCGAAGATAACCAAGTTTTACTTATGGCATCAGACGCAGGTTATGGTTTTATTACTGACTTTAAAGACTTAGTGAGTAAAAACAAAAATGGCAAAGCATTGGTAAGCGTACCTAAAGGCGGTTTATTACTGTCGCCAATTAGGGTTAACGAGGTCGCTAGTGATTATTGTATGGCCATTTCCAACGAAGGGCGGATGTTGTTATTTCCGCTGCGCGACTTACCAAAATTAGGTAAAGGTAAAGGCAATAAAATAATTTCTATTCCGGGGGCTAAAGTACAAGCCCGCGAAGAGTTTGTAAAAGTATTAGCAGTAGTGCCTGAGGGTAGTAGTGTAACGCTGCATGCAGGTAAGCGAAAACTAACACTTAAACCAAGTGATTTAGAGCATTATTATGGCGAGCGAGGACGTAGGGGTAATAAACTACCACGCGGCCTACAAAGAGTAGATGAAGCTGTTGTAGAGTTTAGCCCGCAAAACGACGAGCCAATTGAAAATGCTATTGATGAGTAGCGATTAATTCATATTCGCTCATATTAAACGGCTTGCTTATGCAGGCCATTTTTTTGCTATAAATTTAGTTTGTTATAAAATTGAGCGTACACTTGTGCGCTATTTTCTCGTGTAGATCATAAAATAACGTTATAATAGCCGCTGGCTTAACGCGATTATATTTGGAGACGCTCTGTTGCTAGCTGTTATACGTATTTTTATTATGCTGTTGTTTATATTATTAAGTTGTATTTTTGGGTTACTGTTATCAATAGTGAGGCCATTTCATCCTAATAATGTGCATATTATAGCAAGCTGGTTTGGCTCAGTAGCAAAAATGCTGGGCGTTAAAGTTGTACTAAAACATCATCCAGATACTATAAATCTTGGCCCTGCGGTTTATGTGGCAAATCATCAAAATAGTTATGATTTATTTACTATTCCTGCAATGGTGCCCAAAAACTGCGTGAGCGTAGGTAAAAAAAGCTTAAAATGGATCCCATTTTTTGGTCAGCTATATTGGCTTTCGGGTAATATTTTAATTGATCGCGCAAACCGCTCAAAAGCTGCGGGAACTATTTCTAAAGCCGCTGAAAAAATAAAGAAAAATGGCTTATCAGTATGGATGTTTGCAGAAGGTACACGCAGTTACGGGCGCGGTTTATTACCTTTAAAAACAGGTGCATTTCATACCGCTTTAAGTGCGCAAGTACCCATAGTGCCCGTATGTATGAGCACAACGCATAAAACCATTAAACTAAATCGTTGGGATAATGGTACAATTTATATTGAAATGTTAGCCCCCATATCGCTTGATAAAAACATCAGCGCGCGTGAGCACGCTAAAAGTGTGCACAGTATTATGGCTGCTAAAATAACTGAATTAGATGCTCAAGTGAGAGAAAATTAATGGAAAACTGGCGTGAAATAAGTGAAGACATCGTATCTTCATTACTCGAAGATGGTTCAGACCCTGAGATACTTTACGAAGTAGAACATCACTTTGTATGTGAAGACTTCCCTAAGTTAGAGCAAGCCGCATTAGCCGCTTTTAAATTAGGCTACGATGTGGAAGAGCCAGCAGAGCTTGAGCTTGAAGACGGTGCAAAAATTTGGAGTTTTGACATAGTTGTTGAGTCAGAGCTTGATGTTGACGTAATAATGGAAGACGTTGATAAGCTAGCAGCACTTGCTGTTGAATGCGAAGTTGAGTACGACGGTTGGGGCACTTACTTTCAAGAGTAAGCGTAGCAGCTATAAAAAAGGCGAACATTGTAAAATGTTCGCCTTTTTTTGTATTGGTATAATCTCTACAAACTGTATTAGGTAATTAGTGAGCTATATTTTTACCGTGCTAACTTGGATGGTGGACTTTCCGATTATTCTATTCGTGTTTTTACCTGTTCGTTGATGAATAGCTACAAAGTATTCTATAGGGTACTTTATTTTAGAAAGCTGCTCTTCAGAAGGAGAGTGCGCCTTATCTAATATGGTTGGCCATACTATAGACTTTTTGCCTTTGGCTTTATTCAACTCACAAGGTGATTTTTTACCATTCGACATTGAGATTGTTGTGCCATCTAAAGCTAAAAACTGTACAGAACAATTATATAAATTGTTCGTATCTACGTATTCAGATATTTCATAATCAAAAGATATTTCGAGCTTATGCTGCCTTTCATTTAAATTATGAGTTTCGTTAATTTTAAGCTTTGATATTACAGCTTCACTAACGTCAAAGTCTGAATAATTTGTTGATGCACAGCCTGCTAAAGCTAATAAAGCAATTGAAATTCCGAGTTTTTTCATTATTTTCCTTAAAATATAAAGCAACCAGATGTTGCAGTTTGGTGTTTTAAATATTCACGTTTAATTTAGTATTACGTTATATCAACAAGTGCCTTTAATTCTGAGTTTATTTTAACCTTAACCGGAATGTTAGTCGGGTTAGTTATGGAAGGTTTATATTGTTGTATTGGCATTTTATCTAATATTTTTTGTGTCATCCAATCATTAGGTATGGAATCAATTAACTCTCTACTAACCAAGGTTCCGTTAGCATCAATAGTAATAAAAAAAGATGCTTTATCCATTCCTTTAGGTATCCACTTTGGACGCCCAGGTAAGAAAACTACCTTAGATGTTTTAGCAACCCAGTATTGGTTCAAATCAGCTACATCAATCACTACAATATCGTTATTAAAGGTTGGCTTTTTAACCGAGCTACAACCTAATAAGGTCTAAGACGCAAAAATAAACCACAGTACTAATTTGGTCACACAATAACTCTTAAAGCGGTCACTTGCTTAAAGGCATAATAGAGAAAGACTAGGAGGCGATACTATCAGAGCTTCCTAATTATCATTTCTTATATTAGTAACAAATAGTTAAGTGTTTTGCTAGTTTGTTGTAAACAAATTGTTATTTTCATCTTGGTTAAGTTTGTTTTTTGGAGAGTATAGAGGGGGTTATATTTGAATTTTTTTGCGTATTTAGAGTTTAGAGTAGCATCAGATTTTTATTGCATAAAAACCTGATGCTACGCACCTTAAATTACCTAGCGTATTTATAAGCTATCTTTACTTTTATATACAGGTTAAAAGTAAAGATAGCTCTGCTTGTTGCTTTACCCGCAGCGCGTTACTTTCACTGAATAATTAATTTATACTGTTACAACCATTTTTTATTTTTAAAGTACACGCCAATACTGCCGGTAAGCACAACTAAAAACACGACGAATAAGGTAAACGCATAAGGGCTTTCTGTGCCAGGTATGCCGCCTACGTTTACGCCTAATAAACCAGTTAAAAAGCCCAGTGGTAAAAATAATGCAGCCACCACCGACATAACATACATTCGCTGGTTTAGCTGCTCAGATACTTGGTTAGTGACTGTTTGTTGAATAATTTGCGCCCGATCTATTGAGCTGTCTAATTCTTCAAGGTAACGAGTTAGTAAATTAGTGGTTTCATTAAGCTTGGCTTTATCCTCATCGAATAGCCATGAATAGTGATGATTAACCATGCTAATAAGCGCTTCTTTTTGTGGCTTTAAATAGCGTTTTAAAGCAATAGTTTGCCGACGTAATTGCGACAAACCTTGATTATCAAACTTTTTGCTTGGCTCATCTATTTCTTCTTCAAATTCATCTAGAGTTTCATCTAAGGCATCAATAACACTTTCCATACGGGAAGTGAGTTTTTGGGTAATAGTGCAGACGAGTTCAGAAATACTGCGCGGACCGGTATTGTTACTAAATGAGGCTAAAATATCTTGAATAGACAGTAAGCGACGCTTTCGGGTGGTAATAACAATTTCATCGTTGATAAAAAGGCGGATGGAGACCATGTCTTCAGGGCTTTGTGCCGGGTTTAAATTAATACCGCGTAAAAATAACATATGGCCGTTTGTAGCAGGGGTAATGCGTGGACGAGTTTCATCTGCAGTTAGCGACTCTAATTCGTAGTCAGTTAAAAATTCACAGCCTTTTAGCCAAGTGACAACTTCAGCTTGGCTATAATCCATATGCACCCAAAGCTTACCTTGTTCAGGTTGCCAATTATGTAGTTCGGCGCTGTTTTCTATAGTGCGCGCACCGCCTTGCTCATCAAGTACCAGGGCATGAAGTAAGCCATTAATCATAATAATTTCTCATAAATGGTGTGTTTTTAATACCGTTTACTATAGTGTATTTACTTTAGTAAATTAAACTAATCTTTCTTTTTTAAGAAGTTAAATTTATTTAGCGCTTGAAAAAAAGAGGGGGTAGCCCTTAAAGTTGACTAGTTTGTTACGCTTATATTGTTAAACTAGTCGGCTATAAAGATCAATCAAATCAATTTGTCGACTTGATAAATTTATTTTGTTGGTGTTTTTTTTCCTGTAGCGTATAAGACACTTTTTTATTAAGGGCACATTTATGACAGCAAAGATTACCGTTGGTTGGCGTGAGTGGTTGAGTTTACCAGAGCTAGGCATCGAGAAAGTAAAAGCAAAAATTGATACCGGTGCCCGCACCTCATGTATTCATGCACTTAATATAGAAGAGTATGAAGTTGATGGCGAAAAGTGGGTTAAATTTATTACCCAGCCATTGCAAGAAGATGAAGAAACACAAGTTGTTTGCAATGCAAAAGTTAAAAAGAAGAAGCACGTAACCAGCTCTGGCGGGCAAAAAGAGTTACGTTACTTTGTAGAAACAGCATTGCATATAGGCGCACATAGCTGGCCTATAGAAATTACTTTAACTAGCCGTGCAACAATGAAGTTTAGAATGTTACTCGGGCGTACAGCCATGGAAAATCGTATAGTCGTTGACCCGGCTTTATCTCATTTATTATAAGGATGTATTAACTTTTAGAGGGGACTAAGCTTCTAAAATAATACGTACTTATTAAGGTTTAAATTATGAAAATTGGTATTTTATCTCGCAACAAAAAATTGTATTCAACTCGCCGCTTAATTGAGGCGGCTGAAGCACGTGGTCACGAAGTTAAAGTAGTAGATGCACTGCGTTGTTATATGAATATAAACTCTGAGTTACCAGAAATTCACTATCGTGGTGAAAATTTAAAAGACTTTGATGCAGTTATTCCGCGTATTGGTGCATCAGTTACGTTTTACGGCTGTTCGGTGCTGCGTCAATTTGAAATGATGGGCGTGTATCCAGTAAACGAGTCGGTTGCTATTTCTCGCTCTCGCGATAAGTTGCGCTCATTACAGCTTTTATCTCGTAAAGGTGTAGGTATGCCAGTGACTGGTTTTGCTAGCAAACCAGATGATGTAAAAGACTTGCTCGAAATGGTAGGTGGTGCGCCGGTAGTAATTAAACTACTCGAAGGCACGCAAGGTATTGGTGTGGTATTGGCTGAAACGCGTAAAGCGGCTGAGAGTGTTATTGAAGCATTTATGGGCTTAAAAGCTAACATTATGGTGCAAGAGTACATTAAAGAAGCCGGTGGTGCTGACATTCGTTGTTTTGTTTTAGGTGACAAAGTGATTGCAGCAATGAAACGCCAAGCGCAAGAAGGTGAGTTCCGCTCAAACCTTCACCGTGGTGGTAGCGCTACATTAGTGCGCATTACGCCAGAAGAACGTAAAACAGCCGTTGCAGCTGCTAAAGCGATGGGCTTAAATGTAGCCGGTGTTGATTTACTTCGCTCGTCACGTGGTCCTTTAGTGATGGAAGTTAACTCATCACCAGGCCTTGAGGGCATTGAAATAGCAACCGGTAAAGATATTGCAGGTATGGTGATTGATTTCATTGAAAAAACTGCGTCAAGTAAAGGAACCGCAACTCGTGGCAAAGGTTAAAATTAACCGTTCTTTTACCTTATTAGGTGAAAGTGTTGGCGTAGGCGAGCGTAAAACGCTGGCCTTAGAAGCGGCAAAACTTTATACCCACTCTCCACTTAACATTCCAATTGAAGTGGTTAATGGTGTTATGGAAGGGCCGGTACTTATGGTGTGTGCGGCTATTCATGGCGATGAACTTAATGGCGTAGAAGTGGTGCGTCAATTACTTGCTAAAATAGATCCTAACCAGTTGCGTGGCACGCTGATTGCGGTGCCGATTGTAAATGTGTTTGGCTTTATACATAAGTCGCGCTACTTACCCGATAGACGTGATATGAACCGCAGTTTTCCGGGTTCAGAGCGTGGCTCGCTGGCTGGTCGTATGGCATATATGTTTTTTAATCAAGTGGCAGTACATTGTACCCATATTATTGATTTACATACGGGAGCTATTCACCGCACTAACTTACCGCAAATACGCGCTAATTTAGCCGATGAAGCCACCGCACAAATGGCTAAAGCATTTGGTACACCCGCAGTGATAGATGCCTCGTTACGTAATGGCTCACTGCGCAGCGAAGCCGCTAACTTAGGGATCCCGGTTATTACTTATGAAGCCGGTGAAGCACTGCGTTTTGACCCATTTGCGATTGCTGCAGGTGTACAAGGCGTTGACTATGTTATGCGCCATTTAAAAATGATCCGTGGTAAGCGTCCTAGAAAGCTTCCTGAGCCTATTATAGCCAGCTCTACAAGTTGGGTGCGTGCTAATGTAGATGGCATTGTGCGTGCGCAGGTATCGCTTGGAGAGCGTGTTACTAAGGGACAAGTGCTTGCTTATATTAGCAGCCCACTTGGCGACTCTGAACTTGAGTTACCAGCACCACGCAGTGGAATTATTATTGGCCAGCAAACTATGCCATTAGTAAATGAGGGTGATGCAGTGTTCCATATTGCTTATTTTGCTCATGCAAATAGCTTGGTTGAACAACAGCTAGGCACTTTTATTGATGAAATAAATGATTTAGATGATGAGCTTAAAACAGCTGAGTTAAATAACTAGTTGTAATAGTAAGCTACTAAATGTTGGTAGAATAAATTGTAAAGCCGTTTTAGTTAACCCAGTTGGGATAACAAAACGGCTTTTTTATTGCTATTTATTTGGCTTTTTTGGGCCAATAATACGCCTAATTACCGGGGCTTTTGTTGGCTTAGGCTCTTTGTTTAAAACCAGCACCGGACGAGTTACAAATAAGTTATTGGGATAAATAACTCTATGCCCGTCAATATGCTCAAGCACTACATTCATTAAGCCCATTTCTATAATGCGCCCTTCAATACTATTTGCGCCATCAACAATACGTACCCAATAGCCAACGCGGCAGTCATTTTGAATAAACATCAGTAAAAAAGCGGTAAGATTACTAAGTAATGACCAAGCGGCAAACAGTGCAACACCTAACATAGCAAATAGCGACGAACCTAGTACTAGGAGTCCGCGTAGCTCAATACCCCAAAATACCAGCACTAAACATAACATCACAAATGCGAGGATAATTTTAAGTAATAGCTCAGCACGATATTTACGGTGTAGGTCTATTTTTCCTTTAATGGCTTTTTCGAGAAGCTTTTTAGTGCCTTTTAACAGTATCGGAAAAAGTAATAACGCAATAAGGGTAACGACCAGTTTATATTGGGTGCCAAGTAGTGCTAACAATTCCAAAGTTATAGTCTCACAATAATTATATATGCCCAGTTTAACGCTTTAGGGTGCGACGAAATAGCCATTTAAAAAGAATTTTTAACATTTACCAGCCACTGTACTGAATCTACGCCATCGGCACTATCTAGCGGTGCAGCTATATCTATATGGATCATGGTGCCGGCATTAGCACGGCTTGGTGCTAAGCGCAGGCCTATACCTGCATTTTTAAGAACGCGACTATCTTCAACGTTATTTGGGGTGTTAGACCATGCTCGGCCTACATCAAGAAACGCCGCGCCGCCTACTTTAAATAATTGCAGCAAATCATATTCCCAATAGTAGCGCTTTTCTAAACTCACTAAAAAGCTGCGATCCCCATGCTGATAATCCATAGGATAGCCACGCAGGCCGGTTTCGCCGCCTAGTGTAAGTTGTTTATCGTTAGTGAGGTTTTTAGCGTACTGCACCCGAGCTTTTACATACCAAGACTGATCAATGCTGGTATTTAAATAATATTGTATTTGGCTGGTGGAGATCAGGTTTTCAAATTTGTCCTGCTCTTTATTCCAGTAACCATCAATGTCTGCACTAAAGCGCCATAAGGTATTATCGCCACTAAAGTGAGCTTTTTTAAAGTTAAAAGAGTAAACCGCGCGGCTATCATCGTTACTAACAGATTCATCGGAGTAACCCAGTAAGGCTTTTATGTTCCAACCTAAGTTTAAGTCTTCAGTACGATAAATACTGTCGAAATTGCGTACTTTTATAAAATTATCTTCAAACCAGTGTCCGCTTACATAAGGATAGCTTAAACTGCGATCGACGGCTAAGGGGGCAAAGGTTGAATCTATTGCAGCAAAAGTATGTTGCTCATCAACGTAACCTAGGCTGAGGCGCTGGGTCCAGTTATGGCTTAATGCTTTGGAGTGACCAACAAAAAAGCTGTTGTAGTCGGTCGTTTGATCAAACTCGCTAAACTTTTCACCGCGCTGATATAGCGCTTCTTCGCGTTGCTCTGAATAGCTTAAAATACCGTAGCTAAAAGGGGTGTCTATAGCAAAAAACGGATAGGTAAGCTCTAGCAGATGGCGTTTACCATCGTTATTATCGGCGTACTCTAAACGCCCACGATAGCGAGTTGATAAAATATTAGGATCGTCGTATACAAATAAATATCCATTACGATCGCTATCTGTAGTGCGCGACAGCGACAAACGTTTACCCCAGCCAAATAAGTTAGATTCGCGAAAGCCAATACTTGACTTGTTTTCTCCGCCACTGCGACTAAAGCTTATTTCAGGTAGCAGTGTCCATAAGTCACGAGTAACGACGGTAACATTAACGTTCCCTTCACAGTTTTCGGTGGCAATAACTTGAGCATCGTATAAATAGTTTTGTTTACGCAGTAAGCGTTCTGATTCGGCGAGTTTTTTAGGATCAAAATTATCACCGCTCTCAAACAATAAAATACTTTTAATAACCTCAGGCTCGGTTTGAATATGCGCACGGTTAGCAAAGCGAAATAGGGCGTTATTTTCGGCTTCGAGTTCAGTATTAAATACGTTAAGTTGCTGCAAAGTAATATTGGCAATTTTTGCATTACTACTTTGTTTTAACAGTGGCGTTGGTTGATCTAGTTGGCGGCGTAAATTATGACTACTTGATTGTTGCGGTTGCTCGCTTGTGCAATCATTTTGCGCATGAGGGGTTTCTTGCGCAGCTAAACTGAACATAAAAAAGCTTGGAATACAGAAGCTAAAACAACAAGATGAAATCCATTTTTTAGTAATCATTCAAACCCTTTACTGCTACGTAGCAAATTACTACCGTAATATCAGCTTACATCATTGTTACTAAAATGTAAGTTAAAAGTAGAGAGTTTGAAATTATTTAATTGCCATTAACTTAGGTAAAAAGTAAGTGCGGCTAATAAATGCTCAGCGTCATGGCCTTCGCCGTTAATCCAAATACTTTGGCTGTAGTGTTCAAAGTTTAAATTAAATGTTTGCTGCTGATAAGTGAAGCGCAGTTGATGGCGATCGGCACCAGCAGAGTACTCATTAATGGTTATTTCATTGTGGTGTAAAAACAAGCGACTCCACAGTTCAAAGTCTTCGTCGTGGGGCGGCTCTACCGGCGTAATAATAATGCATTGATGCGTGTGGTGATATTCTATTATGGTCATAATGCTCTTAGTTAGTAGCAAGGTAGTTGCGAATTGCAGTTAAAAACTCACCGCCATACTTATTTAATTTAGTAAAGCCAACCCCCGACACTTTTAAAAATTCGCTGTCGTTGGTTGGCATTAGTTGCGCCATTTCTGCAAGCGTTTTGTCGTTAAATACCACGTACGGCGGTACATCGTCGGCATCGGCTAACTCTTTTCGCAGCGCTCTTAAGCGAGCAAATAGTTTTTTGTCGTAATTAAACTGGGCTAATTTATCTTGATAAACGTGCTTAGCTTGCAAGCGAGGCTCTGCGAGTTGCAACGCATATTCGCTTTTTAAAATAGCGCGCGCGGCTTCGGTTAAACGCAGTGATGCACCTTGGGTTATGTCTTGGCTTAATAAGCCTTGATGAATAAGCTGGCGTAAAATACTTAGCCAAAACTCACTGCTTTTGTCTTTGCCAATGCCGTAGGTACTGAGTTGATGATGGTTATTATCGCGAATACGACTAGTGTTTGCACCGCGTAGTAGCTCAACAATATATCCAAGGCCAAAGCGTTGCTCTGCTCTGTACACACACGATAGTGCTTGCTGCGCTACTAAAGTGCCATCAAAACTTTTGGGCGGATTTAAGCAAATATCGCAGTTACCGCACGGTTCTCTTTGGTATTCACTAAAATAGTTAAGCAGTATTTGTCGACGACAGGTTTGTGCTTCGGCAAAACTGGCCATGGCATTAAAGCGCTGCTCTTCGACGCGGCGACGTTGCTCGTCGTCAATATCTTCAAAAAAGCGTCTTACACGGCCTATATCTGCCGGATCAAAATACATTATAGCCTCAGCGGCAAGGCCATCTCGCCCAGCGCGGCCAGTTTCTTGATAGTACGACTCTATGCTTTTGGGAATATCATAATGCAATACAAAGCGCACATTGGGTTTGTTTATACCCATACCAAAGGCCACTGTAGCAACCACTATTTGTATGTCGTCGCGGGCAAAGCCGGTTTGCACAAATTGGCGTTGTTCGTTACTCATACCAGCATGATAGGCGGCAGCGTTAAGCCCCGCGTCGGCTAGTTTTTCGGCTATGTCGTCTACGCGCTTACGGCTGGTGCAATAAATTATGCCGCTTTGACTTTTTTGTTCTTTTAAATAGCGCAGCAGTTGCACCATAGGTTTAAATTTTTCTTCTATGGTGTAGCGAATATTAGGGCGATCAAAGCTGCCGGTATGAATATAGGGTTGTTGTAATTTTAATTGCTCAACTATATCAAAACGAGTGGCTTTATCGGCGGTTGCAGTAAGCGCCATCATAGGTACATGAGCAAAACGTTGTTTTAATTCGCTTAAACGAAAGTAATGGGGTCTAAAATCGTGTCCCCAATGCGATACGCAATGCGCTTCGTCAATAGCAAACAAGCTGATTTTTAAATGCGATAAGCGCTCTAAAAATTCGCGCTGCAGTACTTTTTCAGGGGCAACATACAGGAGTTTAATTAATCCCTGATGGAGTTGTTGGTATACCTGCTGCTGCTCTTCGCGGGCTAAGCTATTGTTTATATATGCGGCTTTAACGCCCAGTGCTTGTAGTTGAGTTACCTGATCTTGCATTAGCGATATTAGCGGAGAAATAACAATAGTTACCCCTTCAAGCACTAAAGCGGGTATTTGATAACACACAGATTTACCGCCACCGGTTGGCAGCAATACCAGCGAATCTTGGCCGTTAATGGCTGCATCAATAACCGTTTTTTGGCCGTCGCGAAATTCACTATAACCAAACACTTGTTTGAGTACAGCTTCAGGGGTGCGCACAAGTGAGCTAGGGGGTGGTGTTAATGTATTCATTGCGGGATATTTTAGTGTTTTTTATACAGGATGTCTTTAGCGAGTGCTGAATGTTTTTTGAATAAATTTATAAGGTGTAAATTTACTCGCGATGGGAGGGGATATTAGCTGACTTTAAGCGGCTAATAAATTTAACTGTGTTGCTAGTTTTAGCCTAGTTATGCTTTACTCCTCTTACCAAGTATAACATAGAGAATAATAATGAATAAAGAAATGTTAATAGAGCACGTAGGCTCGCTGTTTGTAAACAATATGCCGTTTAACCAATTTTTAAAAATATCGGTGGAATCACTTAGCCCAGAACAAGCAAAAATATCGTTTCCTTGGCAGGATATACTCATAGGGAACCCAGCACAAAAAATACTCCATGGCGGCGTCATTTCGGCAGTGCTCGATAACGTAGGCGGCATGTTAGCAGCAGCAAGTGTAATAGATAAGCTAAACGATATTGATATTTTATCTGTGCAGCAAAAACTGGCCACTTTAGGCACTATAGATATGCGCACCGATTACTTACGCCCAGGCAAAGGCGAGAAATTTATAGCCAGCGCCACTTTAATTCGCTCCGGCAATAAAGTATGTGTTTGTAGGATGGAATTGCATAATGAGCAAGCAGTACAAATAGCATTTGGTACGGGCACGTATTTAGTTGGCTAATAAAAGTTTGCGGAGTAAACTGGCGACCTTTTGAATAACTAAGTGTTTATTTATGCCGATTGATACCGAGAAGCGCAAGGGCGCCATTTTGGCTTGCATCGCTTTTACTATATGGGGTTTAGCACCTATATACTTTAAGCAACTCCAGCATGTAACAGCATTTGAAATTTTAACGCATCGTGTTGTGTGGTCGGTGATGTTTTTAATTATTATTGTGTGTATTTTAGGCCAGTGGGATAGAATTAAACGCATTATAGTACAGCCTAAGTTATTGTTAATGCTGGTTTTAACCTCGTCGATACTGGGGTTTAACTGGGGCTTGTTTATATGGGCGGTTAATAATAATCATATGCTCGATGCCAGTTTAGGTTATTACATTAATCCGTTACTAAATGTATTACTGGGAGTGTTGTTTTTAGACGAACGTTTACGTAAATTTCAAATGGTTGCTGTTGCTTTAGCATTTACCGGTGTATTGCTGCAGTTAATAAGTTTTGGCTCATTTCCTGTGGTTGCTTTTTCGTTAGCTATATCATTTGCAATATATGGTTTACTGCGTAAAAAACTGCCAGTGGAAGCGTTGTCTGGTATTTCAATAGAGGCATTTATACTCTTGCCAGTAGCGCTTATTTATTGGTATTTAATGGTGCCTACAGCAACGTCAAGCTTGCCTGCTAATGAGTGGCATACCAATGTTTTACTCATTAGTGCCGGGATCATTACCACCTTACCACTACTGTGCTTTACCGGCGCAGCTAAGCGCTTGCAATACACCACTTTAGGCTTTTTTCAGTACATAGGGCCAAGTTTAATGTTTATATTAGCTGTGATGCTTTACGGTGAAGTGTTTGATGCCGAGCGTGTAGTAACATTTGTTTGTATTTGGAGTGCATTGGCTATTTTTAGTTGGGACTCTTTTAGGCAATCTCGGAAACGTAAAAAAGCCGCTATTGTTGCCTCAGGCGTGGTTTAAAAGTTAGTTAACTTAAGTAAGCCCGTAGCGCGATGTATTTTGTACTCGCGCTAGGCTTGGTGTATGTTTAACTATTTAAATTTAAAACGTAAAAATTAAATAGTTTAAGCAATTACATACTGTCTGACTCGGCGTAATAGTCTTGGCTTATTGGTGCTGGGGTCGCTATTTTTGAGCGGCCAAATAATGTATGGAACTTTGCTTTGCTTGTTGTTAACTTTAAGTATTTAACCCAAGCGCGCTCAATTGCATTGGTTGGCTCTAAAGCACCACTAATAACAGCGACAAATTGTTGCTGATGTTCATTTTGTGGCTCTAGGGCTTTATTATGTAAGCCTTTTAAAACAACACCGTGTTGCTCTAATATACTGGCTTCTAATAAGGTAAAGTTTCCGCTGCGACCAAATCCGCGTGGGAAGTTTTGATCATCAAAAAACTGACGTTGACTAACAAATGCTTGGCGAAGTAGTGAAATATCATTGCTCATTGTTGTACCCTCATACCTTGGTAATTGCTGGAGTATGCGGCAAGTTTGCAAATATTTTAAACAAGTTATTTTTATCGTGAGGATAAAAAATTGGATATCGATTTATTAAAAACATTTGTTGAGGTAGTGCGCACTCGTCACTTTGGCAAAGCGGCTGAAAACCTTTATATCACGCAGTCTGCAGTAAGCTTTAGAATTCGTCAATTAGAGCAAGGGCTTGGTGTTAATTTGTTTATTCGCCAGCGCAATAATATTCAACTAACAGCGCCAGGTGAGCGTTTATTACCCCATGCACAAATGATCATTACCGGCATGCAAAGAGCAAAAGTAGATGTGGCACTTGCCGATAATATGCATAAACAAATTTGCCTTGCGGGTACACCAAACATTTGGGATGCGTTTTTACAGTTTGGTATTACTAATATTGTATCGGCAATGCCCGGTGTGTCTTTGGTGGCTGAGGTAAAAGCACAACAAGAAAGTACCCGCCTGTTATTAGAGCGCACCTTAGATTTAGCTATTTTATTTGATCCACCCAAAGTTGATGAACTGGTAGTTGAGCGAATTTGTGAACTCCCCATTATACCAGTAAGCGCGTTTGATACTGCCAGTTACGATAACTTTTTTGATAACCAGTACGTATATGTTGACTGGGGCACGACGTTCTCACTGTGGCATGCTCGCCAGTTTACTGGCAAAACTCCACCTTACTTTAGAACAAGTACCGGGCGTATAGCACTCGATTTAATATTGCAATGCGGAGGGAGTGCATTTATTCCTCAAGTGCTTGTTGCTGCGCATTTAGAAAAAGGCGAGTTATTTCATGTGAAAGACGTGGAAACCACCTCGCGCGATATATTTGTTGCCTATCACAGAGACAATGAGCAAAAAGAGTTAATAGAAACATTAGTAAATTTATTAACCCAAATGACCCCTAAGTTACCTGTAGAGTAAGGACAATGTTTTTGCTGTATATGTACGTTTGATTGCAACTATTATGTATTTTTATGAATTTAAAAGTGTAAAAATATGACGGCTGTAATATTTTTGTCACTTAACAGTGCCAAACTTCTGTCGCATTAAAAACGAGTCTGTTGTGATTATCGAGGAAATAACATGAAATTTGTAAAGTCGAGCTTATGTATAGCTTTATTAGGTGGTTTATCTTTTAATGCGCTTGCTGAAGTGGATTTTTACGGTAAAGCGAATGTAACACTTCAGTCGTCGGATGATGGCGAAGGCTCTTTTACCGAAATTAAAAGTAACTCATCACGTTTGGGCTTAAAAGGGTCTGAAAAAATATCTGATGGTTTAGAAGCTGTTTATAAGTTTGAATTTCAAGTTGATGTTTCTGACGCCGACTCAAAAGGCGATAATGACGACAATATTTCTGCTCGTAATCAATATATAGGTTTAAAAGGTGCGTTTGGCCAAGTTGTAATTGGCCGTAACGATACCGCGCTTAAGCAGTCTCAAGGCAAAGTTGATTTATTTAGCGATTTAGAAGCCGACCTTAAAAATGCCTTTAAAGGCGAAAATAGAATGGGCAGTAGTGTTTCTTATGCCTCTAATTCTTACCAAGGTTTTAAGCTATTAGCTACGTTTGTTGCAGAGGATAGCGATGCAGCAGATGCTAAAAATGGTTATTCAATGGCTGTAACTTATGGTGACGCAGCTCTTAAAAAGAGCGCAATTTATGCCGCTATTGCTGCCGATAGCGAAGTGAACGGCTACGATGTAGTGCGCGCGTCAATACAAGGTAAAGTAGCCGATTTTAAATTAGGTGCTATGTATCAAACGCAAGAAAAAGTTGATGGCAGTAGCGAGGCCGACGGTTATTTATTAAGTGCAGGTTACACTATGGCTAGCAACACCTTTAAATTGCAGTACCAGGCAATGGATTTTAAAGGCGGTGATGACAAAACGGCTATTTCGGCAGGTGTTGATCATCAGTTAAATAAAAACACTAAATTATTTGGTTTTTATTCTAATTTCGATATGGACAACAACGTTGACCAAGATTACCTAGGTGTAGGTATAGAATATAAATTTTAAGCAGCGCTTAGCACTGTTTTTTTAAACCGTACTTTGTTAAGTGCGGTTTTTTTTGCTTTAAATTATTTACTTAGCCACCCATAATAGAGCATTCATTTGGAATGAGGTGCAACTCCTCAACTGTTCCCGCAACTGTAATTAGCATAACGCTTTAAGTCAGATACAAATAAACTATTTTAACGAGCGGGTTTACTCATCTTCAAATTATGTACTAGCCATAGTTAGTTGCATTGTTAGTGAGCGCATTCCTGCCTAGGGCTAACTATTGCAAACTCAAACGCCATTAAATACACCATTGTTAAGCGTTAATCGCGTGTCGTGGAATATTGGCAGTAAAACTATTCTCAACAATATTAATTTGCAAATAAAGCAAGGTAAGTTCGTTGGCTTAATTGGCCCCAATGGCGCAGGTAAGTCGAGTTTACTGCGGTGTTTGTATCGCTTTAATCAGCCCACAGCAGGGCAAATTAAATTTAATAATACCGATATTTGGCAGTTAAAGAGCCATGAATACGCAAAGCAGGTTGCGGTTGTTTTACAAGAAACTCCATCACAATTTAATTTAACTTTATTAGATGTTGTTGCACTAGGGTTAACACCACATAAAGCATTATTTAGCACCACCACAACAGCCGACACACAAAAAATAATCCAAGCTATAGCGCGAGTTGGTTTGCAGGATCATACAGATCAACGTTTTGAGTCGCTTTCGGGGGGGGAAAAGCAACGCGCGTTAATTGCTCGGGCTATGGTGCAGCAACCGCAACTGTTAATTATGGATGAGCCAACCAGCCACTTAGATGTGAAGTATCAAATTCAGGTAATGGAGCTGGCTAAATCACTTGGCGTTACTGTGTTTGCATCGTTTCATGATTTAAACTTAGCCGCGGCAATGTGCGATGAGCTGGTGGTTATAAATCACGGCGAAATTGTTAATACAGGCTCCCCCATCGATGTGCTCAGCGAGGACATGCTTAATGATGTATTTGGTGTCTGTGCACAAGTAAGCCAGCACCCGCAAATGTCTAAATTAGGTGGTGTTATTCCACATATTACTTACTTTTATGGGTATGAATAATATGCGCATAGTTAACAATCATTCAATAGCACTTTTAGTCACTGTATTAGCTGCGTTATTTACGTTATTTACGGCGCTGAGTTATGGCGCTGCCGACACGTCATTGACGGATGTATTTAAAAGTATTTTCACCTCAACTGAGGGCTCCTTTAACACCCGAATTATTGTTGAATTAAGAATGCCACGCACATTACTGGCATTTTTAGCTGGCAGTGGCTTAGCCATTGCTGGGCTTATTTTGCAAACCGTGACGCGTAATCCGTTAGCTGATCCTTATTTATTTGGGATATCGTCTGGGGCGTCTTTGGGGGTCGTTATACTCATGGCGTTTGTGGGTATTAGTGCGGGCTTTGCATTATCGGCGGCGGCATTGGCTGGCAGTTTAGTGGCTATGAGTTTACTTATATTGATTGCAGGGCGGCAGCAGAGTGGGCAAGTAGAATCTATGCTGCTGGCAGGTGTGGCCTTGTCATTTTTATTTAGTGCATTTACCAGTTTATTACTTTACTGGAGCGATCCTCAGGCAGTTGCGGCTATTTTATTTTGGACGCTCGGTAGTTTTGCGCGGGCGCAGTGGGCAACGCTGTGGTTACCTTTTGTGGTTATTGTATTGTGTACATTTACAATGCTTAGTTTTAGGCGCCAACTTAATGCCATGCTGCTCGGCGATGAAAGTGCTATAACACTGGGTGTGCGGGTACATCGCTTTAGAATATTGATGTTGGTTTTAAGTTCGCTGATAACGGCAGTATTAGTGGCTATGTGCGGCGGAATTGGCTTTGTAGGATTAATGGTGCCGCATATAGTGCGCTTTTTTATCTCCCAAGGTAGCTTATCGGGTTTACTAGTAACGAGTTTGGTGGGCGGTACTTTTATGGTTTGGGTTGATGTGCTAGCGCGCACGTTATTAACGAATCAAGAGTTACCGGTTGGGGTTATTACTGCAGCTATTGGTAGCGTGTTCTTTTTAAGCTTATTGTATTTTCGTAAGCGCCAGGTGTAGGGCTATAAAATGAAAACGTTAATGGTGCAAGGCACTACATCCGATGCAGGTAAAAGTACACTGGTTGCGGCGCTGTGTAGAGTATTTGCTAATAGAGGGTTACATGTAGCGCCATTTAAGCCACAAAATATGGCATTAAATAGTGCAGTTACAGATGATGGTGGTGAAATAGGTCGTGCTCAAGCACTGCAAGCTATAGCGGCAAAGGTGGCACCTGAAATTGACTTTAACCCCGTATTACTTAAGCCAAATAGCGATACTGGCGCGCAGGTTATTATTCATGGTAAAGCCATAAGTAATATGGAAGCTGGCGCGTATCACGATTATAAAAAAGTAGCTATGGATGCAGTAATTACGTCGCATAACCGTTTAGCAAAACGTTTTGATTTACTGCTGGTGGAAGGGGCGGGCAGCCCAGCCGAAATAAACCTCAGAGCCAACGACATTGCTAATATGGGCTACGCCGAAGCCGTTGACTGCCCCGTAATTATAATTGCCGATATAGATAAAGGCGGTGTGTTTGCTCATTTAGTGGGTACTTTGGCATTATTGAGTGAGTCGGAGCAAGCGCGGGTAAAAGGCTTTGTAATAAATCGTTTTAGAGGCGATATAAGCTTGTTACAAAGTGGGCTTGATTGGCTGGAACAGTACACAGGTAAACCGGTGTTAGGCGTATTGCCGTATTTACACGACCTAGCATTAGACGCTGAAGATGCAATTGCTATAGATAATACGCTAACTAATGCCAGCGTTAATATTGCGGTGCTGCTCGTGCCGCACATTAGTAACCATACTGACTTTGATGCACTGCGCTTACATCCCAATATAAATATTAATTATGTAGCGCATACACAAGCGATCCCCGATGTTGATTTGATCATTTTACCGGGGAGTAAAAACGTATTGAGTGATTTAGCCTTTTTAAAAAATGAAGGCTGGGATACACAAATAAAACGCCATTTACGTTATGGTGGTAAAGTGCTCGGTATTTGTGGTGGTATGCAAATGCTTGGCAATAGTATTAATGATCCCCTAGGTGTTGAGTCATCATTACAGCAAATGCCGGGGTTAGCGTTAAGTAATTTTACTACCACACTTACAGCAAAAAAAATATTGAGTAATGTAACCGCAACTATGCAATTAAATAACCAGCAAACAGTTTGTAGTGGCTACGAAATTCATGCAGGAATTAGCCAAGGTGAAGCACTTAACAAACCATTTTTAAGCTTTAATGAACACCCAAATGGCTTTACAGCCGATGGGTTTATTAGTGATGATAACGCCATAGCGGGTACTTATTTACATGGCTTATTTGATCAAGCGAGTGCCACATTACAAATATTAAAGTGGCTCAAAGCCGATACAGCTATTAATCCGGTTAATATTAACCAGCACCGTGAGCAGCAACTAGAGCGTTTAGCAGCCATGTGTGAAACGCATTTAAATATTGCACACATTATTAAAATTTATGAAGGGCATAATCATGAGCGAACAAAGTAAAGATAAACATCAGCAACGCCAACAAAAATTAAAAGATCAAGTTGATGCACGAATAGCTGCAGCGCAACAAGAAAAAGGTATTTTTCAGGTTATAACCGGTAATGGCAAAGGTAAATCGACCTCGGGCTTTGGTGTGGTAGCACGTTGTGTTGGCCATGGAAAAAAAGCCGCTGTGTGCCAGTACATAAAAGGCACTTGGGAATGTGGAGAGCGTAACTTGTTACAGGGTGCGGGTGTAGAGTTTGTGGTAATGGGCACAGGCTTTACATGGAATACCCAAGACAAGGAAAGCGATACCGCAGCCGCGCAAGCTGCTTGGCAAGAGTCAAAGCGACTGCTTAGTGACGCAAGCTTAGATGTAGTGCTGCTCGATGAGTTAACCTACATGGTAACCTATGGGTATATTGATGTAGATGAAGTGCTAGAGGCGATTAGCAACAGACCGCCAATGCAGTCGGTTATTATTACCGGCCGTGCAGCCCATCGTAAATTAATAGAACTGGCTGATACAGTAAGCGAAGTGCGTAATGTAAAACATGCATTTGATGCAGGAGTTAAAGCTCTGCAAGGTTTTGATTACTAATGCTTAAACAGCTTGTTATTGGCTTATTGTTACTCTGTGTATCGCAGCATGCGCAGGCTAATAAGATACAAATTGATAAAGTACAGCCGGCTAAAGCGCTGCGTATTGTGGCACTGGCCCCGCACATAGTAGAAAACCTGTATGCAATAGGCGCGGGAGATAATATTGTTGGCACAGTTGATTACGCCGACTACCCAGCAGCGGCAAAAAACATTACTCGTATTGGCGGTTACTATGGTATTTCAATCGAAAAGCTTTTAGTACTTAAGCCAGATATAGTAATTGCTTGGAAAAGTGGTAATCAAAGCGATGATTTAGCACAAATAGAGCGTTTGGGTATTAAGCTTTATTTAACTGATCCAACTACAGTTACAGGCATTGCCGATGAGTTGCTTATGCTAGGCAAACTTACCGGTAACATTAAACAAAGCGAGCAAGTGGTAAAAGCATTTAATACTAAACTTGCAGCCATTAAAGCCAAGCAACAGGGTAAAAGTAAACTCACTGGCTTTTATCAACTCTGGTCTGAGCCGATGATGACAGTGTCGAAAAATACCGGAATAAGTGAGTTAATGGCTACTTGCCAAGTAACCAATGTATTTGCAAATAGCCGCACCGACTATCCACAAATAAGCATAGAAAATGTGATAGTAGCTAAGCCGCAAATTATAATTATTCCGGATGAAAAATCAGCAACACCGCAACCCACTATTAATTGGCAGCAATGGCCAGAAATACCCGCAGTAAAAAATAAACAATTTTTATCTGTAAATGCTGACTTACTACATCGTTTTTCAGCGCGAATGCTAGATGGGCTGGCCGACATGTGTGATAAAATAGCCGTATCACGCCAACAAATAAAGAACATACAATGAGCGATTGGACTGCATTTTTAAAGCAAGAATTACAGCAAGCATATATGCAGCAAACACTCGACTACGTTGCTAAGCGCCGCAGCGAAGGCGTTGCTGTTTATCCTCCAAAAGAGCAAGTGTTTAGCGCATTTACTGCAACACCGCTTAGTGATATACGTGTTGTTATTTTAGGGCAAGATCCTTACCACGGTGAAGGCCAAGCACATGGTTTGTGTTTTTCGGTATTACCTGAGGTTAAAAAACTGCCACCTTCGCTTAAAAATATTTATAAAGAGCTGGCTAGCGATATAAGCGATTTTGTTATTCCTACCCATGGCTACTTGCAAAGCTGGGCAGAGCAAGGAGTATTTTTACTCAATACAGTGCTTACGGTAGAGCAAGGCCAAGCCCACTCGCATAAACACTTAGGGTGGGAGCAATTTACCGATAAGGTTATTGCGCATATAAACACCCATTGTGAAGGCGTAATATTTATTTTGTGGGGTGCTCATGCACAAAAAAAAGGTAAGGGAATTGATAGCGCACGCCAGCATATTTTAGCAGGGCCACATCCGTCGCCACTGTCTGCTCACCGAGGGTTTTTTGGCTGTAGGCATTTTTCAGCCACTAATGCGTTATTACAATCTCAAGGTAAAACGCCGATTAATTGGCAAGTATAATTTTAACTTTTAAAACCAAAGGCCCGCAATAATGCGGGCCTTTTTAGTTAGTCGTTTAAAAGTCGAGTTCATTAACGGCTATGCTGTCTGTAAAGTAGTCCAACTCCTGTAGTTCTTTGCGTAAACGATACTTTTCTTGTATTGCTTCGATTTCGCGCCATCTTCTTTTTTTATTTTTTTGAGAAGCTTCCTTTTTTGTTTCAGGACCTTCTATTATATTGCTCAGGCTATCCATGAATATCTCCTTTAGACTGCATTTGATACCAGTCTTATTAAAAACATAAGCTATAACGGCTCACTAATTTAATGCAATAGGTATTAACTTCGCGAATACCTATACCATAGGCCTAGCTAAAATAGAATATAAAAGTGACATTTATGTTACTAAAGTGTGATTTGTTGATGAAGGTTTGCTTTATGATGGGTTTATAAGTTTTTTGCATATAAATTGCAGGCATAAAAAAACGCCGCAACTGCGACGTTTTTATACAAGCGTTTAAGCCAATTACATGGCTTTAAAGCGTGCTTCTAATTGCTCTTGGGCATCAGCAAAAGAGCGAATACCTTCAGCTAACTTTTCAGTCGCCATAGCATCTTGGTTATGCAACCAACGAAATTGAGCTTCGCTAAGCGGTGCCGGTTTTGGCTGCTGCGCAACATCTTTTGCTAGTAAATATTCTGGTGCATCTTCAAGGTTACCCAACTCCTCTAAAAGGTTAGGGCTAATAGTTAGCTTATCGCAACCAGTAAGGGCAATAATTTCGCCGGTATTACGAAAACTTGCGCCCATAACTACCGTTTTGTAGTCGTGGCGCTTATAAAATTCAAAAATGCTGCGTACAGACTGCACCCCAGGATCTTGCAGTGGGTCGGTCGGCTTTTCCATACCATTAGCTAGGTGCCAATCTAAAATACGACCTACAAATGGTGAGATTAAAAATACGTTTGCGTCAGCACAAGCACGTGCTTGGGCATCACTAAACAATAAAGTAAGGTTACATTTAGTACCTTCTTTTTCTAGTTGTTCAGCGGCTTTAATACCTTCCCAAGTAGAGGCTACTTTAATTAAGATTTTATCTTTGCTTACGCCTTCTTTTTCGTAAAGGCTAAGTAGCGTGTGCGCTTTCTCAATAGTTGCTTGGGTATCAAACGAAAGACGTGCATCTACCTCAGTAGAAATATAACCAGGTACAATAGCGCTAATTTCTTTACCTAATAATACCGCAAAGTAGTCGCAGGCTAGCGCAAGTTGCTTAGCTGGATCTTGCTCGGTTTCTTTAGCGTAGCTCCATGCTTTATTTAAATAAGGCTTATAGGCTTCAATCTCGCTCGCTTTTAATAACAATGACGGATTGGTCGTTGCGTCTTCTGGTTGATGCTTTTTAATTGCTTCAATATCACCCGTGTCGGCCACGATTGATGAATGTTGTTTTAGCCTTTGTAGCGCGTTAGTCATTTGCTTTCCTCATTCCAAGCAAGTTAAAAGAAAATCTAAACTACTTTAATATTACACCATACTGCAACAGCGAAGTAATGCTTGATAGGTCTTATGTCCTTATCAATATAAAAACGGTTATGTATGAATTATTAAGGTAGGATCAGTCTGTTTAATATTAAACAAAACGTGCTTTTCGTTTCATTTAATGTTGAAATTGACATTAAATAAATTACAAGTCAATAGCTAACTATGATCACTGTTATTTCACCTGCAAAAAATCTTGATTACACCACGCCACCTGCAACCGATAAGTTCACTCAACCGGAATTACTTGAGCACAGCGAAGCACTGATGCAAGTATGCCGTGAACTAACCCCTGCGCAAATTGGCAGCCTGATGAAAATTAGCGATAAGCTCTCAGGGCTTAACGCTGCTCGCTTTAGTGAGTGGGCACAGCCATTTACCACAGAAAACGCTAAACAAGCGGTACTGGCCTTTAATGGCGATGTATATGGTGGTTTAGATGCCAGCACGCTAACGGCTAATCAGCTTGATTACGCACAAAGCCACCTACGTATATTATCGGGCTTATATGGGCTTTTAAAGCCGCTTGATTTAATGCAAGCGTATCGCCTTGAAATGGGCACTAAGCTTGAAAACAGCCGTGGTAAAAACCTGTATGAGTTTTGGGGCAGTGTTATTGCTAATAAACTTAACGAGGTATTAAAAGCCGAAGATGCCCAATACTTAGTTAATCTTGCTTCAAACGAGTATTTTAAAGCGGTTGATAAAAAAGCCCTTAATGCACAAATAATTACTCCACATTTTAAAGACTGTAAAAATGGTCAATATAAAGTAATTAGTTTTTACGCTAAAAAAGCGCGAGGCATGATGGCGCGTTACCTCATCGAAAATAAAGTAACTCAGCTAAGCCAGCTTAAAGAGTTTACAGTAGCGGGTTATTATTTTAGCGCCGAAGCAAGTGTGAAAGAGCTTGAACCGGTATTTTTACGCGATGAACAAAGCTAAAGTTTAAATCTTTACCTAATCTATAAAAGCCATGCACCGCATGGCTTTTTTAATACTGGCGCTATACTTGCAATTGATATGCGAATTCAAGATTGATTTTAATCACATTATAAAGCAATAGGTGCAAGTTACATGTTTAGTATTCCCTCAATTAGCGACGCCGAAAAACTTATCGAAGAAAAACTCGGAGGGTGGTTTGATGTTGTTATAAGCCATATTCCTAATTTTATTGTGGCAGTTATTATTGTCATTCTATTTTCTATGCTGGCTCGCTTTGCCGGTAACTTAATGAAAAATATATTACGCCGCTCCCTCGATTCAAAACAGATAGCTGATTTAATGGCTTCTATATTTAAAGTACTGATATTAAGTGTAGGAGTGTTTATAGCGCTGGATTTTATGGGCTTAAAAGGCACTGTAACGTCATTACTAGCCGGTGCCGGTATTGTTGGTTTAGCGATTGGTTTTGCATTTCAAGATATGACCGAAAACCTAATAGCAGGTATTGCTATGGGTATCCGTAAGCCATTTAAGCCAGGCGATGTAATAAAAACCGATGATGTGTTTGGCTCTGTGCATTCAATAAACCTGCGCAATACACTAATAGAGAGCTTTTATGGGCAGCAAATATTAGTGCCTAATAAAATACTATTTAGAAATGTATTACGAAACTACAGCACACTAGGTGTTAGGCGCATAGAAGTGCCGGTAAGAATTTCATTAACTGAAGACATAGAAAAAGCCGCAAACGTTATTGTGGATAAAATTAATCAATTTGAGTTTGTAATACGCCAAGATGAAACGGCCGTATACGCAGAGAGTTTTGGCGACAGTAGTATTAATTTATTATTATGGTTTTGGATTAAATACCCAGGTGAGCCGGACTTTATGACAGTACGCCACAAGGGAGTTGTGGCAGTACAGCAAGCACTAAATGAGGCTGATATTCGTATTCCATTCCCAATACGCAGTTTAGATTTTGGGGTTAAAGGCGGCGAAAATCTCGATGCAATAATAAGTAATAAAGTAAGTACACCATCGGCTGATCAAGAAGGAGCAGATGGCTCTACAGCCAATAAATAAGGCTAAATAGCTTGGACGCTGGTTAAATTATATTGCGTAAAAGTTACTTTTAACCAGCGCGTATTTACACAGTAATATGTGCTGGTTTACTGATTAAACCAGCAACCAAGTTGCGGTGCCTAAAAAGGCAAAGATACCTACTATATCGGTTACTGTAGTGAGTATTACACTGCCAGCCAGTGCAGGGTCTATTTTCATACGTTTAAGTATTATAGGAATACACGCACCCGCCACACCCGCAACAACTAAGTTCATAAACATTGCAAACGCCAGTACCGCGCCAAGCATTAAGTCCCATTGCCATAGGGCAATAACACTGGCAATTAAAACAGCCCATAAAATACCGTTTAATGCACCAATGGCGAGTTCTTTTATCATTACAAAGCGTTGGTTAGTTTGGTTAATATGACCTACTGCTATACCACGAATAACCAAGGTTAATGACTGGCTACCGGCCACCCCACCCATCGAGGGGACAATGCCGTTAAGCACGGCTAAAATAGGCAGTATTGCTAAAGTACCTTCAAAAAAGCTGGCAACAAAAGCAGCAGCCAGAGCCGTTAATAAGTTAACACCTAGCCAAACAGAGCGTTTTTTTGAGCTTTTTAAAACCGGTGCAAAGGTATCTTCTTCATCATCAAGACCCGCTAAACCTAATAGGTGATGTTCTGCGTCTTCGCGTATTACATCAACGATGTCATCGATAGTAACACGGCCAAGTAGTTGGGCATTGTCGTCAACTACTGGGGCTGATATCCAGTTATGACGTTCAAATAATTGCGCCACTTCGCTTTCATCCATCGAAATAGGAATAGACTCACAGTCTTCATCCATCAGGTCATGAACAATTTTTTCGGGCGAATTGGTTAGTAAGGTACTTAACGATAAAGCGCCTAAAAAGCAGTTATGTTTATCGACAACGTAAAGGTCATCGGTACCTTCTGGGAGTTCGCCGCGCAAGCGAATGTAACGCAGTACCACATCTAGGGTTACATCAGGGCGAATGGTTACTGTATCTGTGTTCATCAGCGCGCCAGCAGAGCGTTCTTGATAGGAGAGTGCTTGCGTAGCACGTTCTCTATCTTGAATGTCCATGGCGCTAACCACGTCTTTATAAACCGTGTCAGGCAGGCTTCGCAGTACTTCACCTAAGTCATCGTGGCCCATGTCTTCAGTGGCAGCAGCAATGTGCTTAGGTTCCATTTGGGCAATAATGCCTAAACGTACATCTTCAGAGAGTTCTTCAAGAACATCACCTTGTACATCTGGATCAACTAATTGCCAGAGCAGGCGACGAACTTTATGCGGTGATGATTCTAGTAAAAGTGCGGTATCACAAGGAGCTGTTTTTGCCAGCATACGCCTAACTTGAACAAACTGACCACTATTGAGTGACTTGGTCACTTGTTGTAATTGTTGTAGTGGGTAGTCTTGTTCGAAAGTTTCGGGCATTGGCGTCCTTAATTTATTTTTATAACGTTAGGGAAGAAGTTAATCATTAACTTCGTTCAGTTTATCTTACTTTTTTTAGCCAAACTAGCTTAAGGTATTACTAACCCCATATTTTAGCTCGTTTACTTGGTTTAAATAAAGTGTCTGCTATTCTTGTTCGTTAAAGCGCTGCGCTATTAATTGGCCAACGGCATGTAACGCATGCTCTGCATCGGGTCCTTCGCACACTACTTTTACTTCTTTACCTTGGCTGCTTTCAAGTAGCATTAAAGCCAGTACGCTATCGCCAGCGGCTTCTTTTTCATCCTGAAATAAGGTAATAGATGCGTCAAATTGTACCGCTAATTGTGCTAATACGGTAGCGGCTCTAGCATGCAGACCAAGTTTGTTTTTTATTAAAAACGTATTTTCTAAGCGCATAAGATACTCTACTTAAGCTGAACAGATGATTATTTAAATTGAATTATTTTTCTTGCTCGCGATGGCGAATTTTTACATTAGGGTGAGACATAGCAAAGCTTTCACCAATTGTTTGCGCTAAATAAACTGAGCGATGCTGACCACCGGTACAGCCAATAGCAATCGTTAAGTAACTACGATTATTACGCTCTAGGTGTGGTAACCACGTTTGTACAAATGTTTGAATTTGCCAAGTGAATTTTTGCACAATACTATGACTAGCTAAATAATCTTTAACGGGTTGATCTAGCCCAGTTAAAGGCTTTAGCTCAGGTTCCCAGTGTGGATTTGGTAAAAAACGCGCATCAAAAACATAATCAGCACCTTTGGGAATACCATGCTTAAAGCCAAACGACTCAAAGGTAATGATAAGCTGTTTGTCTTTTTTACCGAGTATGGTTTCACGCATAGATTCAGCAAGTTGATGCACACTTAAATCGGTTGTATCAATGACATGATCAGCCCGTGTTACGAGTACATCGAGTAATTCTTTTTCTTTTTGTATTGCTAAATCTAGCGGTAGCGAATCAATCGAGAGCGGGTGCAAACGACGCGTTTCTGAATAACGGCGGATTAATGTTTGATCGTCGCTATCTAAATAAAATAACGTTGGTTTAGCAAAGTCGGGCAAGTACTCAAGAATATCGTTAAACTGCTGCTGATCTTTAGGCAGGTTACGCACGTCTATACTAACGGCTATTTTATCGTAGTTATCAGAGACACTGCGCACTAATGAAGGCAGTAAATTTACCGGAATATTATCTACACAATAGTAACCTAAATCTTCAACAACACGTAAAGCAACCGATTTACCAGAACCCGATCGGCCACTTATAATAATTAATTCCATTTACCACCCCTTTATTAGTAACTAGGATTGATCCAAAATAACTTGGTATAACGCTTCATCAGACTTTGCCGCACGCAATTGCTTACAAAACTCTTTATCGTTTAGTTTATCAGCTATTGTGGCTAGTGTTTTCAAGTGCTGCTGGTTATCGCCATCGGGCACTATAAGTGCAACAAAAATATCAACTGGACGATTATCAATTGCATCAAAATTAATAGCGGTTTCGCTTATTAAAATTAAGGCAAGAGGTTCCTGCGCCCCGCTCATACGGCCATGTGGAATTGCTATTCCTCGGCCAATACCGGTACTGCCTAGCTTTTCTCTTGCTAATAAAGCAGTGAGAATATCTTGCTGGGGTAAATACGGCATTTTTTTATGCGCGAGTTCACTGATGAATTCTAAAATTCTTTTTTTACTATTAAAAAGGACCACAGCTTTGCTGCAGTCCTGGCATATAAGTGAGCTTAATTTCATAGTGTTAGTGTCGAGCAAACTTCTCTTTGTGTTTAATTACTTGACGATCGAGTTTGTCAATCAACGAGTCAATGGCAGCGTACATATCTTGGTGTTCGGTCGATGCAAATAGCTCAGCGCCACTTACAAAAATTGTTGCTTCAGCTTTTTGACTTAATTTTTCTACATCGAGAATAACATGCACATTAGTTATGTGATCTGAGTGTCTTTGCAGCTTTGCAAATTTATTATTTACATAGTCTCTTAATGAGTCTGTAATGTCTACATGACGACCAGTTAAGTTTAGTTGCATCAGCATTTTCCTCTTTGTTGTACGTCTTAAATCAAGCTTTTACGTTGATTCGACGGGGGAATAGCCAGAGATTCGCGATATTTTGCAATTGTCCGTCTAGCTACTTTAATTCCTTGCTCAGCCAATATATCTGCAATCTTGCTATCACTCAATGGTTTGGCTAAGTTTTCTGCAGCGATCAACTTTTTAATCAAGGCACGTATGGCAGTTGATGAACATTCGCCACCATTTTCGGTGCTTACATGGCTTGAAAAAAAGTACTTAAGCTCAAAAATGCCACGTGGAGTGTGCATATACTTTTGCGTAGTGACCCGTGAAATAGTCGACTCGTGCATTTCAACTATTTCGGCAACATCGTTTAAAACCATAGGTTTCATGGCTTCTGGGCCATGTTCAAAAAATGCTTGTTGTTGCTTAACAATACAATTAGTTACTTTTAGGAGTGTTTCATTTCTACTTTCTAGGCTTTTAATAAACCATTTAGCTTCTTGTAAGTGCGAGCGAATAAATTGGCTGTCACCACTGGATTTTACCGTACGAGACATAGCCGCATATTGGCTGTTAACACGTATTTTTGGCATGCTATCTGGGTTTAGCTCTACCACCCAGCGGCCTTTTATTTTTTTTACCGACACGTCAGGTATAACGTATTCAGATTCTTCTCTGACAATGGTATCCGCAGGCTTAGGATTAAGCGTATGAATAAGTGTCATTATTTCTTTAAGCTCTTCTTCTTTGAGCTTAGTTTTTTTCATTAACGTACGATAGTCGCGAGCAGCGAGTAAATCGATATGATCAGTTAACACCATTTTTGTTTCGTTAATATAAGGGGTGTCTTTATCAAATTGATTTAATTGAATACATAAGCATTCTTGCAAGCTGCGAGCTGCAATACCAACAGGATCAAATAATTGAATGCGCTTTAGCACGGCTTCTATTTCATCTAGCTCTACTTCGTGTTCGTCATCACTTTCTTGGTTAAAGCTTGCTAAAAGATCTTCGCAACTGAGGGTTAAAATACCAGAGTCATCTACGGCTTCAACAATAGCTATAGCAATAGCTTCATCGGTAGGACTAAAAGGAGTGAGCTGTAATTGCCACATTAAGTATTCATGCAGGGTTTCGGTTGATGCACCTTGATAAATAGATTCATCTTCAGGCATTGGCCCTGATGAAGAGGCAGGCGCTGCGCTCATATATTCATCCCATGATACATCCATGGCCATATCGTCGCTTATGGTGTCTTTGTTTAGTGCTTCACCGCTATCTTGCTCATACTCGCTTGGGGTGTCATCGGCAGAGGCGCTAACAGTAATGTCATCTGCTTTTTGCTCGTTTTTACCAGCTGATTCTTCCGTGTAATCTTGCTCATCAACTTCAAGTAATGGGTTGCTATCAAGTGCTTCTTGTATTTCTTGCTGGAGATCCAAGGTACTAAGCTGCAATAAGCGAATAGCCTGTTGCAGTTGCGGAGTCATTGTAAGTTGCTGGCCCATGCGCAGCTGTAATGATTGCCTCATTTATCTCTAACAATCCTTATAAATTGATATGATTAATCTTAGCAGATGCTTATAGTAATAACATAAATATTACAGTTTGAACTGCTCGCCTAAATAAACATCACGTACTGTTTTATCATTTAATACAAATTCAGGAGTACCAGATGCAATTAGCTCCCCATGAGAAACAATGTAGGCTTTTTCACAAACATCAAGGGTTTCCCTTACATTGTGGTCGGTAATTAGCACGCCAATACCACGGTTTTTAAGATGTTCTATAATTTTTTTAATATCGAGTACTGAAATAGGATCCACGCCAGCAAAGGGCTCATCAAGTAATATAAATTTAGGATCTGCAGCTAAAGCACGTGCTATTTCTACGCGGCGACGTTCACCACCAGATAGCGCCATGCCTAAGCTGTCGCGAATATGTTGCAGGCTAAATTCGTCCAGCAAGCTATTTAGGGTTTCTTCTCTGGCTTGTTTGTTTAGTTGCTTACGCGTTTCTAAAATAGCCATTAAATTTTGATACACAGTGAGCTTTCTAAAAATAGAAGATTCTTGTGGTAAATAACCAATACCTAAACGAGCACGGCTGTGCATAGGAAGTAGGGTAATATCGTTATCATCAATTGATATTTTACCTTTGTCGCTAGGAACTAAGCCTACAATCATATAAAAGGTCGTGGTTTTACCTGCGCCATTGGGCCCAAGTAAGCCAACAATGCTCCCTGCTTTTACTTCAAGGCCTACATTTTTAACAACTTCACGGCCTTTATAGCTTTTTGCTAATAGCTCTGCTTTTAATGTACTCATGGCTGACCTTTATTGAGTTTTTGTTCTTTTTTTGCGTCTATAGGCACTAAAATAGTGTGTACCCGATCAGTTGAGTTTTCATCTTTTTCAGCACTTATAAGCTGTTGTTCTATATCGTAGGTGATACTTTTAGCCGTGATTTTTTGCCCAGCTTGAGAAATGTTTGCATCTCCTACTAGGGTTAAAAAACGTTTCGCTACATCGTAACGTACTTCGTTAGCGCTGGCGCTCATGACAGTGCCATCTGCTTGCTTTTCTTCAAAATATGCAGGGCTGCCCGTGGCAATTAATAGTTGTTTATTATCGCCAAGCTCGTCGCGCTTATGTACTTCTAAACGATCGGCGGTG
This sequence comes from Pseudoalteromonas translucida KMM 520, assembly GCF_001465295.1. Classification (NCBI taxonomy): domain Bacteria; kingdom Pseudomonadati; phylum Pseudomonadota; class Gammaproteobacteria; order Alteromonadales; family Pseudoalteromonadaceae; genus Pseudoalteromonas; species Pseudoalteromonas translucida. Next base: position 2,886,441 of record NZ_CP011034.1, on the reverse strand, counting down.
ATACGACGATTACCGTGGATAATCTCGACGTTTTTTTCAAAAATACCAACATTTTCTTTTAGTTGACCTTCTTGTCGGTCAGCACTAATAGAAATTTGATTAGCTAGTGGGGAAGTACTTTGCTCTGCCGCATTACTATTAAATACAAGTATAAGCGATGGAATAATAAGTATTTTTGCAAGGTTATTGGTCATAATATAGTGTTCGCGTATGGTTAATTAGTTTTATCACCTCGGTTGTTAAATTGGCTTCAAGGCCTTTACCGGTGATCTTTAAATTCGGTCCAGTTATAATAACGGGTTGTTCGCTGCGCATAGTGAGTAGCTTTATATCTACTTGAATATTGTCGGCGGTGATTTTGTCTATCATTGCGCCATCAATTAAGTTTTGGGCAGTTACATTACCCTCTAAAATTAATTGTCTTTCATCGTAAAGTGTTGCTTCATCAGCATTTATACGCCAAGTTTGCCTGTCGTCGTACAATATAAAAGTAGGCTTTTCGAATAAGGTAAATCCTAGCTGCTCGTAAAGCTCCATTTTAACCGCAGTTACTTTATGGCTAATTTTACCGTTTTCGTCAAAAGCTGTTTGTTTTAGCTCAATGGCGGTGTAATCGGGTTTAGCTATTACTTCGGAGTCGGCTTTAACAACCGTATTTACCTGAGTAAAATAAGGGTACCAAAGCCAAACCATACAGCTGATGAATAAAACGCTTAAGACTATGCGCGCTATATTCATGAACTAGTGCCTTGGCTGGTTAATGGTTTATTGTTTTCAAGCATAAGTAAGTCGGTTAGCTCTCTTACTGCACCAAAACCACCCGGCATTTGCGTAGTATAATGTGCTAAGCGTTTAATTAGTGGATGCGCGTCGTTTACTGCTACTGCAAAGCCAACTAACTCCATAACAGGCATATCTGGGCCGTCATCACCAATATAAGCAATTTGCTCATCGCTTAAATTAAGTTTGTTTTTAAGTTCTTGGTAGGCAATAAGCTTGTTTTCTTGACCTTGATAAATATGCTGTACGGTTAAGCTGGTCATGCGTTGTTGTACTATTTGCGAGTGCCTGCCGGTAATAACCGCTACTTCAAAGCCGCTGTTAATAAGTGCTTTAATACCAAAGCCATCTTTTGTATTAAATGCTTTTAGCTCTTCACCTTGGTTGCCAAGGTAAATTCGGCCATCAGAAAATACGCCATCAATATCGCATATAAGTAGCTTTACTTTTTTTGCGCGCGCTTTAGCGTCATCACTTAGCGCTTGATAGAGTTCTTCAAATTGCATTTATAATACTCCTGCTTTAAGTAGGTCTTGCATATTGAGTGCCCCAATAGGCTGATTATGCTCATTAATAATAATTAAGCCATTAATACGTTTATGTTCCATAATATTAAGCGCTTGCGCAGCAAGCATATCTTGGGTTGCCGTGGTACACGATTTAGTCATCACTGCATCTATTAGCGTGGTATGAATATCAACGCGTTGCTCTAAAATACGACGTAAATCACCATCGGTAAATAACCCGGCGAGTTGCTGATTATCGTCAACTATGGCGGTCATACCTAAGCCTTTAGCTGTCATTTCAATCAGCGCATCTTTAATGGTTTGCGAAGTAGTTATAATAGGCGTATTTACACCGCTGTGCATAACATCTTTTAAGGTGAGCAGTAATCGCTTCCCTAAACTGCCACCGGGGTGCGATAGTGCAAAGTCATCGGCAGTAAATCCGCGCGCTTCTAACAGTGCTACCGCCATTGCATCGCCCATTGCGAGTGTGGCAGTGGTACTTGCTGTTGGTGCTAAGCCTAATGAGCAGGCTTCTTTTTCTACTTTAATGCATACATGCACGTTAGCAAGTGTTGCCATAGTTGATTGCGTATTTCCTGTCATGGAAATAATTTTTGCACCAAGGCGTTTTAACACGGGAATAATATTAAGTACTTCACTGGTTTCGCCAGAGTTAGAAATAAGCATAACGACATCGTTTTTAGTGATCATGCCTAAATCACCGTGACTGGCTTCGCCAGGGTGCACAAAAAAAGCAGGGCTGCCAGTACTTGCTAAAGTTGCCGCAATTTTATGGCCAATATGCCCCGACTTACCCATACCAATAATTATAATACGGCCGCTGCAGTCATACATAAGCTGACATGCCTGATGAAAATTATCATCTACATATTGTTTTATATCAAAAAGTGCTTGGCGCTCGATATCAAGAACGCGTAGTCCTTGCTCGATAAAACTTAGCTTGGTCATAGACAACTCTTACCCTATTTGACTAAAAATGTAACCTTGGTAAATCAAAAATGCGCTTAGCAGTAAACCACCCTCAACTCTATTGATACGCTGTGCGCCTCTAAAGTTCAATGACATAACAATAAGTGCCAAGGTTGCTGCAATCATAATCAGTACATCACGATTAGCAATAGAAGGGTCGATTACCGATGGGTTGATAATACCGGCAAGTGGTAACACGGCTAAAATATTAAAAATATTTGAGCCCACAATATTACCCAGTGCTAGATCATCTTCATTTTTAAGCACACCTGCAACAGACGCTGCCAGTTCTGGTAAACTGGTGCCAATAGCAATAATAGTTAAGCCAATTACCAAGTCACTTAAGCCAAAGAATTTTGCAATATCGACAGCTGAGCCAACTAAAAAATGAGAACTAACAGGAAGTAATATCAAGCCCACAATTAGCCAAAATACTGCCTTTTTAGTAGGAACGTTATCGGGTACTTCATCGCAGGCCTCGTTTACAAATGGATCATTATTATTTTTAGCTCTTAGGGAAATAATAATAAGTCCAAAAATAAATACAACAAAACCAATAAGTAAGGCAATTGCTTCTGGGTATGAAAAATAGTTATCTGAAAAAATATACCAAGTAGCTAACGAAATAATTAATACCAGAGGTATTTCACGTTTTAAGGTACTTGATGAAACAGACAGCGGGCGCAATAAAGCGGTAATACCCAGTACTAATAAAATATTGGTTATGTTTGAGCCAACGGCATTGCCTATGGCCGTATCGGTTTTGCCTGCTAAAGCGGCAGAAGCCGAAACCATCATTTCAGGTGCAGATGAACCCATTGCAACAACGGTTAACCCGACAATTAAAGTAGGCACGCCAAAGTTTTTCGCCAGTGCTGCGGCGCCATAAACGAACTTGTCTGCGCTCCAAACTAGGCCAGCAAGACCAAAAATTAAAATAACAAATGAGGTAACCATTGTATTGAACCAGTAATTGAAAATACATATTGCGCGAATAGTAACAAAAGCCAATCTGAAAGTATAAATAAAACAGTGGCGAAGAGGACGGTTAATCACTTATTTTATAAATATTTAGGGTATGCTATGCAAAGGTTTAAGCCAAGGTTAAGGTGGTTTGAGCGAGCCTTATAACTGTTTTGGCAATTACATTACAAAATCTTACGAATTGTTTTTTCCATCTTGGTCGAAAAAGCCTTAAAATAGGAATACGAGTGAATATTGTTATGGAGAGCGACTTGTCGCAATCAATAGTAGAAGTCAAGGATGTTTGCTTTTCAAGGGGCGATAGAATCATATATAAAAATATGAGTTTTAGTGTTCCTAAAGGTAAAATCACTGCCATTATGGGGCCAAGCGGCATTGGTAAAACTACCATGCTACGTTTAATTGGCGGTCAGCTAAAGCCTGACTCGGGTGATATTTTATTTGAAGGCAATAGTATTCCAAAAATGTCACGTAAAGCACTATATGAAGCGCGTACCAAAATGAGTATGCTTTTTCAAAGTGGTGCATTATTTACTGACATGTCGGTATTCGATAATATTGCTTTTCCGATTCGAGAGCACACTAAGCTAAGTGAAGATCTTATTCGCTTAGTAGTATTAATGAAGTTACAAGCTGTGGGTTTACGAGGCGCCAAAGATTTAATGCCGTCGGAGTTGTCAGGTGGTATGGCTCGCCGTGCAGCTTTAGCCCGCTCTATAGCACTTGACCCTGAATTAATTATGTATGATGAGCCATTTGCAGGCCAAGACCCTATTTCTATGGGAGTATTGGTAAAGCTTATAAAGTCACTCAATGAAGTGCTTGGTTTATCGTCTTTAATTGTGACCCATGATGTGAAAGAAGTCATGAGCATTGCCGATCACGTTATAATAATTGCCGATCAAGGTGTTATTGGCAGTGGAACGCCAGAACAAATGCGTCAACATGAATCGCCTTTGGTACAGCAGTTTTTAAAAGGCTTATCGGATGGTCCTGTGCCATTTCATTTCCCGGCACAAACATATGCAGATGAGTTGCTTGGAGAGAATAAATGATGTTGAATTTTCTGCAAAAAATAGGGCATAAAACACTAGGTCGTTTTGCAGCGCTAGGGCGCTCAGCACATATGTTATTTGGTGCACTTGTACACATACCTAATTTTAAAAAAGGCACCCCCTTACTCATTCGCCAGCTTTATATGGTGGGCTCACAATCGTTGCTCATTATTGTGGTGTCGGGGTTGTTTATTGGCATGGTATTAGCGCTGCAAGGCTATACAGTGCTGGTTGGTTATGGTGCTGAAGATAGCTTAGGTCCTTTAGTTGCACTGAGTTTACTTAGAGAGCTTGGCCCTGTGGTTACTGCATTGCTATTTGCTGGGCGGGCGGGCAGTGCGCTCACCGCTGAAATTGGCTTAATGAAAGCAACCGAGCAATTATCATCACTCGAAATGATGGCCATTGATCCATTGAAACGTATAATTGCACCGCGTTTTTGGGCTGGTTTAATAAGTATGCCGTTGTTAGCATTAATATTTTCGGCAGTGGCTATTATTGGCGCTCATTTAGTTGGCGTTGATTGGCTAGGCGTTGATACCGGAAGTTTTTGGTCAATTATGCAATCACAAGTTTCGTTTCAACAAGACATACTCAACGGCATAATTAAAAGCGTTGTATTTGCTATTGTAGTGACCTGGATCGCCCTTTATAAAGGATATGATTGTGTGCCAACTTCTGAGGGGATCAGTAAAGCAACCACAGAAACCGTGGTGCACTCATCTTTAGCAGTGTTAGGGTTTGACTTTCTTTTGACAGCGGTAATGTTTACCAACTAGTAGGGTATAGATAATGAATTCACGGAAATTAGAGATTTTAGTTGGTTTTTTTGTCGCACTAGGCATTTTAGCATTTGCTATGCTTGCGCTTAAAGTGGCCAACACTGGTATTAGTGGCTCAGGTGACACATATACACTTAATGCTAAATTTGAAAACATAGGATCATTAAAACCCCGTGCACCCATTAAAGTGGGCGGTGTGGTTATTGGCCGGGTAGAATCTATTTATGTTCATCCACAAGAGTTTTTACCGGTTGTTAATATGACCATTGATGCACAGTATTTATGTCGTTTTTCAGATACTAGCTCAATCTCAATTTTAACCTCAGGTATTTTAGGTGAGCAGTACTTAGGAATTAACCCTGTTATTGCACCAGAATCAGCAGAGCAGCGTTGTTTAGGCTTAACAGTGGTACATAACGAACAAGATCAAGCAATTGATGATTTATTTGGCGTAGAAAGTAAAGCGCTAGGTAACGGTGGGTCTATTACCGATACTAAGTCTGCCTTAGTGCTAGAAGAATTAATTGGGCAGTTTTTATTCAACCAAGGTAGTGAGTAATTATTATGTTGAAAAAGTTTTTAGTTATTGCAGCGCTTAGTACGCTAACGTTTGCATCGGGAGTTAAAGCTGCTGATGTTAAGCTAATTGATCCTAATAAAATGGTACGCCAAGTGGCAGATAATACCTTTGAGCGGATCACAAAAGATCAGCCATTAATTATTAAAAATAATGAGCACTTACGTGTCATTGTTGAAGAAGAATTAATGCCCTACATTGACTACAAATATGCGGCACTGCGAGTATTAGGCAGCGAAGTATCAAAAGTGCGTGCAATAACCGATGAAGCTGAAAAAGCGCGCGCAATTAAAGATATTCAGCGCTTTATTGTGGTATTTAGAGAGTACCTAGTAGCAACGTACGCAGGTGTTTTTACCCAATACACCAACCAACAAGTCGAGTTTGGCGCACCACAACCTTTTAAAGGTAAAGATGTGGTGGTAGTAAAAACCAAGATAATTGAAGCAGGTAAACCCGATATTAAAATTGACTTTAAAGTACGTGAAGACAGAAGTGGTGAATGGCGCGCTTACGATATGATTGCAGAAGGTATTAGCTTACTAGATGCAAAGCAAAGCGAGCTACAAGGCATATTACGTCAACAAGGTATTGACCACGTAAGTAATCTTTTAGAGCAAAAGAGCCAACTGCCAGTACAGTTTCGAGGCAGCGACACCAATGACTAAGTTGGTGATAAGCCAAGTTGATGAGCAACATTTTCGAGTTAGTGGTGAGCTTACTCGAAGTTCAATTGGCGATGAAAAGCACCTGGGCAGTCAGGCAATAACCAAGCATAAAATCTGCTACTTTGATCTTAGTGACGTATCTAGGGTTGACACAGCAGGCTTAGCTTGGTTAATTCACACTTTTGCGCAGTACAAGCAACAAGGCATTCGCCTTGAGTTGCAAAATCCACCTGAACAATTGCAAAATTTAATGCAATTGGGTCAAGTTACAACCCTATTTGAGTGAGAGTTATGGAAACTAGCCAAGTCGAAATATTATTACGCGATGAACTTCAATTAGCAGAAGTACATGTTAAAGCCAATGGTAGCCATTATGAAGTAATAGCTGTTGGCGAATGCTTTGACGGTTTAAGCCGAGTGAAAAAGCAACAGCTAGTTTATGGACCATTAATGAATACTATTTCAGATGGCACCATTCACGCAGTATCAATTCGCGCTTTTACTCCTGTAGAGTGGAAACGCGAGCAAAAATTTATTTTACCGCAATAAAAAAGGCCCCTACATGGATCAATTTGTAATTCAAGGTGGCACTTCGCTTGCGGGTGAAGTTACTATCTCTGGCGCTAAAAATGCGGCACTCCCTATTTTATTTGCCGCACTATTAGCCGATGGCAAAAGTACGTTTACGAATGTACCGCGCTTGCGTGATATAGTTACCACCGAAGCGTTATTAAAAACCTTAGGTGCGAGTGTTAATTGGCAAGGCGACACGCTTGTGATTGACGGCGCAACAGTGGATAAAACACTCGCTCCGTATGATCTAGTTAAGCAAATGCGTGCATCGGTACTGACACTTGGGCCTTTAGTGGCGCGTTTTGGTGAAGCACAAGTGTCACTCCCTGGTGGCTGCGCTATTGGGGCTCGACCTGTGGATATTCATATTCAAGGTTTAGAGCGCATGGGCGCACAAATCAACGTAGAAAACGGCTATATTAATGCCAAAGTAAATGGTCGCTTAAAAGGCGCTGAAATCTTTATGGAGATGGTTAGCGTTGGGGCTACTGAAAACCTATTGATGGCCGCGACCTTAGCCGATGGCAAAACTGTGCTTGAAAATGCAGCTTGTGAGCCAGAAATAACAGACTTGGCTAATTGCTTAATTGCTATGGGCGCTAAAATTACGGGTGCGGGTACAAACCGTATTGAAATTGAAGGCGTTGAGCGTTTAGCGGGTTGTGAGCACCGTATTTTACCGGATCGTATTGAAACAGGTACTTTTTTAGTGGCTGCAGCTATGGCTGGTGGCGAAGTGCTGTGTAAAATGACCGACTTTCATTCACTTGAGCCGGTAATTGAAAAGCTACGTGCAACCAATGCATTGTTAGAAATACATGACAACAGTATTTATTTAGATATGCGCGGCAGAGAATTAAAAGCCGTTAATATTAAAACAGCTCCTCACCCTGGTTTTCCTACCGACATGCAGGCGCAGTTTACTGCATTAAATGTAGTTGCTAATGGTAGTGCCACCATTACCGAAACTATTTTTGAAAACCGCTTTATGCATGTGCCTGAGCTACAACGTATGGGCGCAAATATTCGCTTAGAAGGCAATACAGCTATTTGTGGTGATACAAAAACTCTTAGCGGTGCCCAAGTTATGGCAACCGACCTGCGTGCATCAGCCAGTTTAATTTTAACCGGTATAGTGGCACAAGGTGAAACGATAGTTGATCGTATTTATCATGTTGATAGAGGTTACGAGCGCATTGAAGATAAGCTCAGCGCGCTAGGTGCTAATATTAAACGTAGAAGTAGTTAAGTAACTATTTAGTTAAGATATTTTTAAAAGGCCGGATAAGCTAATTGCTATCCGGCCTTTTTTATTAAAGCTTAGTTTCAAGCTCTGCAACCGTCACCATTATTTTTTCTATTTTACCATTGCGGTACAGCTCAAACTCTATTTCTTTACCGGGTTCGGTATTGCCTATTTTTTCTAACACTTTTTGTGGGTTTGCTACCGAAAGTCCTGCAATTTCAATAACAATATCTTGCTCTTCAATACCTGCCTGCCAAGCTGGGCCTAGTGGATCTAAGTTAGTAATACGCATACCGGCTACAGGCGTCAGGCTGTCGTTTACTTCTTTGCCTGTGCTATCTACAGCTGTCCCCTCAAAGCCTAAGTAGCCACGAACCACTCGGCCATGGCGAATTAGTTTAGCCATAACCTCTTTAACTAAAGAGTAAGGAACCGCAAAAAATATCCCCTGTATGTTTAAGTTTTCGCGAGTTTTAAATTGCGCAGAAGTAATCCCGACTAAATCACCATTGGAATTAACTAATGCACCGCCCGAATTGCCTACATTAATAGCTGCGTCCATTTGCAATAAATTATTATAAGGGCTGTCGGTAATTTTTTGTTTGCCGGTGGCGCTAATAATGCCTTGGGTAATGGTTTGCCCTAAATTTAAAGGGTTACCAATGGCCAGCACAATGTCGCCAACACTTGATGAGTAGTTATCGTTAACAGGAATAACAGGTAAGTGATCGGCATTAATTTTTAAGAGTGCAAGGTCAGTAATAGTATCAAAACCAATAAGCTGTACATCAAAAAAGCGTCGGCCATCGGTTAATATAACCAGTATTTGATCGGCATTATTAATCACATGATAATTGGTAAGAATATAGCCATCTTGCGACATGATCACGCCCGAACCTAGTTCTTGTACGGTGTTTTGTCGTTTATAGCGTGGTTCTTTAGAAATACTTTCTGAAAAAACGGTGACAACCGAAGGAGCCGCACGCTTAACCGCATCTGAAAAGCTTAAATGGTTGCTACTCATAGCACTGGGCAGTGGCACATTAGGTAGCAATGCAGTGCGCATATTAGGGCTAAAAAAAACCACTAAAAAAGCAATGCCTAGGCCTGCAAATAGAGGCGGGAGTATAAATTTTAAGATTTTTAGCACAAGATTCTTATTGTTAGTGAGCAATCTCTTTATGATGGCCAAAAAAAATAACAGCGGCAAGTGCCGCTGTTACTTTTATTACATTTTAACGGTTATAAATTATTGAATGAGTACAAATATAGACTCACGACCGCGTTTTACCCCTAATACAATGTTGCCTTTGATGTTTTCAATGATTTGGTTCATATCATTTATGCTTTCTACGCGCTGGCGATTTACTTGCACAATAATATCACCTTCTTCAAGGCCAACACGCGCTGAAGGAGAACGCGGATCTACCGTACTAACTTCAATACCTTTAACGTTATTTTTCTTAACGTTTTCTAATGTGGCACCTTGAAAAGCAGGGTGTAACTCTTCGCCTGTTGCGGTAATGCCAGATGCGCCATCTAGGGTTACTTTAACTGTTTTTATTTTACCGTCGCGGTAAATGCCTAATTTAACGTCTCGGCCTTCGCCTAAGGTTGCTATTTTACTGCGTAATTCATGAAAGCCGCTAATATCACTACCATTAATGCTAATAATAACATCGCCTGCTTGTATACCCGCTTTACTGGCTGCAGTGTTATCCATTACTTGCATAACATACGCGCCTTGTTTTACGTCAAGCTGCTGTGCTTTGGCAAGCCCAGCATCGAGAGGGCGACCGGATATTCCTAGCGAGCCACGGCGAACTTCACCGTGTTCAATAATTTGATCAACTAAGTTTTTCATCATATTGGAAGGAATAGCAAAGCCAATGCCCACGTTACCGCCAGATGCACCTAAAATTGCGGTGTTAATTCCAATTAGCTCGCCATTTAAATTAACTAATGCACCACCAGAGTTACCTTGGTTAATAGCGGCATCGGTTTGAATGAAATCTTCGTAACCTTCAATATTTAAGCCACTGCGACCAAGTGCGCTTACTATGCCAGATGTAACCGTATGGCTTAAACCAAATGGGTTACCAATGGCAACAGCAAAGTCGCCCACCCGTAAATTATCAGAGTTAGCTAGCTTTACTGCGGTTAAATCATCTGCCTCTATTTGTAATAAGGCGATATCAGACTCTTTATCAGTGCCAATTTTGGTTGCCTCAAACTCTCGGCCGTCTTCAAGGGTGACTATCATTTTTTCGGCGTCTTGGATCACATGGTTGTTAGTGACGACATAACCTTTTTTAGCATCAATAATAACCCCTGAGCCTAACCCGCTAAATTGACGTTTTTGACTGCGAGGTTGTGGGTTACCAAAAAAGAACTCCAGCGGATCGGCGCGGCGACGTACTTCTTTTGAGCCCGACACCTGGATACTGACAACACCAGGGGTTATTTGCTCTAACATAGGCGCAAGTGTTGGTAATTGTTGGCCATTTACTGCAATCGGCATTTTTGCGTAAGACGTAACCGGGCTCAATAATAGGCTAGTAGATAGAATAGCTGCGCTGATAAGTGATAATTTCATTTTCATAGTCAGGGTTTACTCCACTTAGGATAAGCGAAAATTAAAAAAGGCTGCATATGCAGCCCTTTTCAATTTATCAGTAAGATAAAACAACAAAGCTGTTATATCTAAAGACTATGGGGTTGAAAAAAAGTTCATCAAGATACTGTTGAAGATTTTGCTTCACCAGCAAACAAACCAGACTCACCCGATACGTAATCAGCCGGCTGTGCATCGGCGTTAGAGCGATCTGAGCGGCGCTCTTTAAGTGATGCTTGTAACTGCTGAGTCATCTCTTTAGAGAAAAAAGGTTCAGCAGGTGCTTTATTTCTGTCCTCTAGTAACAACTGATTAGTTTCTTCAACATGACTAAGTAACTGATCGTAATTGTCTTTCATTTTAGTTACTAACTTACCAGTATTCGCTAAGTGATCAGCTACATCTTGTCGATATTGCTCTAGCGTATTTTTTGCTTGTTCAACCTGCTCTTCTAATTCATCATGCTTGAACTGTTTTTTAGTGACAAATGCACCGATGAAAAATGCGGCTATAGCAACAATAATGACTAAACCGACCCATGTAAATGTACCCATAAATATCACCTCTTTGGGAAAATAACTAACGAATATCTTAAATCAAACTAAGTCTAATATACCCTGACTAATGATGCGTGTTAATATGCTTTGTAAATTAAACTGCGTTTTAACTGTAAATAGATATGACTCCTTGGCAAACATACCAGCAAGACCTCAAGCGTGATGACTTTGTATACGACGCAGCACAAGAAAATGCTGTACGTCATTTACAGCGCTTATATGATGATTTAACTCAAGCAAAACCGCAACCTACCGGTTTTTTTGCAAAACTATTTAATAAAACAGAGCCTGCACCTATAAAAGGTTTGTATTTTTGGGGCGGGGTAGGGCGTGGTAAAACGTATTTAGTTGATACCTTTTATGAAGCACTACCGGGGCAGCGAAAAATGCGCGTGCATTTTCACCGCTTTATGCACCGAGTACATGACGAGCTTAAAAAATTAAATAAAAAAGCAAACCCACTAGAAATAGTAGCTGATATTTTTAAAGCCGAAACCGATATAATTTGTTTTGATGAATTTTACGTTCAAGACATTACCGATGCTATGTTACTCGGTGGCTTAATGGAAGCACTGTTTGCTCGTGGCATAGTGTTAGTTGCTACGTCGAATATTATTCCCGATGAGTTGTATCGAAATGGCTTACAGCGCGCGCGCTTTTTGCCCGCTATTGCGCTTGTTAATGCTAATACAGAAATAGTAAACGTCGATTCGGGCATAGATTACAGATTAAGAACCTTAGAGCAGGCAGAGATATTTCACAGTCCACTCGATGAGCAGGCCGATAAAAACTTATTTGAATACTTTGATAAGTTATCACACGAACAGGGTAAATCTAATACCGCCATTGAAATTGAAGGGCGCATGATTAAAACCCGTAAAGTATCTGATTGTATTGTTATGTTTGAGTTTAGCGAGTTATGTGAAACCGCGCGTAGCCAGGTAGATTACATGGAAATTAGCCGCTTATATAACACGGTTATTTTGTCTAACGTAAAGCAATTTGGGCAAGTGAACGACGACGCAGCAAGACGCTTTATTGCATTAGTAGATGAATTTTACGAACGCCACGTGACTTTAATAATTTCGGCAGAAAAACCCATTACTGAGCTCTATACTCAAGGTAATTTAAGCTTTGAGTTTAAACGCTGCATAAGTCGCTTACAAGAAATGCAGTCGCTAGAGTATTTAGCGAAAGAGCATTTAGCGTAAAAGTTAGCGCATTAGGGTTAATTTACTTTTGTTGGGAAAGGGGCTCAATGCTAGAGCCCGATACACAGCGAAGGTCTTTTTAATATAAAGTGCCTAGCAGTTAAAAAATTTGTGGAAAAAACACCCCGCCGGTAGTAATGCAATAAAAGTGCTGATATACTCCCGCTCCTGCCACGTTGCGTTCTATGCCTTCATATAGTCTAGCCACTTGTGAGCGGCGCAAAAGTCTAAAACTCGAAGGGGTTATAGCAAACTTAGAGCAGTAGTTAATATTAACTACTTGTGGTTTTAATTGAAAAACATTGGATTTTTATAAATGAAAACGTTTGTTGCTAAACCAGAAACAGTAAAACGTGACTGGTACGTAGTTGACGCTGAAGGTAAAACTTTAGGTCGCATCGCTACTGAAATCGCTCTCCGCCTACGCGGTAAGCATAAAGTTGAATATACACCGCACGTAGATACTGGTGATTATATCATCGTTATCAACGCTGAAAAAGTTACTGTAACTGGTAACAAATTCAAAAACAAAGTGTACTATTCACACTCTGGTTTTCCAGGTGGTCTTAAGTCTACTACTTTTGATAAACTTCAAGCTGCAAAGCCTGAAATGATCATCGAAAAAGCTGTTAAAGGCATGTTGCCACGTGGTCCTTTAGGCCGCGCTATGTACCGTAAACTTAAAGTTTACACAGGTACTGAGCATAACCATGCTGCACAACAGCCTCAGGTTCTAGACATTTAAGGAGCACCATCATGGCAAATCAATACTACGGTACAGGTCGTCGTAAAAGTTCTAGTGCTCGCGTGTTCTTACGCCCAGGTACTGGTAACATCGTAATCAACAAGCGCTCTTTAGAAGAGTACTTTGGTCGCGAAACAGCACGTATGGTTGTTCATCAAGCTCTAGAGCTTGTTGATATGACTGAAAAGTTTGATCTTCACATCACCGTTTCTGGTGGTGGTACAACTGGTCAAGCTGGTGCAATCCGTCACGGTATTACTCGTGCACTTATGGAGTTTGACGAGTCACTACGTCCACAACTTCGTAAAGCAGGTTTCGTAACTCGTGATGCACGTAAAGTTGAACGTAAGAAAGTGGGTCTTAAGAAAGCGCGTAAGCGTCCACAGTTCTCAAAACGTTAATATTTACGTTATCAAGAATTCAAAAACCCAGCTTATGCTGGGTTTTTTGTTTTTCGCGACATAATAAATGGTAACTTTTACGATAGGTAATTGATAAACTCCGCGTGTTTAATGAGCAAAAGTAAAAAAACACTCAGTGAATACTAAAAAAGTTAAATAATTATCGTAATTAGTTTAAATCCATCAGTTAATTGGTGAATTTTTTTGCTACAATTGGCTGGCAAATAATGTGAGCAGGTTTAGCCCTAGCAAATGCAGTTGTTACTGCTTGTTTTGGTGAGGTTGACCTGAGTCAGTATATTATTTTTACAGAAGCGATATGATAGTCATTCGGCTTCATACTCGAGCTAACTTAATCTATTTTTTGAGCAAGTCAGGATTATTCGAGCATGGGGCTGTGAGTAACCTTGTTTTAAACAAGGATTTAAATATGATCGTTTCTATTTTATAATTCAAAAAAATTAACCTGCTGTAACTGATGTTCTCAATATAGCAAGTGTTGAGAATCATAGTGGAGATAAGTGGATGAGCAATGCGCCTGTAGACAATGGCCGACGTCGCTTTTTAACCATAGCTACCTCTGTTGTTGGTGGTGTTGGTGCGGCTGGGGCTGCTGTTCCTTTTATTGCGTCTTGGAATCCAAGTGAGCGAGCTAAATCTGCGGGTGCGCCTGTAGAAGTAGACATAAGCAAACTTGAGCCAGGACAATTAATACGTGTCGAGTGGCGTGGTAAACCTGTATGGGTTGTATCACGGACCCCAAAAATGCTTGAGCAAATGAAAGGACATGAAGATCAACTTCGTGACCCGCATTCGCAAGAGCCACAACAATTAGAATCATCAACAAATGATTACCGTTCATTGCGTCCAGAAATATTTTTGGCTGTAGGTATTTGTACTCATTTAGGATGTTCACCTAGCTTTTTACAAGGTGGCTTTGGTGAAAAAGTGGAAGGGACTGACGACGGTTTTTACTGTCCATGTCATGGTTCTAAGTTTGATATGGCTGGCCGTGTATTTCAATCGGTACCTGCACCATTAAACCTAGAAATACCACCATACACTTTTCTTGATGAAACCACTATATTAGTGGGCGAAGAACAAGGAGTGGCCTAATGTTTGGTAAGATTATTGGTTGGTTAGACGACCGTATACCATTGACACGTGTCTGGAACATGCATATTGCACAGTACCCAGCACCTAAAAACTTTAACTTTTGGTACTTCTTTGGCTCACTAGCTATGTTAGTACTAGTTAACCAAATTCTTACAGGAATTTGGTTAACTATGAACTATGTACCTTCTGCTGAGGGGGCGTTTGCATCAGTTGAATACATCATGCGTGATGTTGATTATGGCTGGTTATTACGTTATTTACACTCAACCGGTGCATCAGCGTTTTTCATCGTTGTATATTTACATATGTTCCGTGGCATGATCTACGGCTCTTACCAAAAACCACGGGAATTGCTGTGGGTATTTGGTATGTTTATTTTCTTAGCGCTAATGGCCGAAGCATTCATGGGGTATTTATTACCATGGGGGCAAATGTCATTTTGGGGTGCACAGGTAATCATTTCACTATTTGGCGCAATTCCGGTTATAGGTGATGATTTAACACTTTGGATCCGTGGTGATTACGTAATATCGGGTGCAACGCTTAACCGCTTCTTTGCATTGCATGTTATTGCTTTACCATTAGTTATCGTGATCTTAGTATTTTTACACATAGTTGCACTACATGAAGTAGGGTCAAATAACCCTGAAGGTGTAGATAACAAGCGTAAAAAAGGTACGGTAGCTGAAGAAGATAAACCTAAGTTTAAGTTCCATGAATATTATACTGATAAAAAAGATATTCTTGATGCGATCCCGTTCCACCCTTATTACACAGTAAAAGATATTGTGGGTGTGGTTGGTTTCTTAATATTGTTCTGTTGGGTGGTGTTCTTTATGCCAGCCATGGGTGGTTTCTTTTTAGAAGCGCCAAATTTTGAAGCGGCTAACCCGCTGAAAACACCAGAGCATATTTTTCCAGTTTGGTACTTTACGCCATTTTATGCAATCTTACGTGCGATCCCTGATAAGTTAATGGGTGTTGCAGCAATGGGTGCATCTATTGTAGTGCTTGCGTTATTACCTTGGATAGATCGTGGTTCAGTTCGCTCAGTTCGTTACCGTTGTGGTTTCCACAAATGGAACATTGCAGGCTTTGTTGTTACTTTTGTTCTTTTAGGTTGGGTTGGTGCAACACCACAAACTGACATGAAAACAATTGTTTCGCAGATATGTACTGTGACTTACTTTATGTTCTTCGTACTGTTATTTGTATACAGTAAGAATGAAAAAACTAAGCCATTGCCTGAGAGGTTACTGAAATGATGAAAAAGCTACTTATTGGTTTATTTGCTTTATCAATTAATGTGTTGCCGGCAATGGCTGCAGGTCCTTCAGTGGCATTATTAGATGCAGGTAATGACCTAACAGATCAGCCTTCGTTGCAACGCGGTGCTAAATTGTTCATGAACTATTGTGTTGCTTGTCATCAAATGCAATACCAGCGTTATGAACGTACTTTTCGTGATATCGGTATTCCAACGGAAATTGGCGCAGAACAGTTAATTTTTGACGGTTCAAAAGTAGGTAGCCATATTACCAATGCGATGGCCAAAGAAGATGCTGAAAAGTGGTTTGGTGCTGCGCCACCAGATTTAACTAACGTTGCACGTGTTCGTGGTTCTGATTGGATATATACGTATTTAAAATCGTTCTACAAAGATGAATCACGTCCATTTGGCGTAAACAATACATTGTTTCCATCTGTAGGTATGCCGCATGTTCTGCAAGAACTACAAGGCTTACCAACAGCTATTACAGAAAAAGTAGAAGTGAATGGTCATACTGTGACCAGAATTGTTGCTACTGAAACTGATGGCTCAGGTGAATTAAGTGTAGATGAATACGACCAAGCTGCTCGCGATTTAACCAACTTCCTTGAGTACGTGGGTGAACCTTCACGTCTTGAGTCAGAAGCAATAGGTATTAAGGTAATTGGATTTTTATTCATCCTATTTATCTTGGCATTTATGCTTAAGAAAGAATACTGGAGAGATGTTCATTAAGTTTGAACATGTTTAAAGGTAATTTTGCAATAGGGGCTTAAGCCCCTATTGCTGTTTTAGTTATTTAATGGAGGTAGGCATGGCCGTAGCTGCCAATAAGCGCCCTGTAATGACCCTTTTTTCTGGTGCTAACTGTATGTATAGCCACCAAGTACGCATTGTACTTGCTGAAAAAGGTGTAAGTGTAGATATTCATTTGGCTGAAAAAGATAACCTGCCAGAGGCACTTCACGAAATTAACCCTTACGGTACAGTGCCAACACTGATTGACCGTGAGCTTGGTTTATATCAGGCAAATATCATCATGGAATACCTTGATGAACGTTTCCCTCATCCTCCACTAATGCCTGTTTACCCGGTAATGCGTGGCCGTAGCCGTTTAATGATGCACCGTATTGATACTGATTGGTACAGCCTAGCTGACAAAATCACTAACAACGCACCAGATGCTGCTCAAGCTCGTAAAGAGCTTACAGAAGCATTGCTTGCGGTTGCAGCAATCTTTAGCGAAGCACCTTATTTTATGAGTGAAGAGTTTAGCTTAGTAGATTGTTACCTTGCTCCACTATTATGGCGTTTACCTGAATTTGGTATTGAGCTTAACGGTGCAGGTTCTAAAGAGCTTAAAGAGTATATGATCCGCTTATTTGAGCGTGAATCATTCCAAGCTTCTTTAACTGAAACTGAGCGTGAGATCCGTTTATAATGACGCCTAATCGTCCTTACTTATTACGCGCTTTTTTTGATTGGATTGTTGATAACGAATGCACGCCACATTTAGTGGTTGACGCTGATTACCCTGCAGTACAAGTGCCAACACAGTTTGTGCAAGACGGACAAATTGTGTTAAACATTAGTCCTTCAGCGGTAACCCAGTTTTCGTTAGATAATGAGCAACTTAGCTTTAGCGCGCGGTTTGGTGGTCAGCCAATGCAAGTGTATGTGCCTTTAAGGGCTGTACTTGCAATATACGCGCGTGAAAATGGCGAGGGTACGGTCTTTACAGCAGATGAGTTTTTAGAGGACGAAGACGATTTTGCTCCAGATTTTGAAAGTGTTGATTCATCAGCAAATTATGTTGACGAAACACCACCAGAAAAGCCTGAAAAGAAAAAAGGTTCGCATTTACGTGTTATAAAATAATACATTTTATAATCTGTTAATGATAAAAGAAAAACCGCTAATAAGCGGTTTTTTTATGTCTGTATTTATAATACTATCTTTACAAATATTCAAATACTTTAATAACGCGCTCAACACCCGATACATTACGCGCAATATTTACTGCTTGCTCTGCTTCTGCGTCAGAAACTAAACCCATCAAAAATACTTCGGCATTTTCAGTAACGACTTTAATATTATTACTGCTAATATTTTTAGCGGTTAATAGCTGCGCTTTTACTTTTGAGGTTAACCAAGAGTCATGAGTTTGGGTAGTCACCCCAATATTTGAACCAATACGAATTTGGTTATGTATTTTTCGAATGCCAGGAACGTTCTCAATGGCTTTATTAGCTTCATTTTTCATTTCTTCATTGGCAACTTGGCCAACTAATAAAACAATGCCATTAACGCTCATAGCGCTAATATGAGCAAATTTCTGCAAGCGATCTACTTCACTAATTGCAATGCTAGCTTTTATTTCAATGTTGTTGTCATCGATCTGAGAGCCAATAGTGCGACGATCGTTTGCTGCCGTTATTGCACTAGCAGTACCAGCAACTACTGCGGCTGCGCATCCTTGCAGTAATACAACCGTGCCTATAATTATAAGTGAGCGTTTAAACATAATTTTCATCCTGCGGGAAAAGTGTTAAATCAACCAGTTCACTTAAACAATGTAAGTTAACTAAATGCGACTCGATAATACGGCTTGGGCGTTTAGAAGGCGTTCTAATTTCAACATCATTAGGGCCAAGTAAACCAACTAGTTCACCACCGTCATCACCAACCATAACTATGACCTTCATATCCTTAGTTAGTGCCGCCTCTACCGCCGAAATAATTTGTTTTTCATTACCATTAATAGCCAGTGCCAGCAGTAAGTCACCTTGTTGAGCAAAGGCACGCACTTGACGAGCAAACGTGTCGTAATCGTCAACTTGAGTACTTTGCCCTAAGTTAATACTCTCTTGCGATAACGCAATAGCAGGTAGGCAAGGGCGCTCGGTTTCATAATGATTAACTAAAACACCAGCCATGTGCTGAGCAAGCATATGGCAGTTAGCTGTACCGCAGCAAATAAGCTTATTGCCGTTTATCAGGCTTTGAGCAATGGTAAAAGCGGCCGACTCTAATGCACTGGGTAATACCTCACCCGCTGCTATTTGTACTTGAATGCTTTCTGTAAAAATTTCTTTAATTGTGTCTTGCATAGAATACCAACAATTTATACCTAGTTCTTTGTTTTTAAAATACGTTTTTGAGCCAGTTAATATGCATAGACGGCTCTCCAGTGATTGCTACATAATCGATTCTTAACGGCTGATTTGTTAGGTTTTTAGCGGCTAAGTAATGATAAATACTGCGTTTTAAGCGTGCTTGTTTTTGTATACTTAATGCGTAATTAGCGCCGCCGCGTGCGTGGTTTTTACGAAACTTAACTTCCACAAAAACCAAAGTGTTACCGTCTTTCATAATTACATCAAGTTCGCCAAAGGGGCAGTAATAGTTGCGCTCAATTGCTATTAACCCTTGAGAAACTAAATACTTTTGTGCCTGGAGCTCATAATACTGGCCTTTTTCACGACTGTTTTGCCACAGCTGTTTAAACCAAGACATGTAGCCCCCTTAGTTATTCGGTAATGTATATGTCACTGGCTGATTGCATAAATAACGGCACAGGGCGTTGTGTTTTTAGTTGTACTGCCTTAATCCGACGATTGGTATATTGCGCCCAGTCTAATGTGCGTTCAATATGCCCGCTAGTATTAACCGAGAGCTTACCACTTAAACCGCTAAACTGATTCCCAGGGGAAAGGCTTAGTTGTTTAATGTCATGTAATATAGTTACTGCATCGTAGGCCATAGCAAATAAACGCTGACTAATATCAGCATGTTCTGGCCACAATGTTTCGTATTGTTGGCGAAGATTATGCTGTTTAATTTGCGACTTTAACATCCAAGGAAGTTCGGTGAAGTATAAGCCATCTAAGTCGCCTTTATCGGTACGATCAATTTGGCTACTATGACTTTTAGAACTAGCATAAAGCGGGATCCTATCAGCAAAGGTACTTACATTAACGTCTAAATACGGCTTTATTAAACGGGTTTCTATGGCATCGCCTAAAATATAAATAGCGTCTATATCGCTGCGCGAGCGTGTTTCGTTTTCGACTTCTTGCTTAAATAAAGTTTTAACGGTTTTGATCCGCTCTTTACTTTTATCAACCTCGAGTAAGCTGGTAATCGTATCAGGCATGTCTTGATTACCGTTATAAAAGCCAATTTGTGGTTTGGTTTCGCTATAGCGTTGCCACTGCAGGTTAAAGTAATCAACCAAACGCTGCCCGTTTGCATTATTAGGCGCAAGTAACATTGGCTTTTGATAGCCCTGAGCTAAAAAGTGCTCTAATGCTTGTTGTACTTCATGCTCTGGGTTAAGGGCAAAAAAGTAGTGCTGTAACGAAAGCCGCTCACCATCAAAGGTATTTAAATGCAGAGTAGGTATGTCTATAAGCACTTGCGCATTAGCAAGTTTATCTATATTCGCTTTTAACAGTGGACCAACAACAAAATCGGGTTTTATTTGCGCTATTTTAGCGGTGATTTCATCTACATCACTGTTTTCATCAATAAAAATGGTTTCATTAATGCTTTGCTGATCAAGTGCTGCAAGTACGCCGGCTTTAAGTGCATTACCTAAGCGTTCATTAGCACCAGATTGCGGCAGTAGTACAACTAAACGCTCTATTATTACAGGCGTTAAATCATTCACTAACTCATCTTGTTTAGGTAAAATGACTCTAGCAGGGTGCCCGGGGTAGCGTCTCAACCAATTATTAATAGCTTGGTCAAGTTCAACGGCACTGCCAGCATAAACTTGATGGTACAAAGCAAGGTTAACCCAACCTTGTTGAATAACCGATCCTCTGTTAAAGCGTTCAAGTGTATAAGAGGAAAGCTTTTTTAAGTTATCCCATAAGTTCTGGTTTAGCTGTGCAATATCAATATTATTTTTAGTAGCAGACTCAGACGCTGCAAAAAAGTAAGGGGCCGCGCGTTTCGCAAAGTCTTGCGATGCATACACACTGGCGGTTAAAAATTGATGCCAGGCAAAATGTTCAGGCTGTTTAAGTTGACCATCTAACGACTGCAAAATAACTAACGCTTGAGCGTTTTTATTTTGCTGCTTTTGCGCAAACGCAATATAAAGACGATTTTGAATCTGATCAACACTTGGGGTTAATTCTAACTCACCGCATACCTTTTCTAATAACGACCAACTTTGCTCATTCACTGCAGCATCGCGTGCACTATAAAGTAACTGTATTTTATCGGCACCTTGGCGATTTTGCGCCAATTGATAGATAGATAACGCACTATTAGCTTGGTTTTTTAGTGCATTGGCACTGTTACTGAAGTTATCACTGTTTTTAGTTGGTTTTTCGGTTGTGCTACACGCCGATAACCCTGACAATATAATTAATAGACTAACTAGTTTAAGTCGCACAATGATTTCCCAATACGTTAACGCGATTTGCTTATATTACTGACTGACGCAGGAGACCTCAATGTTAAATGAGGAGAATTCACAGAAAATTGGCACTCTTTACATTGTAGCCACCCCAATTGGCAATTATGACGACTTAAGTCAGCGTGCAATCGCGACATTATCGCAAGTTGACTTAATCGCTGCTGAAGACACACGCCATACTGGCAAGCTACTTAGCCACTTTGGTATCAAGGCTAAAACCTTTGCTTTACACGATCATAACGAAAAGCAAAAAGCACAACAAATTATCGATCAGCTCAATCAAGGCTTAAATATAGCCTTGGTATCAGACGCGGGCACACCTTTGATCAGTGATCCTGGCTATGCGGTGGTTAATTTATGCCGCGAGCAAGGCGCACATGTTACACCCATTCCTGGAGCATGCGCTGCAATTACCGCTGTATGTTGTTCTGGCTTACCAACTGATCGCTTTCAATTTGTTGGTTTTACACCAGCAAAAAGTAAAGCACGCCAAGAATTTTTTATCGATGCGGTTAACTCTGGCATTACTAGCATAATGTATGAAAGTACCCATCGTATTATGGCAAGCCTTGATGACTTAGCCGAGGCACTTGGCGATGATCAACAAGTAGTGTTTGCTAAAGAGCTGACTAAAACCTTTGAAACATTTTTTAATGGCAGTGTGAGTGAGTTAAGAGCATTTTTAACTAACGATCCTACCAAGCAGCGCGGCGAAATAGTACTCATGTTGCCGGGTAAACCTAAGCTAATAGACGACGTACCGCCTGAAGCACGTAAAATGCTAGCGCTGCTTGAAAGCGAAATGCCAATGAAAAAAGCCTGCGGTATTGTAGCCGATTACTTTGGTATGAAAAAAAATGCGCTGTATAAAACAATAATTGACGAAAAAGGGTAAATCTTTACTGCGCTTGGCATTATCCTCAGGTATAATCCGCGCCGAGTTAGCCAAGATAATCGCTGCCTGTGACGAAAATGATCAGGGGGAGGAAAGTCCGGGCTCCATAGGGCAGAGTGCCAGTTAACGGCTGGGGGGCGCGAGCCCACGACAAGTGCAGCAGAGAGAAGACCGCCAATCTTCGGATTGGTAAGGGTGAAAGGGTGCGGTAAGAGCGCACCGGGCCGCTAGTAATAGTCGGTTGCAAGGTAAACTCCACTCGGAGCAAGACCAAATAGGGTTCCTTATGGCGTGGCCCACGTTGGAACCGGGTAGGTTGCTTGAGCCATAGAGCGATTTATGGCCTAGACGAATGATTATCACTTTCTTCGGAAAGGACAGAACCCGGCTTATACGGCTAACTCACTCATTCAATAAAAAGCCCGCAGTGCAAACTGCGGGCTTTTTTGTGTCTAAAATAAAAGTAGGTTCGATATAACCTGATACGACCTTATAAAAGTAGCTCCCTGATTTTTAACTATATAATATTTTTACCTTGCTCGGGATCGCGGGATTGATCTGCTTGCTCGCGTATTTCATCGGTGTCGCTGCTTACGTCATCTAAGTTTTTGGTTTGAGTTTGTGTTTCCGATACTTTTTTAGTTGGCGCAATAGGCTCACTTTTTTCTGGGTTTACAGCTTCAAGGTTAGGATCGCTAAGTATAATGCGTTCTCTGGCATCATCTGGCATGCTGATATTATGACTAGTAAATTCGTTTACTAATTCTCGCATTAGCTGTGAGGCAACTTTAGCAGTGCTGAATTGCTCGCTATTAACCCAAAAAAATAACGTAAAGTTAATTGTTGATGAGCCTAGGTTTTTAATTAATACCTGCGCGGGTGGATCGGTTAATACTGCGTTTTGTTGGTTTGCAATTGTGAGGGCTAGGGTTTGTGCACTGCGTATATCGTTATCATACCCTATGCCTATTTCTACTTTGCCGCGCATTTTAGGGTTGGCAGTGAGGTTTTTAATAATATTTTTATACACAGTGGCATTAGGTATTTGAATATGGTTACCGTCGTAGTCAACTAAAGTGGTTGCGCGAGCGGTTACTTTTTTAACTATGCCGAGGCGGCCTTCTACCTCAATTACATCATCTATTTTAAAAGGGCGTTGTATGCTTAATAATAAACTGGCTATAAAATTTTCGGCAATATCTCTAAATGCAAAACCGAGAATAAGCCCTATCAAACCTGTGCCACTCATTATAGCTACGGCAAACTGTGTCAGCCCAGCTAAACGTAAAAACAAGTAAATACCCAATAGTAGGATTAAAATACTTATACTTCGCCTTATAACCAAATGAATAAGTGCACTATCGGTTAAATATTCAATAGGTTTAATTAATAGGCGTGATAGCGGCCTGGCAAGCATGTAACTTATTACAACTATAATAAACCCTAAAAACAGGGTGGGTAAGGTTTGCACTACTACATGTAGGAATTGCATGCTTTGCTCTTGCAAAAATGCCCACGACAATACATCGGCTTTAATGCTTGGAGTAGCAGGGGCTGCATTAACTGCAGTTATAATGTTATTTAAAGCACTGAGCATGGGTGTTATCCGTGTTAAATCATCTTTATAAACAATAATAGCAAGTTTAATACCAAGCGCATTGGTGTTGGCAAACATTTTGCTCTCTTACTGCTATATAACAAAGGAGTTGAAAATGAGCGATGTAAAACGTGGTCAAGATGCACAACAACCAGTAAACATTCCGTTGCTTGGTTGGTGGGATATTACTAAGCGTATTTTTACTCAACTGAGTCGTGATAATTTATCGTTAGTGGCCGCTGGCGTTGCATTTTATGCGCTACTGGCTATTTTTCCGGCGCTTGCTGCACTTGTATCTGTTTATGCCTATTTTGCATCACCTACAGATATAGGAGCACATTTAAGTCAGGTTATTGCGCTGCTACCAGAGAGTACCGGAGAGTTAATTTTGTCGCAAATAGCCAGTATTGCCCAAAAATCAGGTACTAGCTTGAGTTTGAGCGCAATTAGCACATTAATACTAACTATTTGGAGTAGTTCAAAGGGCAGCCAAGCATTAATTACAGCCTGTAATATAAGTTATCAGGAATATGAAAAGCGCTCTTTTTTTAAAGCACAACTTGTACGCTTTTTGTTTTCGATTGGCGCTATTGTAGTGGCTATTTTTGCGCTGTTAATTATTGGTATTTTACCGGTAGTACTTAATTTAGTGGGATTACAAGAAAATATAGATTTACTCATCACGTTTATTTCATGGCCTTTATTAGCATTTACTTTTAACTTTGCCTTAGTGCTTTTATATCGCTACGCGCCGCATCGTAAACCTGCTAAGTGGCGTTGGATCACCTTAGGATCTGTTATTGCTACAATATTATGGATAGTCGCTTCAATTGGTTTTTCATTTTATGTATCGAAATTTGCCAGTTATAACGAAACTTATGGCTCGTTAGGTGGGGTGGTTATTATGCTGATGTGGCTTTACATTAGTGCTTATATTATAATTTTAGGAGCGACAATCAATGCTGCATCAGAGCAACAAACTGCAATAGATAGTACAATAGGCCCAGATAAAAAAAGAGGTGAGCGCGGAGCCTATGTTGCCGATCATCTTGATGTGAAAGAGCCTAATAGGTAATTTATTACCCAAGTACTCATAATTGAGTACTTGGCAAGTGCTTGGTATTAACGCTGTGGTTATTTTAATGCAATGATTTGGCTTGTGGTTAGTAAGCTCATAAACTGCTCTTTAGGTAAGGGTTTCGAAAATAAATAGCCCTGCCCATAGTCGCAACCAGCTTCAAGTAACAGTTGCATTTGCTGCTTGGTTTCTATTCCTTCAGCAATTACTTTTAGCCCTAACTGATGCGCCATAACTATAATAGTTTTGCACAATACCAGCTCCTGGCTACCTTTATTAATGTTATCAACAAAGCGTTTATCTATTTTAAGGTAGTCGGTATCCATTTCTTGTAAGTAAGCGAGAGAAGAGTAACCGGTGCCAAAATCATCAAGGGCTAATTGCATTCCAGACTGAACCAGTGCCTTTAAACGGCTTTGTGTTAAAGCCTCAGGGTTGACCATTAAGCCTTCTGTTATTTCAGCAACAATTGATGATGCAGGCAGGTTTGCTGCATTAAGCATAGCTCCCCATTCATCTATCCCGCTATCTGGGGTAGATAGCTGTATTGGCGATACATTAACGCTCAGCTGAAAATCATTGGTTATGTGCGCTTTTATATCGTTGAGTGTTTGTAATGCTTGGGAGAAAACAAATTGCCCAAGTGTATTTATTTGTCGTGTTTCCTCAGCTAACGGAATAAAGTCAGCAGGGCTTATTAAGCCTTTTTCAGGATGACGCCAACGAATTAATCCTTCAGCTTTGTGTACGTGCAAGTCTTTAAGGCAGACGATTGGTTGATAAAATAATTCAAACTGTTCAAGCTCTATTGCTGTTCGTAATTCTTTAAGTAGCAGCATACGCATTTGTGCTTTTTCGCGCATGTCATGGGAGAAAAACTCAAAGCCATTACGGCCATTAACTTTTGCTTTATACATTGCTTGATCGGCTGCTTTAAGTAACTGCTCAGTATTTTCGCCATCATTAGGGGCTGAGGCAATACCTATACTGGCACTAATAAACAACTCTTCGTTTTCAATATAAATAGCCGATGACAAGCTAAGTAAAATATTTTCAGCTATTTGTTTTATATGCTGCTCTTTAATTTTACTAAATACGATTACAAATTCGTCGCCGCCAATGCGGGCAACAAACTCAGCATTTTTTGCTGACTCTAAAATACGCTGCGACACAAATTTAAGTAAAGCATCGCCATAATGGTGCCCTAAAGTGTCGTTAACGTCTTTAAAGTGATCTATGTCGAGCAACATAATAACCAGTTGCTCGGCATTATTTTCTAAACGTGTAAAACACTCATTTAAACGATTCTTTAATTCAAGTCTATTAGGTAGGTCAGTAAGGTGATCAAAGTGAGCTTGTTTCCAAATAAGTGCATCGGCTTGTTTTTTTTCTGTTAAGTCTGTAAATATAGCTATACGACGAACCGGCATGTTATTGTCATCATACACAGTATCTATAGTTAACCATTCCACGTAAAGCTCACCATTTTTACGGCGATTAATGATTTCTCCCTGCCAACGCCCCGTGCTTGTTAGTTCTGCCCACAGAGCCTGATAAAATGTTTTATCGTGCTTGCCAGAGGACAAAACACTGATCGTTTTATTAATTACTTCCTCTTTAGAAAAAAGCGTGGTTTTGCTAAAAGCAGGGTTAACATCGAATATAATGCCATTTTCGTCGGTTATAGCCATTCCTTCACTACTGTTACCGTACACAAGCGCCGCTAAGTGTAGGGCTTCTTCATTTTGTTTACGTTGGGTTATATCGCGTAGCACTACTACAAACTCATGATTAGTTTGCATCGGGTTTATTCTGGCTTCAAAGCTTTTAATGTCAGTTTGACTTTGCAAGGTAAACTCTAAGTTACTTGAGTTTTTTGCAGTTGAAGTAGGGAGGTTATTGAGAATTAACTGTGCATTACCCTCAGTAATAAAACTAGCTAAAGTTAAGTTGTTTACCGATTGCGTAACGCCAGGAATGTTAAATGAGCCCCCAATATTAGAGACATCACCTTTGTTGTTAATCTTTAAGTAACTATCTGGCAGCGCACTTAATAAACTGGTTAACTCATCGTGTTTATTTTTAAGGTTAGCCTCAGTAGCTAAGCGAGTTTCAGCCATTACTTTAAAGCGTTGATATAAAACCTTGAGTTCGGGGCTGTTAGGAGAGTCATTTTGCTCAGATGGCATAATGCCACTTGCTAAACTGTCGGTTGCTTTAGTTAGGTTATTAATAGGTGTAAAAATACTTACTTTTAGTAGTTTGTAGGCAATAAATGTTAGCAGTAATAAAAAGGTTATAAATACAGTTAAAGAGATTATAAAGTTATGGTTTATTTGTGCTAAAACATCGGTGACGGGTAAACCAATATAAATATCTAAGTTGTTATTATGTGGATCATTATAAATAGTTGAGCGAGAAAAAATACGGGTAACACCTTGCTCATCTGTTATAAAATGAGAGTCAGCCTGTGTCGACTCTACATAACTTTGGGTAATACTTTTACCTATTAAAGTAGTGTTTTTTGGGTAGTGAGCTAAAACTTTATTGTTAGAGTCAACAATGGCAACTAACGATTCATCAGGTAAGTTAATTTCATTTATTGCTGCATTCCACCAATCTAAGGCAATTACTATGACAATAACGCCTTTGGTAACTCCGGTGGTGTTTTTTAACGACAGCGCAAAATTTACCGTTGTTGTTTGTAAACTTCGATCTAACTGAAAATAGCCTACAGATAGCATGTCGCTATTTACTGCATTTTTAAAATAATCTCTATCTGCAATATTTATATTTTTTACTTGCCCCGATGTGGCGCAACTAACATCCCCCTGCAAGCCAATCAGGCCAATATTAGCAACATTATTGTAGAGTGACTTAAAGAGCTCAAAATAGTCAGGGCAGGAGGTTAGTAACTCATCATGGTTGCTTTCTTGTTGTGCGATATAGCGCGCTAAACGCTCAATATCGTCAAGCATATTTTTTTGTTGTAATGAAAAACGGTTGGCAATATTGGTTGCTTGTAGCTCACTTTGCTTAATTGAATAGTTACGTTCTAGTAATAACGTAAAAATGATCACAGCCACTCCAGGAATACTAAATAAAATGAGCAAACGGTAAAGCTGATTTTTAAGTGAAGTGGTAAAAATAATAATGCCTTAATAAGAGATTTACACCAAAAATAATTGTAGCTAACTTTTTGTTTAATAACCATATAAATAATAAGGATTAAAGTGTTACTTATTAAACAAAACTCAGCTGTAATAACTACTTTAACAGCAAGCCATTTAATAACGGTTATAGCAAACTGTAATGTTTCAGGATAAAAACTAAAATTCGTTTAAAAAGAATAAATGGTACGAATTAAACATATATACGTAAATTTTTAGTGTGCTTAAATAGTGTTATCTACTTTATTGGAGCAATAAAATGAAAGTAATTAAACAACTAAGTGCGCACGCAACCCAAGATGGTGATGGCGTTAATATTAGTAGAATACCAGGTTTTGATGGCAAGTATCTAGATCCCTTTTTAATGATTGACGAACTAAAGTCAGATAATAAAAATGATTACATTGGCGGTTTTCCTGCGCATCCTCATCGTGGTATGGAAACCTTTACCTATATTATTAAAGGTGGCTTTGAACACCGTGACCAAATGGGTAATAAAAAGGCCATAAAAGCAGGCGATGTACAATGGATGAGTACAGGTAAAGGGGTAATGCACAGTGAAATGCCACTGACAGATGCCAATGAAGGGTTACATGGTTTTCAGATATGGATCAATATGCCCAGTGCAGAAAAAATGCGGGCACCAATTTACCAAGATACAACAGCGCACCCTGCGCCAGTTGCCATCAATGATAATGGGGTAACACTCAAAGCATTGGCAGGCACATGGCAGTTTGCCGATCAGGCTTTAATATCAAGCCTACAAACGCTCGCTGCAAATGCCGCTTTAGCTGATGTAACTTTGCCTGCAGGACAGCGTTTTGAGTTGCCACCACTGAGCCAGCAAAAAGTGATGCTATATATTCATACCGGTTCGTTAACTACGCAAGCAGGTAACGTTATTGCAGCAAAACAGCTGTTAATACTAGAACCCGGTAGTGACATTGACTTATATACAGAGCAAGAAGCCGGTGTGCTTATTTTAGCTGGTGATGAGCTTAAACAACCAATTGCTCATATGGGGCCATTTGTAATGACCACTGAAGCCGAAATTCAGCAAGCTATTCGTGATTATCAAAACGGTGAGTTTGGAAATATTTAGAACTGCCGATTTATGATCAATTAAGCAGCTTAACAAAGGCTAAAGCTATTAATTAGTGCTGCGCTATTATTTATTGCGCGGCACTGGTTTTATTCATTAAGCTAATAATCTTGCTAGCCAAGCATATTTTTTTATTAAACCAGATTTAGTACTACCAGCCTGCACAACAGCACCGGCTAAAAATGCGCTTGAAATACCCACTTTGGTAACCGCAAAGCGTTTTAATCTGTACTTAAACGCCATATGATGTTGGCGTTTTAATTCACTTTGTAAGTCCATTTGTTTACTTAGATTATTGACCGCTTTGTTTGGCGACTGAATTAAATAGTTAACCAGCATTGTTATCTCCCTGAAGGTTAAATAACCTGAACTTTGGATAATAAATCTACCTCAAGCAGCTATTTTAAGCGCTAACAGCGTTGTATTTACTTGCAATAGGCCAGCTATTGACGCGTAAATTCGCCTTGTTTTCACTGAAAATCTCTGGCTAGAGAAAATAAATTTAAATATAGCTATGATTCAGTACGTTAGTAAATCTTTTAACCAGAGTTCAGGTTAAATAACTGTTTTAAGCTACGTAATGTTTTACTAAAGCCAATTTTGTTACTTAAATAAATAGCACTTTTCCAAAGCCAAATTAAGCCTATAACTTGTAGTAAAGTTGCGATCGCTATACTTAGCCATACTGAGGAAAATAACTCATAAATTCCAAAGCCAATTGCGCCCAATAAAACAATCCACAACAAAATCAAACCGCTAGCAAAACAACCCAAAAGTATAGTAATGAGTGCAAGTGATCTGAGCGACAAATGCCACTCAGCTTTTGCTAATTGTTTGGTAAGTTTGCCTTGCGTTTTGTAGTCATCCTTAATTTGCTCAGAATAGGCTAAAAGCTTAGCAATATGATCTTGCCAATCTTCCTTTTGGCTCGCGCCTTGGGCCGTTTGATTTTGAGCGTCACCATCCTTGGTCGCTGTTGTTTGTGGATTATTCATCATTGTTTACTTACGACGAAACAATGCAGTTACTAGCATACCTGCAGCAAACGCGATCCCAGCTGTTGCTAATGGGTTTTCTGCGGCAAGGGTGCGTGTTTTAGAGGTATATTCACCTAGTTTTTCACGGGCAATGAGTTGCTTTTCACTCAGTGTTTCTGCCGAGCTAGTTGCCCCTTTTCTTACGCTGCTTTCTGCTACGGCTGCTTTACTAGAAAGTGCATCTACTGCGTCGTGTGCAGCCGATGTTGCTTTTTCTGTAAAGGGCGCTTCGTTAACTTCAGGTTTAGTCGCTGTAGTTGTTGATGTTTTAGTATTTGTTGCAGTAGCCATAATCAATCCTTAATAAAAATAAAGTTAAAAAATTTATTGGTGAATTTATAGTTGCAATGATCAAACCAACTTTAAAATAAGTTTAACCATATGATTTATATCGATATATTTATTTTTCGGTTGGCTGGCTTTAACTTGAGTCGTAACAATTGCCATGTAATTGAGTAAATTTTACAAATGGCTAAATCACGCCTTAAAATTTGTAATCATTCACTGGTTATTCAGTAAACAAAAAGTGTAAACGAAAGGTTACTTAAAATGATGATAAAAAAGTATCTAAGATATTCCATTTTTTCCCACTTAATTCAACCGCTTTACGCTAAGCCTTATTTTTTCTGGCTTTGAGACGCGTTAAAGGAAGCCTGATTACTTGACAAAAAGGCTTGTCAAGCCCTAAACTGGAGCACTGTGGTAAAAAGTGGTTTATAGTGGATCAAAATGGATCGGATTAATCAAAAGTGTTGATTAAAACAATTTTAAAGTAGGCTTTTTATGTTTCGTGGCGCAAGTTCGCTGAGTTTGGATGATAAAGGACGTTTTGCGGTACCCACTAAGTACCGAGATGATCTATTGTCTGAAGATCAGGGAACGGTTATTTGTACCGTCGCATTAAATGAGCCGTGTTTATGGTTGTATCCATTGGCACAATGGCAAGAAATAGAAAGCCGCTTAGCAAAAATATCTAATATGAACCCACGAGCCCGTCGTATGCAGCGCATGTTGTTGGGTAATGCTACTGAATATCAACTTGATAAAAATGGCCGGATTTTGCTAGCGCCTTCGTTGCGCGCCCATGCAGATCTTGGCAAAAAAATCATGCTAGTTGGTTTAATGAATAAATTTGAAATATGGGATGAAGCGCGTTGGCATCAGCAAATGCGTCAAGATACAGAGCTTGAAAGGCTTGGTGATTTTGAACCACACCCAGATTTAGATAATTTTACACTCTAACGGCACAATAAAAGGCAAACAATAGCTAATGACAGCACAATTTGAACACGTATCCGTGCTTATGGACGAAACCATAGATGCACTTGCAATTAAGCCAGACGGTATATACATGGATGGCACTTTTGGACGTGGCGGTCATTCAGGTCAAATATTAGCGCGCCTTGGTAGTGAAGGTCGCCTACAGGCCATAGATCAAGATCCACAAGCAATTAAATCGGCTGAAAAATTTGCAGATGATCCACGCTTTGCAATTGCTCATACACGCTTTTCAAACCTATATGACGTGGCTGAGCAAAACGATCTGATTGGCAAGGTTGATGGGATTTTACTTGATATTGGCGTGTCCTCGCCACAACTTGATGACGCACTGCGTGGCTTTAGCTTTATGAAAGATGGCCCGCTAGATATGCGCATGGATCCAACCACAGGGCGCAGTGCTGCGCAGTGGCTAGCCGAAGCTGAACTTGACGATATTACCCATGTTATTAAAAAACTAGGGGAAGAAAAGTTTGGCAAACGCATTGCGCACAAAGTGCTGGAAGTTCGCGAACATACGCCAATTACTACTACTAAGCAGCTTGCCGATTTAGTGGATGAAGCGGTACCGGTTAAAGATAAATTTAAACACCCAGCCACACGTACTTTTCAGGCTATTCGCATTTATATAAATAGTGAGTTAGAAGAAATTCAAACAGCATTACAATCTGCGATTAAAGTGCTTAAGCCAGGTGGTCGCTTAGTTGTTATTTCGTTTCACTCTTTAGAAGACCGTATTGTAAAACAGTTTATTAGAAAGCAAAGTCGTGGCGAGGCGCTACCTCGAGGCTTGCCTTTAACTGACGCACAAATAAATCAAAATTTGACACTAAAAGCTGTGGGTAAAGCCATTAAGCCAAGCGCTGCAGAAGTAGAGCGTAATCCACGCTCACGTAGCTCTGTACTTAGGATTGCACAGAGGCTGGGATGAATAAAAAAGCGAGCTATCGTCAACCTAATTTATTTTTTGAAATAATTAAAGGCCTAGGTGCTAATAAGCTTACCTCGGCCTTATTGGTTGTGATACTCGCTTCTAGTTTAACTTTGGTGCAAATAACGCACCTTGCGCGAGGGCAACTTATCGAGCAAGACTCGTTACTGCAACAACGCGACGAATTAGATTTAGAGTGGCGTTACTTATTAGTAGAAGAAGAGTTTTACTCTCAGCATGCACGCATTGAAGAAGTTGCTATATCGCAGTTAAAAATGAAACGGCCAACCAGCCAAGATGAGCAGGTGATAATACTACAATGAGAACTCGCGGCAAAAAACCGGCTAATAATTTAATCACATGGCGCTTTACTTTAGTTTGCGCAGTGGTGTTTTTAGTGTTTGTAACACTGGTAGCTCGTGCTGCTTATTTGCAAATATTAGAACCAGATAAAGCCCGCTCAGAAAGTAATAAGCGTACCGTGCGAGTTGAAAAATTGCATGTGCAACGAGGCATGATATTTGACCGCAATGGTAAAGAGTTAGCGGTAAGTGTACCTGTAGTAAGTGTGTATGCAGACCCCAAAGCCCTGCACAAATCATTGGTATCTAAAGTACTAAGGCAAGCACGTAAAAATGGTGAAGATCATCTGGCATTAGCAGAAAATACTGCCGAGCTAGATAAGCGTACTGCACTTTATTATAAAAACGATTTGCGCTGGCGTGAGCTTGCCGATGTTTTACGTTTAGAACCTAAAAAAATAAACTCCCGCTTGTTAAACGATCCAACGCGCCGCTTTGTATATTTAAAGCGCCAAGTAACCCCTGCAGTGGCAAATTACATTGGTGATTTGCGCCTACCAGGCATTCATTTACTTGATGAGTCAAAACGCTATTACCCCGCAGGCGAAGTAACTGCGCATATTATTGGCTTCACAAATATTGATGGTAAGGGTATTGAAGGTATAGAAAAGCTTTACGAAAATGCCCTCACAGGTGAGGAAGGCCGTCGTACAATTCGTAAAGACGCCCAAGGCCGTGAAGTTGCAGTACTTGACGAGCGAGAGCGTGTAGAGCCCGAAAGCATTCACTTAAGTATTGATCAGCGCATTCAAGGTATTGCTTACAAAGCGCTAAAATCGGCAGTGCTTACTTATAAAGCCACATCTGGCTCTGCCATGGTGGTTGATGTTAAAACTGGCGAAGTATTGGCTATGGTAAATAGCCCATCGTTTAATCCTAATAACTTAAATGACGCAGCCCCGCATAAGCGCCGTAACCGTGCTATTACAGATTTGTTTGAACCAGGTTCAACCGTTAAGCCTCTAGCCATTTTAGCTGGGCTAGACTACGGCGCAATTAAGGCCGATGACACCATTGACACCTACCCAGGTTGGATGCGATTAGGCGGCAGCTTAGTACAAGATACCCGTAACCACGGTGAGATGACGCTGCGCGAAATTTTAAAATATTCCTCAAATATGGGCGTTGCTAAAGTAACTCAGTTGGTACCCAAAGATTATTTAGTGGGATTATTTCAAAAGGTAGGATTTGGATCGGATTCTGGCACCGGGATGGTGGGTGAAAGCAGTGGTTTATTTTACCCAAATCGCCGTTGGTCTGACTTTGAAATTGCTACATTATCATTTGGTTATGCTATTGCGGTAAGTACCGCGCAAATGGCACGTTTTTACACCATGTTAGGCGCAGGCGGAATTAATCGTCCATTAACTATTTTAAAGCAAGATGACATCCCTGAAGGGGAGCGTGTTTTTAAACAAAAAGACGTAGAAGCGGTTGTACACATGATGGAAAGTGTATTTGAAAAAGATGGTACAGCGCGCAGAATTAACGTGGATGGTTATCGTGCTGCTGGTAAAACAGGTACTTCTAAAAAAGCAGCTGTTGGTGGCTACGGTGATGAATATGTAGGCTACTTTGCCGGTATTGCACCTGCGAGTAATCCTAGATTAGCAGTGGTAGTGATGATTAACGAACCCGGCGGCGATGTGTACTATGGAGGTGCCACTGCTGGCCCTGCATTTGCAGAGATCGTCTCTAACGCATTAAGAATATTAAACGTAGCGCCCGATAAGGAAGAGGTAGCGTACGTAAAAGGTAAAGAGAACGATGCGTGATTTAAAAGCGATTTTAAAATATATAGAGATAGATGCCCCCTCGCAACTAGTAGGGCACTTACGCCTTGATAGCCGAGAAGTAACGCCCGGTGACGTATTTGTGGCAATTAAAGGTCATCAATTAGATGGCGGACAATTTATTGCTAAGGCAATTGAAAATGGCGCGGTTGCAATTATTGCCGACAGACTATGTGAATTTGAAACTAGCTTTGAGCCACTTTACTTAGTGTCAGAGCTAACTAAAAAGCTCCCTGAGTTGGCGAGTCGCTTTTACCAGCAGCCAAGCCACATGCTTGATTTAATTGGTGTGACAGGTACAAACGGTAAATCGACCACCACAGCTATGATTGCTCATTTAGCGCAGTTTTGTAACAGCCAGTCGGCCATTATTGGCACCTTAGGCTATGGTCATCCAGATAACTTAACACCACTAATAAATACCACGCCATCGTCGGTTGATTTACAACGAATTTTAAATGATTTAAAACAGCAAAATACCAAGCTGGTGGCGATGGAAGTGTCATCCCACGGATTAGTACAGCTGCGGGTTGCACAGTGTCAATTTAAAGCGGCGGTATTTACTAATTTATCGCGGGATCACCTCGATTACCATGGTGACATGGCGCGTTATGGTGATGCCAAGCTAATGTTGTTTAAAGACTTTGAGCCTGAACTTGTGGTTCTTAATCAAGATGATGGACAAACAGATCAATGGCTCGAAAAATACAGCTTTAACACTTTAGTGTGTTACGGGCGAAAAAACTTACCACCTAAAAATGCACAGTTTGTGTACTTTTCAAACGTTACTTATTCAGCGCAAGGCATAGCAGCACAATTAACTACAAGCTGGGGCGATATTGCCATTGAGTCGCCGTTATTTGGCGAATTTAATTTATATAATTTAACTGCGGCACTTGCAACTTTATTAGGGCTAGGTTATCCGCTAGAACAATTAATTGCAGGCTGCGTGCAATTGCAACCGGTAGCTGGGCGCATGCAAGCATTTAGCGCCAAAGGCAAGCCAACCTGTATTGTTGATTACGCTCACACACCCGAGGCGCTTGCGCTTGCGCTGCAAGCATTACAGCAGCATGTACCTGGTGGAGTAAGCTGTGTATTTGGCTGTGGTGGCGACCGTGATAAAGGCAAGCGGGCATTAATGGCACAAGCGGCAGAGCAAAATGCAGATAAGGTTATTATTACCAGTGATAATCCGCGTTCAGAAAACCCTGACGCCATTATTGCCGATGTAGTACAAGGTTTAGCGCAGCCAACAAAAGCTTATTTAGAGGCCGATAGAGCAACAGCTATTAGTTACGCAATAAACAATGCCAAAGCAGACGAAGTTATTCTTATTGCAGGTAAAGGCCATGAAGACTATCAAATAATAGGTGATCAGCGCATCGACTTTTGCGATCGCCGTTACGTACAACAACAACTAAAAAAAGCAGTAAGAGGGACTCAAGCATGATCCCGATGGATTTTGATTGGCTAGCTAACGTGCTAGCAACCGATTATCAAGGTGATAATCAACCAGTGCTAAATATAAATACAGATACTCGCAGCATTTGCAGTGGTGAAGTGTTTTTAGCACTAAAAGGGCCAAATTTTGATGGTCATAAGTTTATTGCCCAAGCGAAACAAAATGGCGCGATTGGCGTTATTGTGCAGCACAAAGTTGATGTCGATATTCCACAGTTTATAGTTGCAGATACCCGTTTAGCATTAGGGGTTATAGGCGGCGCAGTAATGGCGCAAGTTGCCCCTAAAACCATTGCTATTACTGGCAGTGTTGGCAAAACCACAGTAAAAGAAATGTGCGCTGCAATTTTATCTGTGCATGGTGATGTACTAGCCACTAAAGGTAATTTTAATAACGATATTGGCGTACCGCTAACCTTATTACGCTTAGAGCCGCAACACCGTTTTGCCGTTATAGAGTTAGGTGCAAACCATTTAGGTGAAATTGCTTATACCACCGCTATGACCAAACCCGATGTTGCCGTGGTATGTAATGTAGCCGCCGCTCACTTAGAAGGTTTTGGCAGCTTAATGGGGGTGGCTAAAGCCAAAGGTGAAATTTTTGACGGGCTTAAAGATGATGGCGTTGCCATTGTTAATTGCGACAGTGAGTTTAGCCAATACTGGCTAGATAAACTCGATGGCCGGAAAGTAACGCGTTTTTCGAGCAGTGAAAAACTCGATATTTGGGCTGAAAATATTAGCCTAGATGAAAATGCTCGCGCTAGCTTTACCCTGTGCACTAAAAACGCACAAATACCGGTTAAGCTTGCGCTACCAGGTAAGCATAATATTAGTAATGCACTTATTGCAGCTGCACTAACCAGTGAGTTTGATGTCACCCTTGAGGATATTGCTAATGCATTGGCAACCATGGGAGATGTAAAAGGCCGCGTTAATTTAATTAATGTTTCTGATTTATTAACTGTGGTTGATGATACCTATAACGCCAATGTTAAGTCGGTTAAAGCCGCCATTGATTTACTAAGTGATATGCAAGGGCATCGTATTTTAGCACTGGGCGACATGGGTGAACTTGGCGAAGAAGCACGTCAATATCATCAAGAAGTAGGCGAATATGCATTAGAGCAAGGCATCAATGAGCTGTTTACTTTAGGTGTATTAAGTCGCTACGCCAGTGATGTGTATGGGCTGCCAAATAGGCACTTTTCAAACCGTGAGCAAATGCTGCAACAAATTCAAACAAGTATTAAAAAAGTAGATAAAAAAACCACCATAGTCGTGAAGGGATCACGCAGTTCTCGCATGGAGCTTTTAGTAACCGATTTAGTTAATGGCCAGCAACAAGCCATCAATGGAGTATTTTAATGTTAGTTTGGCTGGCAGAGTATTTAACCCAATATTACACGGGCTTTAATGTTTTTTCGTACTTAACCCTACGTGCTATTTTAGGGATTTTAACCGCATTAATGATGTCGCTTTATTTAGGGCCTAAGTTAATTCGCGCTTTGCAACGTATGCAAATAGGGCAAACAGTGCGCGATGACGGCCCACAATCGCATTTATCAAAATCGGGAACACCTACTATGGGTGGCTTACTGATTTTAGCGGCTATTTTTACCAGTACCTTATTATGGGCCGACTTATCAAATAAATATGTTTGGGCAACGTTATTTGTTATTGGCTCGTTAGGTATAGTTGGTTTTGTGGATGATTACCGAAAAGTTATTCGTAAAGACCCTAAAGGTTTAATTGCTAAGTGGAAGTACTTTTGGCAATCAGTTATAGCCTTAGTTGTTGCTTGTGCATTATTTTTTACCAGCACTCAAGCCAATGAAACTTCGTTAGTTGTACCATTTTTTAAAGATGTATTACCGCAACTAGGCTTGTTTTACATTGTTATTACCTATTTTGCGTTAGTAGGAACATCAAACGCGGTAAACCTTACCGATGGACTTGATGGCCTTGCCATAGTACCCACTATTTTAGTGGCGGCAGCACTGGCAATTATTGCTTACTTAACTGGTAATGTGAATTTTTCGAATTACTTACATATTCCATATTTACCGCTGGCCAGCGAGCTTGTTGTGGTATGTACCGCAATAGTAGGCGCAGGGCTAGGCTTTTTATGGTTTAACACTTACCCAGCGCAAGTATTTATGGGCGATGTAGGCTCATTAGCGTTAGGCGGTGCATTGGGTATTATTGCCGTATTAGTTCGCCAAGAGTTACTGCTTATTATTATGGGGGGGGTATTTGTAATGGAAGCCTTGTCGGTTATTTTACAAGTAGGCTCGTATAAATTACGCGGGCAACGAATTTTTAGAATGGCGCCTATTCATCATCATTACGAATTAAAAGGTTGGCCAGAGCCACGGGTTATTGTGCGCTTTTGGATTATTTCAATTGTGCTAGTGTTAGCTGGCCTTGCGACGTTAAAGATTCGATAAATGCGATACTTAAGTGAGATAAAAAACAAACAAATAACAGTGCTCGGACTCGGTGTAACCGGTCTGGGCATTGTGCGTTTTTTAGTGTCTCAGGGTTTAACACCAACGGTGGTTGATAGCCGAGTAAACCCACCGGGAATTGATTGGTTAAAACAAAATACGCCAACGTTAACTACCCGTTTTGGTGATTTGGACAGTGCCGATCTTTGCGCCAGCGATATGATCATTATTAGCCCAGGCCTTAGCTTAACAATTCCAGCAATTGCTAAAGCTATAAACGCAGGCGTTGAAGTGATTGGTGATGTTGAGTTGTTTGCCCGCATTAATACTAAACCTGTGGTTGCTGTTACGGGATCCAATGGTAAATCCACAGTAGTAACACTGGCGCAGCAGGTATTACTTGCTGCCGGTTATAAAGCTGCATTGGGTGGCAACATTGGCACCGCCGTGCTTGATTTACTGCAAAGTGATTTAAGTAACAACGACGTTGACGTGTACGTATTGGAGTTGTCTAGTTTTCAGCTAGATACCACAACAAGTTTACAGCCAATTAGCGCCACCGTGCTGAATGTTTCAGAGGATCACCTTGATCGTTACGCCAGTTATCAAGCTTATATAGATTCCAAGCTGAGTATTTATAATAACGCAGCTTTAGTGATAACCAATGCAGACGACGAAGCCACGCACAGTAAAGCAAAATCCCAATTAAGTTTTGGTGCTAACCAAGGCGATTACAGCCTTGGCGAATATCAACAACAAACATATTTTATGCAGGTTAACAAAGCCTTTTTACCAGTAACTAGCTTGGCGGTAGTTGGCAAGCATAATTATTTAAATGCGCTTGCGGTAATGGCGCTACTTAGCCCGTTTAATATTAGTAAAGCACAATACAGTACAGCATTTAGCCAATTCAATGGCCTTGCACATCGCTGTCAGTTTGTTGCTGAACTTGCTGGAGTTAAATACTTTAATGACTCTAAAGCCACTAATGTGGGCGCTACTATTGCTGCAATAGATAGCCTTGCAACTAATGGCCAACAATTAATAGTTATTGCTGGTGGGGATGCAAAAGGAGCCGATTTAAACGCGCTTACACCTTACTTACAGCAGCATGTTAAAGCGCTAATTTGCTTTGGAAAAGATGCCAAAGATTTAATGGCATTAACCAATAAAAGCCATTTAACCAATAATATGAGCGAAGCGGTAACACTGGCTAAGCAATTAAGCGAGCCCGGTAATATTGTGTTACTTGCACCGGCTTGCGCCAGTATTGATATGTACAATAACTACATGCAACGCGGCGATGACTTTATACAATGCGTTATGGCGGAGCAGCCATGATGGCTTTTGCCGATATTAAAGAAGCACTAACGCCCAAGCCTTCGGCGCAGCTCTACGATGTACCATTGTTGTATTGCATGCTGATGTTAATGGGGGTGGGTTTTGTCATGGTTACCAGTGCATCTATGCCCACAGCCGACAGATTATTTGGTAATATTTATCATTTTACTATTCGGCACGGTATATTTTTAGCTTTGTCGTTTTGTTTATTTTGGATCACCACTTCAGTGCCTATGAGCTGGTGGAAAAAAGCGAATCCGTACTTGTTGTTAGTGGGTTTGGGCTTATTACTTATAGTGCTTATTGTTGGCCGAGAAGTAAACGGTTCAACTCGTTGGATACCCATAGGACCGTTTAACATTCAGGCTTCTGAGCTGGCTAAGTTATTCTTTTTTAGTTATATATCAGGTTATTTGGTGCGTAAACGTAGCGAAGTCCAAGAAAACATAAAAGGCTTTATTAAGCCAATACTAGTATTTGCGGCTTATGCAGGATTAATTTTAATGCAGCCCGACTTAGGTACAGTGGTTGTTATGTTTGTAACTACCGTGGGTTTGTTATTTTTAGCCGGTGCCAAACTTTGGCAGTTTTTTGTATTAATTTTAACCGGCGTTGCCTTGGTTATCGGGCTAATAGTACTTGAACCATACCGTATGGCGCGGGTTATTGGCTTCTTAGAGCCGTGGGATGATCCATTTGGCAAAGGGTATCAGTTAGTGCAATCGTTAATGGCTTACAGTCAAGGAGATTGGTTTGGCCAAGGCTTAGGTAACAGCGTACAAAAGCTACAATACTTACCCGAGGCACATACCGATTTTATTTTTGCGGTAATAGCAGAAGAGCTTGGTTTTGTTGGTGTATCGAGCATATTAATAGTATTAGGCACCTTAGTGTTTAGAGCCTTACTAATTGGCCAAAATGCGCTTAAAAATGGTAAAGAATACGAAGGCTATTTAGCGTTGGCAATTGGTATTTGGTTTGCATTTCAAACCATGGTTAACGTAGGCGCAAGTGCGGGTATTTTACCTACTAAAGG
This sequence comes from Pseudoalteromonas translucida KMM 520, assembly GCF_001465295.1. Classification (NCBI taxonomy): domain Bacteria; kingdom Pseudomonadati; phylum Pseudomonadota; class Gammaproteobacteria; order Alteromonadales; family Pseudoalteromonadaceae; genus Pseudoalteromonas; species Pseudoalteromonas translucida. Next base: position 2,845,398 of record NZ_CP011034.1, on the reverse strand, counting down.
GTTAACACTGCCGTTTATTTCTTACGGTGGGTCGAGTTTACTCATGATGACAATTGCTGCTGGTATTTTATTACGTGTTGATTTTGAAACTAAAATGGCGACCAAACAAGCCACGTCAGGTGGAGCTAAGCGATGAGTAAAAAGTGTGTTGTAGTTGCCGGTGGTACTGGCGGACATATATTTCCGGGTATTGCAGTGGCCGACTACTTAAAACAGCAAGGCTGGCAAGTAAGCTGGATAGGCACTCCCGATAGAATGGAAGCAACGGTTGTTCCTAAGCATAATATTGATATTAATTTTATTAATGTAAAAGGCGTACGTGGTAACGGAATAAAGCGTCTTATTAAAGCCCCATTCATGGTGCTTAATGCAATATTACAAGCGCGTAAGGTATTGAAAAGCGAAAAGCCCGATGTGGTACTCGCTATGGGCGGTTATGTAACAGGCCCAACCGGTATTGCAGCTAAAAGTTTAGGTATTCCGCTGGTGATCCATGAACAAAACGCCATTGCCGGTATGAGCAATAAGTGGCTTGCTAAGTTTGCTAATCGGGTATTGGCGGCTTTTCCAAGTGCATTTGAAGCAGGCCAGGCCGAGTTAGTTGGTAATCCAGTGCGAGAAAGCGTGGCAAATGTTGCTGTGCGAGAAGTATCAAGCCCAATTAATATTTTAGTGGTAGGCGGCTCATTAGGGGCGCAAGTACTTAATATAACTTTGCCTGCTGCGTTTGCAGAGCTGGGTAATACCAATGCTATAAGTGTTTGGCACCAAACGGGTAAAGGGCACTTAGGCAGTGTTGAAGCTGCTTATAAATCGCATAAATTTAGCGCTAAAAATACAAAAGTGGCTGAATTTATAGATGATATAGACACAGCTTACGGCTGGGCCGATATTGTTATTTGCCGCTCGGGCGCGCTCACTGTGAGTGAAATTGCAGCTGCTGGTAAAATGGCTGTGTTTGTACCTTTTCCGCATGCGGTGGACGACCATCAAACAGCGAACGCACAGTATTTAGTTGTGGCAAATGGTGCATTACTAATGCCACAAGGGCAGTTTAATCAACAATCAATTGTTGCGCTTTTAAGCCCATATTTAGCTAAACCTTCATTAATTAAAGAAATGGCGGCAAATGCAAAACAGCAAGCCATTTTAGATGCCACAGCAAGCGTAGCTATGCACTGTGAGCAAGTAACCAATAAGAGAGCATAAGTGAAACAAACGTCAATAAGAGAGCAATATACACGACCAGCAATGCGTCGCATTGAAACCATCCACTTTGTTGGTATTGGCGGCGCAGGCATGGGCGGCATTGCCGAAGTACTCGCGTTTGAAGGTTATAGGATTACCGGTTCTGACATTGCGCACAGCGCTATGACAGACAGGTTAATTAAAGCCGGTGCAGAGGTGTTTATTGGGCATCACGAAAATAACGTAAAAGATGCCAATGTAGTGGTTGTTTCCAGTGCCATTGATGAAACAAACCCAGAAATTATAGCCGCCAAGGCCGCAAGAGTACCTGTGGTACGCCGCGCCGAAATGCTCGCTGAGCTAATGCGCTTTCGCCACGGTATAGCTATTGCGGGTACACACGGTAAAACTACAACAACCAGTTTAATTGCCAGTATTTATGCACAAGCTGGCCTTGATCCAACATTTATAATTGGTGGCTTGTTAAATAGTGCCGGCAGTAATGCAAAAGTAGGTAAAAGCGATTTTTTAATTGCCGAAGCAGATGAAAGCGATGCCTCATTTTTACACTTACAGCCAATGGTATCGGTGATCACTAATATTGAAGAAGATCACATGGAAACCTACGGCGGCAGCCTAGAAAAAATGAAAGACACCTATGTGGATTTTATTCATAACCTACCGTTTTATGGCCTAGCTGTAGTGTGTATAGATTCTGAAGTCGCGAGCGAGCTTATACCGCGTTTTGGTCGCCCGGTGATTACTTATGGCGAGTCGAGCGATGCGGATTATCGCATGAGCGACTTTAGCCAGTCGGCAAACACGTGCAAGTTTACGGTAACCAATAAACAAGGCGAGAGCTTAACAGCAACGCTAAATATGCCAGGCAAACACAATGCACTTAATGCCACTGCAGCTATAGCAGTAGCAAAGGATCAAAATATTGCTAATTTCGCTATTTTGGAAGCATTGCAAAAATTTGAAGGTATTGGCCGACGTTTTCAGCACTACGGTGAGTTTGAAAACGAACGTGGCAGCGTAATGTTAGTTGACGATTATGGGCATCATCCGTCTGAAGTAGCCGCCACTATTACTGCGGCTCGTGAAGGCTGGCCAGATAAGCGTTTAGTTATGGTGTATCAACCTCACCGCTTTACTCGTACTCGCGACTTGTACGAAGATTTTGTAAAAGTATTAGCCGAGGTTGATCAGCTGTTACTACTGGATGTATACAGTGCTGGCGAAGAGCCAATTGTAGGCGCAGATAGTAAAAGCTTATGCCGTAGTTTACGCCAGCGCGGTAAAGAGCCACGCCACGTAGCTAATAGCGTAGAGCTGGCAAGCGTATTAGCCGATTGCTTACAAAATAACGATTTAGTATTAACCCAAGGGGCTGGCAACATAGGGCAATTAGTAAAAACCTTAGCCGCTACGGGTATGTCGATAGAAAAACTTAAACAAGGTGAAGTATGACACAGTTAAACACGCAGTTTGGTAAAGTAGCGGTGCTGTTAGGGGGGAACTCAGCAGAGCGTGAAGTGTCATTAAGATCAGGACAAGCGGTGTTAAATGCATTGCAAAATCATGGCATAAACGCCATTGCCTTTGACCCTAAAGAACGCCCGTTATGGGAGCTAAATGAGTTAGCAATTGATAGAGTGTTCATTGCACTGCATGGTCGTGGTGGCGAAGACGGTACAGTGCAAGGTGCGCTTGAATTTATGAACCTGCCGTATACTGGCAGTAACGTACTTGGCTCAGCACTGGCTATGGATAAAGTGCGTTGTAAGCATTTATTTAAATCGGCAGGGCTAAGTACCGCTCCTTATACCGTGGTTGATGCCAAAAAAGGCTTTGATGCAGCGGCAATAATGCAGCAATTTAAAAAAGTGATGGTAAAACCGTCGCACGAAGGCTCAAGTATTGGTATGGCACAAGCAAACACGCCACAAGAGCTTGAAGATGCACTTAGTAATGCGTTTAAGTTTGATAGCCAAGTACTCGTTGAGCAGTGGATCAGTGGCCGCGAATTTACCATAACGGTATTAGGCGATGAAGTGTTGCCAGTAATCGAAATGACAACACCCAATGGTTTTTATGATTACCAAGCTAAGTATCAAGCAACTACCACGCAGTATCATTGCCCGGCAGATTTATCGCCTGCAGATACCGAGCACTTACAAGCAATGGCACTCGATGCATTTGATTTAGTAGGTGCTAGCGGCTGGGGTCGCGTAGATGCAATGCAAGATCAGCAAGGTAATTTTTACTTATTAGAAGTAAATACAGTACCCGGTATGACCGAAAAGTCGCTTGTACCTATGGCGGCAAAAGCACATGGTGCAAGTTTTGAGCAATTAGTTGTTCGCATTTTGGAGCAAACACTTTAATATGCATCCCCTTTTAGAAAAAACGCTACAAATCAAACAGCAACTAAACTGGTCGCTGATTTTTGGGGTGAGTTTTTTTCTAGCTGTGGTAATCGGCTTAGTGCAAATTACCACAGGTGTATCGGATTGGTTGGTAGAAAATAAAGATGCCCAAATTAAGCATTTAACTGTGCAGGGTAATCCTAAATATACCGACGAAATCGCTATTATTAGAGCGATTAAAAAAGCAGATTTAACTAGCTTTTTTGACCTTAATGTAAAGCATGTACAGCAACTGGTACAAGATTTACCTTGGGTTGCAAGTGTATCGGTGCGTAAACAATGGCCCGACACACTGCAAGTTTATGTAGTTGAGCACCGCGCTGTTGCGCATTGGAATAGTGACTTGTTACTTAATCAAAACGGCGATGCATTTGAAGCTAAAAGTAATAAGTTAAGTAAAAATTTACCTCAACTATATGGCCCAGAAGGCAGTGAGCAAGAAGCATGGATTGCGTTTCAGCAATTTGACGAAATGCTAAAAGTAAACGCATTAACGTTAAAAAGTTTAGCGTTGTCGGAGCGTTTCTCATGGCAGTTGTGGCTAGATAACGGAGTGCGCTTAAATTTAGGGCGCAAAGATAAAGCTAAGCGTGTACAGCGTTTTATAGACGTTTATCCACGCATGGAAAAGCGTGCAGATGCTCAAATAGATGCAATCGATTTACGCTACGATACTGGCCTTGCAGTCAGCTTTAAGCCATTGCAAGAAGAACAATTACAAAATAAGAGTAAGGCATGACTAAGTCAGCAGAAAGAAACCTAGTGATTGGATTAGACGTTGGCACCTCAAAAGTGATTGCAACGGTAGGTGAAATCACCGCAGACAACAAACTCAGTATTGTTGGTGTAGGCACGCAAATATCCCGAGGTATGGATAAAGGCGGCGTAAACGATTTAAACTTAGTATCTGAGTCTATTCGCCGAGCCATAGACGAGGCGGAATTAATGGCTGATTGTCGTATTAGCTCAGTGTACCTTGGTATCTCTGGCAAGCACATACAGTGCCAAAACGAAAGCGGTGTAGTAGCAATTAACAACACCGAAGTAACCGATGAAGACATTGAAAATGTGATTCATATTGCTCGCTCTGTGCCTATTTCAGCAGAGCGCAAAATGCTGCATGCGTTACCACAAGAATACAGTATCGACATGCAAGAAGGGATTAAAAACCCACTTGGTATGAGCGGCGTACGTATGGAAGCACGTGCTCACATTATTACGTGCTCAAACGATATGGCAAAAAATATCGAAAAATGTGTACAGCGCTGTGGGCTTGAAGTTGACCAACTTATTTTTACTGCACTTGCCTCATGTTACTCGGTACTGACCGATGATGAAAAAGAGCTTGGAGTAGCAGTACTTGATATTGGTGGTGGCACCATGGATATCACTATTTATATTAATGGTGCACTGCGTCACTCAGCGGTTATTCCAGTGGCGGGTAACCAAGTAACTGGCGATATAGCAAAAATATTTCGCACACCTATATCACATGCAGAGGCACTCAAAGTACAATACGCCTGTGCTAGTAGCCAAATGGCCAGTAATGAAGACACCATAGAAGTGCCGAGTGTAGGCGGACGCCCAGCTAGATTAATGTCGCGTCATACATTATCGGAAGTGGTAGAGCCAAGATTTAGAGAATTATTTGAATTAGCAATGGAAGAAATTCGTCGCTCAGGGTTAGAAGACCAAATTGCAGCAGGTCTCGTTATCACAGGCGGAACTGCTAAAATGGCCGGCGCAATGGAAGTAGCAGAAGATATTTTCCAAATGCCGGTAAGAATAGGCAAACCAATTGGGATAGTTGGTTTGACAGACTATGTGGACGATCCTTCGTACGCAACCGCTGTTGGTTTGTTACAATACGGGCGTACCATGCAATCAATGAATGCACAAAAGTTGAAAGCAGAAGGGAATAATAATTTATGGAGCCGCATTACTAAGTGGTTCCAAGGCGAGTTTTAGTACTCAAGTCGGAGAGTAAACATGTTTGATATGATGGAACAACATAGCGAAGAAGCTGTAATAAAAGTAATTGGCGTGGGCGGCGGCGGCGGTAACGCTGTTGAGCACATGGTAAAACAGCAAATTGAAGGCGTATGCTTTATTGCTGCTAATACAGACGCACAAGCATTACGTAACTCAGCAGCGCACGTTACTGTACAATTAGGCACGCAAATAACCTCAGGGTTAGGAGCCGGTGCAAACCCAGAAATAGGTCGTCAATCGGCTGAAGAAGATGCCGATACAATTCGTGCCAGCCTTGAAGGTGCCGACATGGTATTTATTGCAGCAGGTATGGGCGGCGGTACTGGTACTGGTGCAGCGCCTGTAGTGGCAAAAATTGCAAAAGAGCTTGGTATTTTAACCGTAGCAGTAGTTACGCGTCCTTTTGATTTTGAAGGTAAAAAGCGAGCTGCAGCGGCTGAGCAAGGCATTAATGAATTGTCAGAAATTGTAGATTCACTTATTACAATTCCGAACAATAAACTGCTTAAAGTTTTAGGAAAAGGGACTACACTTTTAGATGCCTTCGCTAAAGCTAACGACGTATTATTTGGTGCGGTTCAGGGTATTGCAGAGTTAATTACTCGCTCTGGTTTGATCAACGTGGATTTCGCCGACGTACGTACAGTAATGTCAGCAATGGGTCCTGCAATGATGGGTACAGCGTCTGCATCAGGTCCTGATCGTGCACAAGAAGCCGCAGAAGCGGCTATCTCGAGCCCATTACTAGAAGACGTAGATTTAACTGGTGCTAAAGGTATCTTAGTTAATATTACTGCGGGTATGGACATTGCGATTGAAGAATTTGAAATTGTGGGTAACCACGTAAAAGCATTGGCATCAGAAAACGCCACTGTGGTTGTAGGTGCAGTAATTGATCCTGAAATGACCGATGAATTACGTGTAACTGTAGTTGCAACTGGCTTAGGTGGCGATCGTCGTCCGCAGTTTGGCATTGTTGATAATGGCTTTAAAAAAGCATCAGGTTCTGATGTAGCCAGCACTTCAAACCAAAGTAGCAGCATGTACGTACCAAGCTTTGCAAGCCAAGGCACAAGCGCTGAAGAAAACACAGCAAAGACGCAAGTTGAAAGTAACGAAAAAACAACTTCATCTACTGCTAATAAAAGCACAACGAGTGCTGCAGCGCCAAGTAACAAAAAATCAGATAAGTCAGAAGGCGGAGATTATTTTGATATTCCTGCTTTTTTACGTAAACAAGCTGATTAATATAAACAGTATTTCGTTTGAAATATGAACGAATATTGCAATTGCGGCGTATTTATGCTAGTATCCGCCGTCTAACTGTAACTGAATTTAAGTGAGCGAACCTATGATTAAACAGCGAACGATTGCACAAGTAGTCAAAGCCATAGGAATTGGACTTCATAAAGGTGAGAAGGTCACAATAACTCTCCGACCTGCGAGCGCAAATACTGGGATTGTATTTCGTCGTGTCGACCTTGATCCGGTTGTTGATTTTGAAACAACACCTGAAGCCGTTGGTGATACGCAATTATGTACCTGTTTAATTAACAAAGATGGTGTTCGCTTATCAACTACTGAGCATCTTATTGCTGCTGTTGCTGCAATGGGTATTGATAATCTAATTGTAGAATTAGATAGCTCAGAAGTGCCAATAATGGATGGTAGTGCATTACCATTCATTTATTTGTTACAAAAAGGCGGCATTGAAGAGCAAAATGCAGCAAAACGCTTTATTCGTATTAAAGAAAAAGTACGTATTGAAGAAGGCGATAAATGGGCCGAGTTAGAACCGTATGATGGTTTTCATATCGACTTTGAAATTGCTTTTGATCACCCAGCTATCAATGAAAGTCGCCAACGTATTGGTTTAGATATTACGACGAAAAGCTTTATTGAAGAAATTAGCCGTGCACGTACCTTTGGTTTTATGAAAGACATTGAATATATGCATGCTAATAACCTAGCATTAGGTGGCAGCATGGATAGCGCAGTAGTACTTGATGAGTTTAAAGTGTTAAATCCAAACGGTTTACGCTACAGCGATGAGTTTGTTAAGCATAAGATATTAGACTGTGTTGGTGACATGTTTATGACAGGTCATAACATTTTAGGTAAAGTAACTGCATTTAAATCGGGTCACGATTTAAATAATAAATTACTACGTAAATTAATGGCTACTGAGTCAGCATGGGAGTGGGCAACCTTTGAAACGCCTGTAACGATGCCTGCACCCGGCCTTGAATTAGCGCCAGCCTAGTTTATTGCTCACACAGTTATAAAAAATGACGCTAATTAGCGTCATTTTTTTTGCCTATTTAAGAATACTTTAAGTGCGTAGCTACAGTTCTAAAATACTTTGTAACTGCTCTAAATGAGTAACGGTATAGGTAGGCTTTATACCCTCGGGCAACGGCTCGTTTGGGTGTTGTAACCAGCAGGTATCAATGCCTGCATTATTACCGCCTAAAATATCGCTTGTGGCAGTATCGCCAACCATTAATATTTGGCTTTTATCTGGGTTTCCCATTAATTCAAAGGTATGGTCAAAAATAGCTTTATTAGGCTTAGCTATACCTACTAATTCAGAAATGACTAGCCATTCAAACATATCTTTTAAACCAGTATGCTCAAGGCGTACGGTTTGTAAGCGGGCAAAACCATTAGTAATAATACCTAACTTAGCGTGCGGCTTAAGTTTATTTAACAGCTCTATGGCACCGGGTAGCGGCTCACATATTGCTGCCATAGCATCTAAAAATGCATCATTAAGCTCTTTTGCTGGCACATTTAGTTTAGTAGCCCATTCGCTAAAGCGAGTAACCTGCAAGTAGTCGGCACTAATGTCGCCATTTTGGTAATCAACCCATAGTTGCTTATTGGTTTTTTGATAATGAAGATAGTCGGCTTGGCTAAAATCTACGTTATATGTTTTAAACATGCGAGTCATGCCCGCTAAAACATCAAATCTAAACAAGGTTTCGTCTGCATCAAACAGCACATAACTGTATTTCATTAAACTTCCTAAATTAATTTGTTTGGCAATAAAGCGCTGAATGTAAAAAAGGTGCCATGGCCAAGGTAAGAGCCTGGGTATAGGTACTTTCGCGGGTGGCGTGGTTATTAGTGAGTAAACCAATAGCGCCGCCTTGCTGCTTTATATTGGTGGTATTAAAAGCTTTATCCATAACATCACCAAGCTCTGCACCATTAAGTAATGCGTTATACAGTATTTGCGGCAAAGGTAGGTTGCTACTGCGTCCTACAACTTGATTTAACGCGTTATCGATAACTACATAGGCAAAGGTTGCTGCACCGTAACTAAATTGCTCTGCACCGCCTTCCATGGCCACATAATAGTGGGCTTGGTAGTGCTCTTTGCAGTAATTCACTCGGTTTTGCGCGCCAATGCGAGTTTGCTCTTCACCAATAGGTTGATCAGGCACACCCGAGGGGGCATTTACACCTTGGCAGTCAATGTCACACTCTGGAAAATACATGCTAAAAATGCCCTTAGCAGCATTTATTTTTACTGGATTTTTAGAGCCCACAATAATTTTTAATGGTTGCGACATGCTGATCTCACTTTAAGCAAAATCAGCAGTGTACGTGAGTTAGCTTTAACAAAAAAGGGCTGTGGGTTATCCAATATCAAATAGGTAAATCCAGTGGTGCTAGGTTTTCTAATGCTCGTTTTTTTAAAATAATGTCTTTAATGAGTGGGGTAAGTACCAACTCCATTGCCAAGCCCATTTTACCGCCAGGCACTACCAAGGTATTAATACGCGACATAAAACTGCCTTCAATCATGCGTAAATAATACGGAAAATCAACATCATCAATGCCCCTAAAGCGAATAACAACAAAGCTTTCATCTAACGATGGAATATCTTTAGCACTAAAAGGGTTTGAGGTATCTACCGTAGGCACACGTTGAAAGTTAATATGGGTGCGTGAAAACTGTGGAGTAATATGGTTAATATAGTCATCCATACTGCGCACAATTGAACCCATTACAGCTTCACGAGAATGGCCACGCTCTGAGGTATCGCGAATTAATTTTTGGATCCACTCAAGGTTGATAATAGGCACCATACCAATGAGTAAATCTACATGTTTTGCTACATCCACATTATGCTCTTGATCTACAACAGCGCCATGCAACCCTTCGTAAAATAACAAATCGGTATTTTGCTCCAGATCTTGCCACGGAGTAAATGTGCCAGGCAATTGGTTGTAAGGCACTGCTTCGTCAAAGGTATGTAAATAACGACGCAGTTTACCTTGACCGGTTTCACCGTAGCTATCAAATAGGGTTTCTAGTAAACCAAAGTCGTTAGCTTCGCGGCCAAAGTAGCTAATATGTTTGCCTTCTTGTTGCGCGTCACGTACTTTTTTATCCATTTCAGGGCGAGTGTAACGATGAAAGCTATCCCCTTCGATAAAAGCCGCACTAATGTTAAGGCTACGAAAAATATGTTTAATTGCATTCGTGGTGGTGGTTGTACCCGCACCTGAAGAGCCGGTTATTGCAATAATAGGATGTTTAGCTGACATATTAATTCTCTTTTATAAGACCCGGTTAGTTATAAAGATGTTGCTGGTCTAGGTCAAGTGACGTAATCAGCAAATAACGTTATCATGGGGTGCTTAAAAATAAAACGAGATAGAGCATGAAATTTTTAAAACCACTACTAGGGTTGTTTTCAATCGGCGCTTTAACGCTCTCAGTAGCACAAGCAAGTATGCCCAAAAGCCAAGTGTTATTAGCCGATTTAAATACTCCTTACGGCCTGCAAGTTACTATTGTGAGCGACAGTAATAGTTATAATAATCAGCCTCATATACACAATAATGGTGTTTACTTTACTCATGAAGTATTAAGCGCTGAGCAAAGCCAAACCGATATTGCTTACTACGACTTTGCAACAAAACAAATTATTAGTATAACTAATACGCCAGTAAGCGAATACTCACCAACCGTAATGCCAAATAAACAAAGCTTATCGGCAATTGTGGTAGAGGCCAATGGCAAGCAAAAGCTATGGCAATATCCGCTTGATAGCGAAGTTGCAGCAAGTCGTATTTTTGACTGGATAGAGCCAGTGGGATATCACGCATGGGGTATAAATAACGATTTAGTCATGTTTATTTTAGGTGAGCCACATACATTACAATATAGCTTAGTTGCAGCGGCAAAAGGGCAAGTTGTGGCAAAAAACATTGGTCGTACGCTTATTTACAATCATACAATGGCGCAGTTTATATTTAGTTACACCCAAAATGAGCAACATATTGTAGCGCGTTTTAACCCACAAACTAAGCAGGTAGAAAACTTACTTAGATTGCCGCTACAAGTACAAGACTTTATTTTAAAGGACGACAATACGCTGGCCTATGCGCTTAACAACCGTGTTTACCAACGTAATCTTAGTGGCAATAACACTGTATCGCAATGGCTGGACTTAACACCTTATTGCCATACTAATATTACCCGTATGAGTTATAACAACGACAAACTTGCTTTTGTTTGTGATGTAGCTGAGGACTAATTTAAATAAATTTCAGACTTTATAATGTGTATGCGTTAAGGTTATGCGCAAATTTAACTAATAGGGATTACAACGTGGCTTATAGTGCAGACGAGCTTACTGAGCAGCTAATTAAATTAGAGTGTAGAAGTAATTTTAAAATAAAGAATATTGCCGAATACATGTTAGTTAATTCAAAAGAAGCGTTTTACACGCACAGTGAAGGCGGCAAAGGTAAAATTATAATTCGCCCAGCATTTGAAGTGTTTAGTGATGATTTTACCGATATTGATGGAGTAGTGCGTACTCAGGGCTACTTTCATAGTAGCGAAATGACGCGTTTTCCTACGCGCATTTATAAAAGCGCACAGCCGATTCATTATGGTGTCGCGTTTAAAATAAACTCTGAGCAAGCAGCAAAAGATTTTATTGCCAAACTAACGATGATTATTGGTAACTAATAAAGCCATATCAACATTAAATGTAAAAAGCCGCAGAGTTAGCACTCAGCGGCTTTTATGTTTATACATTTGATAAATATTACTTACTTTTTAAGAAGTTATTAACCGATTCAAGCTCACGATTTTTCAGTGCAATACAATCATTAGTGCTTTCTTCTAGTTTACTTAAAGTACGAGCATAACCTGGTATTTCAGCTAACTTAGTATTAAAGAAGCTTTGTGTTGTAGCAAAGCTATTTGCATCACAATTTGCAGTCGTAAAATACGGTAAGTTAGGGATAAAAAATGGCGGTAAGCTTGCTGTTACTTTATCGTAATTACTGTAAACCCAGTCAATAAACAGCGCTTGGCGCTCATCAGTATAGCTTTGCCCTGCTAAAATAGTACGCATGTCGGATGCGGTTACTTCATCTGTTAAGCTGTAAGCCAATACTGCTTTTTGCAGTGCAGGTTTTGCAAAATAACCCATAGCCGAGAGCATATTAGTGCGTACTTGTGGATCTTTGGTGGTTTTAAAGGTTGCCATAAATTGCTCAAGCAATGCTTTGTCGCCGTTAAAAGCAGCCAACGTTAAATAAGTGCCGGCTAAGTATGGGTCTACTTTTTGTGGATCGTTTAAATAAACCTGAGTTTGCTGTTTTGCTTTATTGATCACATTTTGATCTTCGCCATCAAAACCTAAACGCGATACAACGGCAGCTCGAAGTTGTGAAATAGCGCCATCTTCACCTACTTTTGCCTCTAAGCCGTATTTTTTAGCCGCAGGAGTTACTGCACCACGAATAAATTTCGGCCATAAGTCTTTATTGCTATCGTCTTTAAAGGTGCGTTGTTGCGATACTAAATAGCCCAGCGCGGTATTAGCAACGCGAGGGTGGCTGTCGCTTATAAATACTTCAAGCGTTTGCATTAACTTAGCGGCCGATATAACACCAGCATCAAGTAGTGCATCGGTAGCAGATAATAACGCTAAACGTTCGCGGTCATCTAGCTTGTCAGCAGCATTGTCGATAAGCGCACTAAACTGTGCATCGTCCATCACCCAGCGGTAATAACCTAATGCGCCTTGATCAGGATAAATCCACTCTGGTGCAAAATCTAAATCTAGCGTTTGGCTTTGTTTATTAAGTAATACGTTCGCTGTTTTTACTTTATCGCCCGCGCCGTATTTAATTGCAACAGGTACATTCCATAATTGCTCAGGCGCATCAACACCGGCATTTACAAAGCGACTTTGCGATATAGTTACTTTACTACCTTGCTGAGACACTTTAATCAGTGGGTAGGAAGATTGCTCAATAAACGATTTTAAAACACTCGCTACATCTTTATTAGAAGCTTTGCCAAGTGCTTGCCATAAATCGGCAGCTTCGGCATTTTTATACGAAAATTCTTTTAAGTAATTTTGAATACCTTTTTGAAAGGCCTCTTCACCTATCCAATTTTCAACCATAGCAAGTACCGAGCTACCTTTGCTATAAGCAAGGCCTAAACCATCCATAATATCGGCTTCGGTTTTAATTGGTTTACGAATTGGTTTAGTACTCAAACGTGCATCAAGTGGCATAACGTTATTTTGTGGTAAATCTAGGTGCGATTCAAATTCAGGGTTTAGTTGCTTGGTAATTTTTGCCGCCATCCAACTAGCAAACGCTTCGTTTAACCATAAATCGTTCCACCACTTCATCGTTACTAAGTTACCGTACCATTGGTGTGCTAGTTCGTGAGCAATAATAGACACATTGCGTTGTTTTTTACTGCGCGTAGCGGCAGCTAAATCAACCAATAAAATATCTTCTCGGTAGGTTACAAGTCCTGAGTTTTCCATGGCACCAAACGGAAATTCAGGTACAGCCACCGAATCTAGTTTTTGATACACATAAGGAATACCAAAATATGCTTCAAGTGCGCCTAGTACTTTTGGCATGTTTTCTTTAGCGTACTGGGCTAAATGAATTTTACCTTGTGGGGTAATCACGCGCCCTGGTACCGACATTCCTTCAACATTAAGCTCTTCAAAAGGGCCCACAGCCATTGCCACTAAATAAGAAGGAATAGGCGGTGTTTTATCAAAAAAGTGGGTGGTCATGTCGCCATTTACTGTAGTTTTAAGCTCAGGTGTATTGGCATATACTTTTTGTGAGGTAGGCGCGGTAATAGTGAGCTGAAATGGAATTTTGTAGCTTGGCTCGTCAAATACCGGAAATGCACGGCGCGCATCACTCATTTCAAACTGAGTAAATAAGTAAGGTGTACCTTGATCTAATGTTTTATATAGCCCAACACTTTGGCGATTATATGGCGCTGAAAAATCAATTTTTAAGGTGTATTTACCCGGCTGAATTTGCTCATCACAGCTAAATTTTACTTTACCGGTTTTGAGCATTTCGCTGTTTAAGTCACAATTTTGCTCGCCAAGTAATTGTGCCATTTTAGTTGCGTAAGCCACGCCGTTTAGTTCTATGTAGTTAGTTGGCTTAAGTACCTCTAAAATAATCTCAGTCATTCCGGTAAAGGTATCTTGGCTTGGGTCGAGTGTTAACGACACTGATTGACTGCTTGGTTTTGCGAGTTTTTCAATTACGAATTCGTTAGCATTTGCTGCGCTCATCGCGAATGCAACACTTACGGTTAAGAGGCTTTTAAGAAACATAGTATCCCTAGTTTATTATTGTTATAAATGACTAAAGCAGACAGCGTTACCACTCTACTTTAATAGAAACGGTATTATATGCGGATATCCTAGCAGCTTTCTTTTATGGAGTAATCGAATACCCCCAGATTTGGGCGAGTAAATAGTAACAAAGTTTGTCAGTGACTATCGCGATTGATAAAGCGCTGCCAGTGCAATTGTGAGTTAATAACGCGAATTTGCCCAATTATGCTATTTAATACTGCTACATTGCTATAATTTGGGTGTGGGTATTCGTTAAAGCCCATTAAATAATTAAACGCATCTTTAGAGTTAGCTTGCAGTGCATAAATGCGTACTTGCTGCTCAAAGTTAAGCCGCAGGCTACTTATAGCGGTTTTCATTCCGAGTTGGTCAATATTAGGAATTGCACATTTTTGCAAGTAACCAGCGCGCTCGCCTTCACCGCTAAACCAAATACGTACTTTTTCGCTGTAGCGACCGGTTTTAGCTGGTAAATCGAACATTAATCGCTGTTGGTTTTGGCTTTTTATAAATGCTAAATAGTCGTTAAAGCCAGCATTAATTAGCGCTTGATGTACAGGAATAAGGCGTGGTTTAATTTTTCCGTGGGTATGAAAACTAAAACATAAAATGTTTTGCTCAACAGTTAAGTCATCAAGTGTTAAGCAGCCTATTTCGTCACTATAAGCGCCCGTATAGTAAGCAATTAATGGCAACCAAAAGTGCCAATGCTTTGCTTGTTCACGCACCACGCGCATATCGCCATAAATATAGCCACTGTAAAGTGTGTGCAGCTCCATAGCTGAAAAAGGACGGCGACCAAGATGGGTTTTCAACGGTGTACCTTGAAAATAATGACAAAATACATTTTATACCCAAAACATAGCAAGATGCGAGTATGTTTTGGGTATAAATTCTTATACCAATTAATTAAAGCAAAAAAGCCAACTAGCACGAATGCAGTTGGCTTTTATTATGCTTTATTAATTAAGCTATAGTGATTTATTCACTTAATGCGCGAGCTAAACCTACGGGTTCAATTTCTACGCATACTTGGTCGTCATTCCAGTTAAGGCCAACTAAAGCATTGTCTTCGTTTAGGTCTTCAACCCATTCATCTAAAAATTCATCAAGGCCAATTTCTACTGGGCTGTACTCTTTCCACTCGTCTTTACACTGAGCTTTAGCAGCCGCTTCGCTTTCCCAAAGTAGTAATACGTCAGTCTCGTCAAATTGATTTGAATCACACACTACAAAGCCATTATCTTCTGCACCAAGTGCCCAAATTACTTCGCTCATACGTACTTTTTCAACAAAGTTGACTAGTTCTGATTCAATCTCGATATCGCTCATGTGTTTACCTTTTTAAATTAATGACTAGGACTGGTATTTATTGCTGCTTGGCGTTGGCCATATTGCTCATAAAAAGCAACAAGCGCTGAATGCTGACTAATGTCGGTTAGTTCACGAAAGCAAATCCAATCAAGCAGGCAGTATAAACTGATGTTGAGGTATTCACAGCCTTTAAATTCATCATCAGTTAAATGATCATTTAAAAAGTGTAATGTTTCAACAATACGTTCGTTTTGCAAATTAAAAAATAACGCATCACTTTGCGTATCAAAACCAGAGCGCTGACATAAAAGCATTTCTACTAAGGAATCATTACAGGCATTAATAGTAGTAAGTAAGTGCTCTTGCGGCCAAGTTAATTTTGGCTGCGCTGTTTTTTCAAGTAAATAGCGCAGTATTGAGTTTGAATCACTTAGGGTTAAATTGCCATCTACGAGAATAGGGATTTTGCGTGCTGGGTTTTTACTCACCATAGTTGGGCGATCTTGCGCAGAAAAAATATCCAGATTAATAAACTCTAAATCACAGTTATTTTCTAGCGCCCATATTCTAACGCGGCGTACATAAGGCGAGGTAACAGAACCAAATAGTTGCATAATTACTCCATAAAAAAGCCGCATAAGCGGCTTTTTTCAAAATTTACAGTGCAGAATAAGTTACTCTGAACGGCTGGTTACTTCAAGTAAATGGTAACCAAACTGTGTTTGTACTGGGCCTTGTACTTGATTAATTGGCGCAGAGAACACCACTTTATCAAACTCTGGCACCATCATACCTGGGCCAAACTCACCAAGAGCACCGCCATCTTGACCTGATGGACAGTTAGAGTGTACTTTTGCTAACACAGCAAAGTCTTCACCTTGTTCAATTTTTTCTTTTAAATCTAAACACTGTGCTTCACTATCTACTAATATATGTCTTGCGCTTGCCACTGTCATAAAATCTCCTAATCATTAATCTGGTTGTTTTTTAATCATACTAACGTGTATTTTAGTTAGTTTAAACTAATTGTAACGGTTTTAACCTAGTTAATAGCTAATGTCGCTTCAATTGCTGCAGTTAGCTTTTCTGATTCGGGTGCTACTTTACTGTTAAAGCGCGTAATTGTTTTACGATCAGCAGACACTAAATACTTATAAAAATTCCAATTAGGTGAGCTGGTTTGGCTATTTAAGTGTTTAAAAATAGGGTTTGCATCGCTGCCGCGCACTGCGCTGGTGGCAAACATAGTGAAAGTAACCCCGTAATTAACAAAGCACACTTTAGCGGTGTCTTGTTCGTTGTTTTCTTCTTGAAAAAAGTCATCAGAAGGAAACCCTAATACCACTAAGCCTTGCTCTTTATATTTATTATAAACCGCTTCAAGCCCTGCAAATTGCGGCGTAAAGCCACAATTACTCGCTGTATTAACAATTAGCAGCGGTTGGTTTTCAAATTGGCATAAGTTAACAAACTCTTTTGAGCGTAGTTTACGCAAAGTAATGTTAGTAAAGTCTTGGCAGTTATTTTGTTTTTTAATGGGGTGCTCAGCCGGGCTTTTCCCTTGAGCTAATGCGGGTACAAGTAACGCCATTAATGTTAATAATATTATTTTTATCATTTTTAATGCCTAAAGTTAAAAGGTTACATATTGTTTATAGCCTCAATGATACGCTAATATAAACGCAACTGATCAACCTTATCTAGACCTTATGACAATCCGTTTAGCACGCCCAGAAGATTTAAAAACTATAGTCGCAATTTATAACGAAACCATTGCCAGCAGAATGGTTACCGCCGATACCGAAGAGGTAAGCGTTACCGATAAGCAAGCTTGGTTTGATAGCCACACTCCTCAGCGGCCAATTTATGTATATTCTGAAAATGACCAAGTGTTAGCATGGCTTAGTTATAAACCGTTTTATGGGCGAGTAGCTTACGAAGGCACGGTAGAAATAAGTATTTATATTACCGCTAAAGCACAAGGTAAAGGTTTAGGTAAAACACTGATGGAGTTTGCCCAAACTCAAGCTAAACAACTCAATATTAAAGTGTTACTAGGGTTTATTTTTAGTCATAATTTACCCAGTATTAAACTATTTAAACACTTTAACTTTAGTGTGTGGGGCGAGTTACCACAGGTGGCCATTATGGATAATACCCCTTACAGCTTAACTATTTTTGGTAAGCACTTATAACCGTAGTGATTAATTAAAAGTGCTTACTCCACACCTAAATATTTAAGCGTCGCGGGGTAGGCCTTTTTCAACAATTCTAATAAGCCTTGCGGTTTTACGCAGTATAGTACCTTGCTTGTTGCGTTGTTGTTGCAGCGCCCAATTTATATGCTCTAAAACCAGTTCACTGCAAGCTAGGCTTTTATCTTCTAGGGCATGAATAATGCTCGGGCTAAATTCAGCATTACCTAAGCCTACAGCCAAATTACGCAACCAACGCTCGTGGCCAATACGACGAATAGGGCTGCCTTCGGTGTTTTTTAAAAAAGTGGCTTCATCCCAAGCAAACAGCTCAAGCAGGTCTTTATCTTTTAATTGGGTGCGCGGATGAAAATCATTTTCGTCGGTAAGTTGGCCATAGCGATTCCACGGGCAAACTAATTGGCAGTCGTCACAACCATAAACGCGGTTACCTAATAATGTTCTGTATTGCTCTGGAATAGGACCTTGTAGCTCAATAGTTAAGTACGATATACATTTACGAGCATCTACCACGTAGGGCTCAACAATAGCGCCAGTTGGGCATAGTGTTATGCAGGCTACGCATTTACCACAGCCTTCAAAGGTGTTTTCTGCATCTATGGGCAGCGGTAAATCAACAAATAACTCACCTAAAAAAAACCAAGAACCGGCTTCTTTATTAATAAGTAGCGAGTGTTTACCGCGCCAGCCCAAGCCTGCTTTTTCAGCGAGTTGGCGCTCAAGTACCGGAGCTGAGTCGACAAAAGGCCTAAAACCGTATTCGCCAATTTCAAGCTCTATTTTTTGCCCCAATTTTTTTAAGCGGTTACGCATTAATTTATGGTAGTCGCGGCCAAGAGCGTAGCGGCTTATATACGCTTTATCTGAGTTTTTAAGGGTTTTGGCAAAACCTGCATCGGGGGGCAGGTAATTCATTTTCACCGAAATAACACGCTGCGTTCCGGGTACTAACTCAGCAGGGCGAGCACGTTTCATACCATGAGCGGCCATGTAATCCATATTGCCATGGTAGCCGGCGTCGAGCCAACGTTGCAACTGCGTTTCATGCTTGCTTAAGTCTATATCAGTAATACCTACTTCGCTAAAGCCAAGCTCTTGCCCCCACACTTTAATTTGTTGGGCAAGGTTTTTATAATCAGGAACTGCGTCGCTCACATGCATCACACGGTTAAATAAATAGCTGGGTAATTTAACATATTTAGCTTATGGGTAAAACGCTTGTTATACCCATAAACTTGTTAGCAAATACCTATTTTTAATAAATTAGGTATTACTGCACAAAGCGTTTTAGTTGTTGTTGTGTTTGCTGGCTGAGGTTTTGTGATTGTTGGCAATCATTAAGTGCTGTATCTATGGTTTGTTTGGCTTGCTCGCCAAGCGCTACAATATGCTCTACCGATTGGTGGGTTTGATTTTGTGTTTGCTCAAGTAAGTGCACAGCCTCGGCAATTTGTTGTAACTGTTGCTGGTTATGCTCAAACTCAGTAAGCATATTAGTAAAACCATTAGAAGTGCTATTTATTGATTTTTGCGCATTGTGTGAGTGAGTAATTAATTGCTCTGACTCTTTGTTTGTTTCGTTTACTAGCTCGTTCATTTGGTTTATAAAATCACTAATTTGGCGCGTTGCACCACTTACCTTAATTGAAAGAGTGCGCACTTCATCGGCAACTACCGCAAAACCACGTCCCGCATCACCGGCTCTTGCTGCTTCAATGGCGGCATTTAGGGCTAGTAGGTTGGTTTGATCAGAAAACTCTTCCACCATTTTTAAAATGCTACGAATGTTTTCACTGTTTTCTTTTAAGCCCGAAATAGTTGCCGAGAAGCCGGTTAGCATATCGGTTATTAATTTTACTTGTTGCACTAAGGCCGACAACTCTGTTGCCGAAAGCTTAACAAAATTTAAATGCTCATTATTTACTTTATGCACGCTGTCGGTATTACTTACTATATTTTGTAAGCTCTGCGCTATTTGGTTGCTGGCATTTATAATTGTATGGCTTAAATGTATTTGTTGTCCGCTTAGTTGCTCAGTATGTTGCATAGACTGAGTTACTTGCTCGGTACTTTGCACGCCTGCTTGGGCGCTATTGTAGGTTGTGTTTAGTAGCTGATTTAAATGATCAGTAAAAAGATTGTATTGCTCGCTTAGCTCACGAAACTCATCATAAGTAAAATGGGGTAACTTTGCCGATAAGTCAGCATCTTGCTGGTTTATCTTTATCAGCGTGTCGCGCATTGCCTTTACTGGGCGCACCATTAAAAATCGCATATAAAATAGGGTAAAAATAAAGCCAGCCACAATCACTAAAGCTAATGCCCAAAATACCCCAGTACTTTGTTGGTTCAGGGTTAAGCTTTCATACAACCAAAATAAAGTAATAGCTTGAAATAAAAATACAAAACTTAAATTACCCACAATCTTGCGCGTTAAGGTAAAAAAAAGTGTTTTTTCTAAAAAATTATAAATTCGCATATAGCTACTCATTATGTACAGACCATTTGATTCTTATTAATCACCTAAGTAAGCTTTAGTTTGTGCCGGATAATTTGTAAAAATACCATCCACACCTAAATCTAGCATCAGCTTTATATCTTGTTGTTTGTCTACAGTGTACGCATAAATTATTAAACCACGTTGTTTTGCATCATCTACAAAGGCTTTATTTATAAAGTTTTTATCTACATGAACACTGTACGCGCCTAAGTCTTCAGCAAACTTTGCATAATTAATTGGTATAGATGACGTTAGTGCACCCATTTTTAGCCAAGGTAAACGTTTTTTTAACCAAGCTAGTTGATGATGATCGAACGACGACACTAAAATGTTATCTGCTGATATGCGTTTTTCTGTAATGTTTTTTTCAACTTGAGCAGCAAACTGTTCAAGATTAAAAGTATGTTTTAGCTCTAAATTTAAGAGTGTTTGATTATTATTCCAGTTAAAAAGTTGCTGTAAAGTCGGTACTTTTTCGCCATTACCAGCATTGAGTTGCATAATATGAGCAGCAGTAAAGTTACACACTTTACCTAGGCCGTCAGTGGTTCTATCAAGCCAAGTGTCGTGAATGATCATGTAATCATCAAGCGCGCTTTGTACATCTACTTCAATGCCATCAACGCCTATTTGTAAGGCCGCCATAATGGCGCTTTGAGTGTTCTCTGGAAAGTGCCCACTGGCACCACGATGGGCAAATACTTTCATTGGCGTGATTTCCGTGCAATAGACCAAGTTTCAAAACAAGCAGCGCTAACAATTAATGCACCACCTATAAAAGTGGCGATAGAAGGGCGCTCATGCAAAATAATAATAGCTAATAATGTGCCGTAAAGTGGCTGAAGGCAAGCAATTAGCCCCGCGGTTGCCGCTGATAAATGCTTTAAACTGGCAGCAAATAATGAGTGTGGAGCAGCGGTAAATATAACTCCCGCCACTAAAATGAGTGCCAAATCGTGATTAGTGGTTGAATAAATAGGCACTTCAATAAACGCGCAAAGCATTAGGCTGGCAACCAAGGTTTGATAAAACATGGTTTGCGGGCCACCGTATTGATTAAAATAGCGCTTATGAATGATATTACGAATGGCAAAAAAGAAGGCCGAAATAACCCCAGTGATCACCCCAAGTGTTACATCATTACCTAAATTAGCATTCGGTATTAATAAATAAATGCCAAGTAACACTACCGCCGCACTAATAATGTCTTTTGCTTTGGGCTTACTTTTATGAAAAAACGGCTCTAAAAACACGGTTATTACCGGATAGCTAAAAAAAGCCAACATACCAATGGTGATCCCAGCAAGTTGCATTCCCGCAAAATAAGTAACCCAATGTATGCCTACTGCTACACCGAGTAATAGGGCAATTAAGTAATCTTTACCTTGGTTTAGCTTAATCGGCTTTTTTTGCATGCTGAGCAAAATAAAAATAGCGATGCCGGCTATAGCTGCACGATACACGGTAATGTCGAGTGCATTTAAACCAATTAACTTTGCAAATAGCGCGGTGCCACCAAATAGTAATACGGCAATGTGTAGGTAAATTAAACTTTGCTGTTGCGACTGCATTACGTTTCCTTGTGGTTTTTTTTGCATCTTAGCATTACTGCCAAACCCTTAAGATGAAAATTTTTAATCTATGACAAATGTCAGCAAAGTTAATGACACATTACACTCTTATAACTGATTGAGAGCTGACATAGTTAAGCTAAGCAAATGGAGAGCCACTATGAATAGTTTAATTTTAATCAGTTTAACAATTAGCGAATTTTTTGAAATACACAGCTTTAGTATTTCAAGTGTAAGTTACTTTATGCTGTTAGGTGTTTTTGTGTTATTTAATAAAAAAATAACTATAACTAAAACAATATGCCAGAGGTCTTAGTATGAATTCACTCAACACGGTTTCGAAACAGATAAATAAAGACTTTTGGAAATATGGGCATTTAATTTTTACTAGTTTTTATTTACTGCCGTTAATCATTGATTTTGCAAACTTGACTGCGTCCACCATTATTATGTCTTTAGCCTTGTATATTGCTTTTATTTTGCTCTATGTAAAAGCAATCAATTGCGAAAATACAGGCACAAATAGCGGCACTACTAAGTTAGTAATCGCCATGCTACTGATTTGTTTTAGTGCGACGTTTTATACCACTGGTACACCGACCTTATTTGGCTTTATTGCTTATATTATCGGTTATGCTTATCACCTGCAGAGGCGTGTTTACTTAGCGTTAGTGCTCATTTTAACTGTGTTGTTAAGTACCTATTTGGCAGATGTTGGCAAAGCGGAGTATTTTTTAGCGGTATCATTAATTTTGACGGCGACCTTATTTAGTTACGGCATTGCCGCAAAAAGAGAGCAGCGCTATAAAGCGCGAGAACAACAAAGTGCGACACAACTAGAGCAGCTCTCGGCGATTGCTGAGCGCGAACGCATTGCACGCGATTTACATGATATTTTAGGTCACTCGCTTTCATCTATTGCGTTAAAAGCCGAGTTGGCGAATAAATTAAACCACAGTGAACGTTACACACAAGCAAATAGCGAAATAGCGCAGGTTGCAGAGCTTGCAAGGCAGCTGTTAAGTGATGTAAGGAATGCGGTGAGTAATTTAAAACAGCTTAATCTTTCTAGTCAAATATCTCAATTAAAACAAAGGTTAATCGAGCAAGGCTTTGAGGTTGAATGTAACGTAAGTTTAGCAACATTACCGGCTAAAGTAGAGGGTATAGCAAGCCTAATAATCACAGAAGCGGTGACTAATTTACTGCGCCATAGTGGTACAAAGAAATGTGTCGTTAATATAGCGCAAAGTCAGCAGCAATTACTAATAACCGTGATTGATACTAGCTCATGCAGTACATTAAAGCAGGGCAATGGTCTAAATGGTATTAAAGAACGAGCAGAGCAATTAAATGGCACGGCAACATTCAGCTGTGAGGATAACTTTAGTTTAAATGTAATGCTGCCATTAACTACTAAGGATTTAACATGATCACCGTGTATTTAGTTGAAGATCAGGCACTGGTAGGTGATGCAATCGCAGCATTGCTAGGCTTAGATTTCAATATAGAGGTTATTGGTCAAGCAAGTAACGGCCAAGATGCACTAGCAGCGGTAAGCATGCTTGAAAGTAATGCCCTGCCCGATATTATTTTAACTGATATCGAAATGCCGCACATGAACGGCATCGAGCTGAGTGAGCAAATAGCTGTAAAATACCCAGCTATAAAAATGGTTATTATGACCACTTTCTCACGTGCCGGTTACATTAGGCGTTCTTTAAGTGCTGGCGTAAAGGGTTTTATTTTAAAAGAAGCGCCGAGTGATGAATTAATAACAGCCCTTAAAAAAGTAATGCTGGGGCAAAAGGTAATTGATGCAGAGCTTGCTATTAATGCACTAAATGACTCAGATCCACTGACCGATAAAGAACGTAAGGCGTTAAAGCTTGCAAGCGACGGGCTTAAAACCAGTGAAATAGCCAAACAGTTATTTATAAGCGAAGGGACCACGCGGAATTACCTCTGTGATGCGATAGCAAAATTAAATGCCACAAATCGCATTGATGCGGCACGCATAGCTAAGCAAAAGGGGTGGTTATAAGCCAAAGCCCGAGTTTAAAGCAAAGTGACTTAGCTGCAGCGATGTTTAAAACAGTGAAAACGTAATAGTGGGTTTATAAATTTTATACAAGGTATTAGTATGCTACTGATAATCATAAAAGTAATGAAAATCGCTAAAAAAGCATCTAAAACACTCAGTGAGGGAATAAATGACACGTTTTATAGCAATAAAAACCGAAGAACACACGGCCGTTTTAACCATGAACACCACCGAAAATCGCCATAATCCAGGTTTTTTGGCCGAGCTTAATCAGCATCTAGATCAAATAGAAGCCGATAAAAATATTAAGTCGGTGGTGCTTACATCCAACAGTGAAAAAAATTGGTCGTTGGGAATTGACCTAGAGTGGATGGCTAATACGAGTAATACCCCAGAAATAATTGCGAGCTTTATGAGTGATGTAACCGCGTTATTAAAACGTATTGTTACGTTTCCTATGCCCATTATTGCCGCGTTAAATGGTCACACTTATGGTAATGGTGCGGTATTAGCCTGCGCTTGTGATTTTAGGCTAATGAAATCTGATAAGGGATTTTTTTGTTTTCCTGAAGTCGATGTGATGGTGCCATTTTTTCCATCAATGTTTCCTATTATTAATAAAGCTATTCCACAAAGCTTTTTTAACCGTTTAGCTATGTCGGGTATGCGAGTGGGGGCACAAGAGTTATTAGATAACAAAGTAGTAGAAGCTATTTTTGCTGATGAAGCTCAATTACAAGCAGGTGCCCTGGGCTTTGCACAACAATTTAATAAAAACCGTTGGATTTACGCTCAAAATAAAACCCAAATGAATAAACAAATAGTGTTAACCATGGAAGCAGAAGATCCGATCTTTATCGATAATATCAGTAAATTGCTATGGAAAAATTTACAGCAAAAATAATACTAACTTAGTGCTGAATAGGCTTTGATGAGTTTGTTTGAGCTACTAATTTTAACTTATAGTAGACTAAACCCGCCACAAAATTAAGGGCGGGTTAAGCCCTATTAGGCTAAGTTTTAAAACACAAAAAGTAAGGTGAAAGTGCTTTCTTAAAAGTTTAATAGCTTTTACCTGTCTCATTTTAGCTATATGGGTTAAAATACCTACATAACCAAACTAACAAGATAGTGAATGTCAAACCAAGATCCAAATCTCAGTCGAGAACAAGAAAAGTACGAAAACCCAGTCCCTAGCCGTGAGTTTATACTTACTCACCTTCAAGAGCGTTCAAAACCTGCTAACTATGCACAGTTATGTGAAGAACTAGCGGTAAACGATGAAGAACGGCAAATTGCATTTAAACGCCGCCTTCGTGCTATGGAACGTGACGGCCAGCTGTATTTTAATAAGCATAAATGTTACGCCCTAATTGACGAAGCCGGTTTAACTAAAGGCAAAGTAGTAGGCCACAGAGACGGTTTTGGCTTTTTAGAAGTTGAAGGCGAGAATAAAGATTGGTTTATTGCTAAACACCAAATGAACATGGTGTTACACGGCGACATTGTACTTGCTAAAGGCACTAAACGTGGCTCTGGCTCAAAATGCGATGCACGTATTATAAAGGTGCTTACTAACGAGCGCGCGCCCATTGTTGGCCGCTATTTTGTTGAACATGGTATTGCTGTTGTAGTTGCCGAAGATCCGCGTATTACCCAAGACATAATGATTTTACCGGGAAGCGAAAACGGCGCGCGTCATAACCAAATGGTGCAAGTTAAAATAACGCAAAACCCCACCCGAAATATGAACGCGGTAGGTAAAGTAATTGACGTACTTGGCGAGCATTTAGCCCCAGGTATGGAAATAGAAGTTGCCTTGCGTAACCACGATATTCCGCACGTTTGGCCTGAAGAAGTTGAAGCGCAAGTAGCCCACCTTGGCGAATTTGTTGACGAGGCTGACAAGCAAAACCGCGTAGATTTACGCGACCTACCATTAGTAACCATAGATGGCGAAGACGCACGCGACTTTGATGATGCCGTTTATTGTGAGCCTAAAAAGTCAGGTGGTTGGCGTTTATGGGTTGCCATTGCCGATGTGTCGCATTACGTAGGTATGAACACCCCGCTAAACAAAGAAGCGATAGAGCGCGGTAACTCAGTGTATTTTCCTGAGCAAGTAATTCCTATGCTGCCTAAAGTATTGTCTAACGGCTTATGTTCGCTTAACCCTGAAGTAGATCGCTTATGTATGGTTGCCGAAATGACAGTGTCAGATTCGGGCAAGCTTTCGGGTTATAAGTTTTACGAAGCGATAATGAATTCGCATGCACGTTTAACTTACACCAAAGTAAATGCCATTTTACAAAACGATGAAAAACTACGTAAAGAATATGCGCATGTAGTGCCACATTTAACTGATTTACAGCAAATGTATTTAGCGCTTAAATCGGCTCGCCAAGAGCGTGGTGCAATTGAGTTTGAAACACTCGAAACCCGTTTTGTATTTAACGCACAGCGTAAAATAGAATCGATAGTGCCGGTTATTCGTAACGATGCGCACAAACTTATTGAAGAATGTATGATTTTAGCCAACGTATCGGCGGCTAAATTACTTGAAAAACACGAAGCCAGCGCGCTATTTCGTGTGCATGACGAGCCAGATAGCGAAAAACTAGGTAACTTTACTAAGTTTTTAGGCGAACTTGGCATTGAAAGCACGCTAAGCGACGAGCCAACACCCAAAGAAATTACTCAAGTGCTAGCTCGTTTAGGCGATCGCCCAGAAGCAGAGCTTATTCAAACCATGCTGCTGCGCTCAATGAAGCAAGCTGTGTATCAACCAGATAACATAGGCCACTTTGGCTTAGCCTTATCTGCTTATGCGCACTTTACTTCACCAATTCGTCGTTATCCCGACTTAGTAGTGCATCGTGCAATTAAAGCGGTACTTAAAGCACAAGGCCAACATACTTCAGGCGAATACGCATACACAGATGACGAAGTAGATAAGTTAGGTGAGCAGTGTTCTACCACAGAGCGCCGCGCCGACGATGCTACTCGCGAAGTAGCCGATTGGTTAAAATGTGAGTTTATGCAAGATCACGTTGGCACTGAGTTTGACGGTGTTATTTCATCGGTAACCAATTTTGGTTTATTTATTCGTTTAGATGATTTGCAAATTGATGGCCTTATTCATGTTGCCAACTTAGGCAACGAGTATTTTGCCCATGACGCCGCAAAGCATTGTTTAATAGGCGAGCAAACGCACAAAGTATATCGCCTTGGCGATAAAGTAACGGTAAGTGTTGCATCGGTTAGCTTAGAAGACAGACGTATAAACTTAACCCTTAAAGGCGATAAAGCGCAAGATCGATACGCGCGCCGCCGTGGGCCAAAAGGCGCTGATAAATCTGAGCATGCACCTGCGAGCGTGCGCTCACAGTTAAAAGCAGGCAAAGTACCGGGTAAAAAATCGCATGGCGATGAAAAACCTAAAGGTAAAAAAAGGCCAGCAAGTAAAGATAAAGGCAAACCTGCAAATAAGTCGGCAACTAAACCAGCTGACAAAAAAGCAGTAGATGCCACAGCAAATAAAAAACCGAAAAAAAAGGCCGTTAAAAAGCCTAAAAGAGTAGGCAAAAATGCCCGCAAACGTAATACCCCAGGAGCAGAAAATACGTGAGTAATGAATTAATTTTTGGTTTTCATTCTGTTGAAGCGATTTTAGCAAGCGAACCAGAGCGTTTTGTAGAAATTTACGCGCTTAAAGGGCGTGACGATAAACGCTCAACCCCGATTATTGATGAAGCACTTAAATTTGGTATTTCAGTACAGTACATGCAACGCAAAGCCCTTGATAGCAAATCAAAAGGCGAGCAGCATCAAGGTATTATTGCCAACGTAAAAGCAGCACCAACGTTTAACGAAAAAGATCTTGATGCGATTATTGCGCGTGAAGATACCCCATTTTTGTTAGTGCTTGATGGCATAACTGATCCGCATAATTTAGGTGCATGTTTACGTAGTGCCGACGCCGCTGGCGTACATGCTGTAATAGTACCTAAAGATCGCTCAGCTAAGCTTAACGGCACAGCGCGTAAAGTTGCCTGTGGCGCAGCCGAAACAGTACCGCTTATTCAGGTTACTAACCTTGCACGTACATTGCGCGAAATTAAAGACGCTGGCGTTTGGGTTGTAGGCACTGCAGGCGAAACAGATAACCACGTATTTGATGCCAGCTTAACAGGGCCAATGGCTATTGTTATGGGTGCCGAAGGCGAGGGCATGCGCCGTTTAACCCGCGAGCATTGCGACTTATTAGTTAAAATACCTATGGCGGGAACGGTTTCAAGCTTAAACGTATCGGTAGCCACTGGTATTTGTTTGTTTGAAGTATTACGCCAACGTAGCGTTAATAACTAAGTTATTAACAGGCTCGTTTAAGCAATAAAAAAACCGAGATTGAAAATTCAACCTCGGTTTTTTTGTGTTCATAATTTAGTGCAATTGTTATAAACGGTTCAATAACAAGGCAATAATTTAGATATGTAGTACTTTCTACATAAAAATTATTAACGCTGTTAGTGAGCCGTTTAACCAGCTTTCAACCTAGAATGAGTAGCTGTAGCCCAACTGTAGGGTACGAGGCTTACCTGGTTGAATACCGCCATTAGCACGATTAGCAATGTAGGTTTTATCAAACAGGTTATCAACGCTTAAGTATACTTTTTGATTGTCGTCGATGCGGTATTTAGCGGCTAAATCCCATACTACACGGCTATTAATCGCATTTAAGCCAGAGTCAGTTAAATCAGCATGTGAGTCAGATACATAGCGCAGTTGGCTGTGTACAACAAACGCTGATAATTCTGCACCCATAGAGAGTGCTACTTGGTTTTTTGGTACGTAAGGCATAGCGTCACCTTTTTCTACTGTGCCCCAAATTTCTGAATCAAAAGTGTTTTTAAATTCAGAATCTGTGTAGGTGTAAGTTAGCTTAACCGGGAACATCACAGTATCTGCGTTAAAAGTATGGCCTGCACTAAATTCAACGCCAGAAACAGCTACTTCACCATAGTTATATTGATCGCCAATGTTCTCATCGCTACACCCTACAGCGGCAGTACAATTACCGTGCATGTTGTCGTAATCAGAATAAAACGCAATAATTTCACCATTAATACCGCTTACGTTATAGCGTGAACCAAACTCAATATTTACACTTTTTTCTTCTTCTTGGTCGGCATTACCCGGCGCGGCTGGTGCATAACCTTGTTGAATACCAGCAAGTAGAGTGATGTTGTCGTTTACTGTGTAAGTTGCACCGAGTGATGGCACTAAAATTTCGGTGTCGTTCGACACACTTTTAGTTAAACCATTGCTACGTGTAGGATCCGACTTTGCCCACTCTTCACGGGTAATCGTAATGTCTTCGAAGCGCAGGCCAGCACTGATCACTAATGCATCTAGCGTCCATTCGTCTTGAATAAATAAAGTACGTGCAGTGGCACTATCTACGCGGTTACTGTCTGAACCCGGAACTCCGCGCTCTGTTAGTGTCATGCTTAAATCTTGATTAAGCGTGTACTTGTCTTGCCACTGAAAGCGATCCATTTCGTCTTCATGGTAACGCATACCTAAAGTTATATAGTGATTGCCAGCAGGAATATGTAGCTCAGACTGAATCCCTTTAGCTTGGTAGTCGCGGTTATTTGCTTTTATAGCAATGCCTTCAATACCTTGTGCAGTAGGGTTGGCTTCAAATTCACTGTATTGCTCAAGGTAGCTTTCGCTTACTTTACTGGCTTTATACCAGTTACGATGAAAGTCGTTTAAATATGCCGTAGCAAGTAGTTCGTAACCGGCACCAAAGCGATATGCATAGTTAAGTTGATAAGCATTGTGACGGGTATTCATTTCATCATTTTGCGATGCCGCATAACGACGGTATGGCGTTGCTTGGTAATCGGCATCGGTTAAGCCCATGTAAGTTTCGTCTGATGTTTCGTCTGAATACTTAATTTTTAGCTCAAGGTTATGCGCGTCATTTTTACCAAATGTATGGCCTAACTTTAATAGTAAGTCAGTTTTTTCAAAGCCAGTGTTGTCATCGCCAACTGGCAGGTCTTTAAATCCATCTGCGCCGTAGGTAAATACTTCAATTAAACCCGCGGTATTGTTTTTTTCTTTGGCAAAATAAGCATGGCCTTTATAGTAGCCATCGCTACCTAGGGCAGCATCAAGCATGCCTGTTGAGCTATTAGGCTCGGTTGGTAAGCTGCGCGATAGTAAGTTTAAAACACCACCTGTGGTACGTGGGCCATATTTAACCGATGCAGCACCTTTTAATACTTCAATAGACTCCATACGCCCCATAGTAGGGAAGTAATAAGCCGAAGGAGCCGAGTAAGGCGCAGGTGCTACAAGTACACCATCTTCCATTACTGATATTTTGTCGTTACGACCAGTGCCAGTTCCGCGCATACCTATATTAGGGCGCAGGCCGTAGCCATCTTCTTCTTGTACGTAAACACCCGGTACAGAGGCTAAAACACGAGAAATGTCGGTAAATTCAAACTTTTGCAGCTCAGCATCCGAAATAAACGCTGCAGAGCCCGGAATATCGTTAATAGCTTGTTGTGAGCCTATAACTGTAATTTGTTCAAAGTTACGCTCTACCTTACCCATATCTTTTGCCATTGCAGTTGCACTAATAGACAAGGCAACCGCAGTTGCAAGGGTAGATACTAAAAACTTATGTGCCATTGAGACTATCCTAAATTGGGTCAATTAACTAAATTGGCGCAATTTAAACACGTTAACGAATGAGAATCAATGTTATTCAGAGTTTGCGTATGTAAGTTTTTATAACTAAAAATCTTTATATATATAACTTTTAATATATGAAGGTTTGTTAGCTAGTATGTATATAAAGCAGGTTAGCCTAAGCGAAGCTTAATAAATTCGGCCAATTTAAAAACGGCGTTTTCTGGCTCACTGGCCGTTTTTACTAAGCTAATGCCAATATCACCCAAGGATGGTAAAAATTTGGTTTTAAGTTGATAATTTAGCTCGTTAGGTACAGTGCTTTTAGCTAGCACTGTAATGCCTAAGCCTTCTTTTAGCGCAGCAATAAGCCCGGTTAAATCGGCGTTGCTATACACAATACGATACTTTATTCCCGACCTTTCTAGCGCCTCAATAGCTCGGCGTCTGTAAATACACCCCTCGGGAGCGGTGACCAAAGTAACAGTGTCGTTTTGTGCTAGCGACAAGTCGCCCACCCATACCAGCTGATCTTGCTTAAAAATAGGAAATTGCTCCGAGTCGAGCTGCTCGTTGAGTGCCAGTACTAAATCAAACTGATCTTGGCGTTCTTGCGATAATAAATGCTTACTTAAACGCGATTTAACTTCCAGCGATACCTCAGGATATAAAGCTACAAAGTCGCCAATAATAGAGGGCAGAATACGCGCTGCAAATTCGCTTGGAATACCCAAACGAACTCGGCCGGTAATACTTTCTGAGGTAAATAGCTGCAAAATGGCATCGTTGTGTTGCATCATTTGTTTAGCCATTGGCAATAATAGTTCGCCATATTGATTAAGCACTTGGCGTTGGCCTTGTTTTTTAAATAATTTATAACCAAGCAAATCTTCTAAGCGCTTTATTTGAAGGCTAACCGCAGGTTGCGATAAGCCAAGTAAATCGCCGGCTTTAGCAAAACCGCTGGCCTCTACTACCATTACAAAAGTGCGTAAACTATCTGTTGAAATGTTTTTCATATTTAAAATCACAATTAATATCGCCATATATATAAGCATTATTTATCAATTGATTAATAATTACAATTTGTTGTTGTACAGCGGGAGCAATATACTTTTGATATTATAAGTTTGATAGGTGTTTGTTATGACTTTTAGCCCCATTATGTTTGCCCGCCATAGCAAAGCTAACAGCGCGGTTATTAATTCTTTGCAGGCCAGCAACAACCACGTTGTAATAGACTTTAGCGGCACCGAAGCATCGGTATTTTTAAGTAATATACTAGGCCACGATTTAACTAAATTAACGGCCAGTGGCTTGGGCTTAATTGGCACCCTTGATGGCGACTTTAACTCTGATTATAGTTATGCCGTTTACTGCTTTAGCGAAACCGCCTTTAGATTTATATTACCGCACTGCGCCAGCCAGCAATTACAAGCACTTATAAACGAGCAACAACTGCGTTATGACATTGATTATGTTATGCGTACCGACCTAGCAAGCTTTATTTTAAGCGGCAGTAATGCCTTTGACTCAATTGTAGAAGCCTTTAAATTAACGCCGGGTTTACGTCTTTCAGATGCGCAATTATGTTACGGTACGCAAAGCGGTGACGTATTTATCACAGCCATAAATAAAAACGACCAGCAACAATTTGTGCTGGTGGCTAAAACCCCTGAGCTGCAAAAGTGGCAAGAGTATATGCAAGCCCAAGGCTTTGCCCTTATTCAAGGCGCCGCAGCGTAAAATATTCACCCTAACTTGGGTGCTCACAGCTTAGTATTAATATTTGGCTGTGTTTAATTACAATTTGGCAGGCGTTAAACGCAAGCCATATTATTCCCCCTCATTAAATTGAGGCCACGCCCAAATAACTGGGTTAATTTAAAAGTGAAGGAATATCATGACTTCTAAAACAGTACTTTATGCTAAGCACCTTGAAGCGGGCGCTAAAATGGTTGATTTTCATGGCTGGGAAATGCCTATTAACTATGGCTCGCAAATAGAAGAGCACAATGCAGTACGCAATGATGCCGGTATGTTTGACGTGTCGCACATGACCATTGTTGATATACAAGGCGAGCAAGCACAAGCATTTTTACAAAAACTAGTAGCAAACGATGTTGCTAAACTTACCGTACCTGGTAAAGCGTTATATACCCCAATGCTAAATGAGCAAGGCGGCGTAATTGACGACTTAATAATTTATTTTTTCAGTGACACCTCTTACCGCCTAGTTGTTAATTCAGCAACTCGCGAAAAAGACTTAGCTCACCTTGCTAAAATATCAGCCGATTTTGCTGTTACCGTTACAGAGCGTAACGAATTTGGCATGATTGCAGTGCAAGGCCCTAACGCTAAAGCTAAAACTGCCACATTATTAACTGCTGAGCAAAATGCAGCAATAGAGGGTATGAAACCGTTTTTTGGTGTGCAAACAGGTGATTTATTTATTGCCACAACGGGTTATACTGGCGAAGACGGTTACGAAATTGTAGTGCCAAAAGAGCAGGCTGCCGATTTATGGCAACAACTGTTAGACGCAGGAGTTGCACCAGCAGGTTTAGGCGCACGCGACACGCTACGTTTAGAAGCAGGCATGAACCTTTATGGCCTAGATATGGACGAAAGTGTTTCGCCACTAGCGGCTAACATGGCTTGGACTATTGCATGGGAACCACAAAGCCGTGACTTTATTGGTCGTGATGTACTAGTACAACAACGCGCCGACCAAAGCACTGATAAACAAGTAGGCCTAGTGTTAGAAGAAAAAGGTATCTTGCGCAGTGGCTCTAAAGTAATTGTTGATGGTGGCGAAGGTGTTATTACTTCTGGCACTTTTTCACCAACACTGGGTTACAGTGTAGCGCTTGCACGTGTACCACGTTCAACGGGCGACACCGCTCAGGTAGAAATGCGTAAAAAATTAGTTACCGTAAAAGTAGTAAAGCCTGGCTTCGTACGTAACGGTAAATCAATACTTTAAAGTATAAATAAATTTAATTTTGGTGCTATCACCCAATATAAACCAAAGGACAAAACAAAATGAGCAATATCCCTAGCGAGTTAAAGTATGCCTCTTCACACGAGTGGGTTCGCAACGAAGGTGACGGTACGTTTACTGTTGGTATTACTGAACATGCACAAGAGTTACTTGGCGACATGGTATTCGTAGAACTTCCAGAAGTAGGCGACGAAGTAGATGCAGGCGAAGAGTGTGCAGTAGCAGAATCGGTAAAAGCAGCATCAGACATTTACGCACCAATTGGTGGCGAAATTGTTGCAATTAACGAAGAGCTAGAAGACGCACCAGAAACAGTTAACACTGACGCGTTTGGTGACGGCTGGTTATTTCGCATTAAAGCATCAGACGAGTCTGAGCTTGAAAACCTACTAAATGCAGAAGACTACGCAAACACTATTGACGAAGATTAATCTTTAGTGAGTAAAAAGCCCCATTATTTAAAACATTGGGGCTTTTATGATTTTGCTGCTTACCTTTCCATACACTGTAAGTTATTAAATCATATTAATTTTAAGTTATTGCTGGTTACCCATTAGTAATAATCACATTTTTTGGATCATAGGAATCTGGACACATGTCAAACGCCAAATCTCTTGAGCAGTTAGAGCAAACGCAAGATTTTATTCGCCGCCATATTGGGCCAAGCCCAGCGCAAGTAAGCGATATGCTTAGCGCGCTTGAAGTATCGAGTGTTGAAGAGCTGATCGGTCAAACTGTACCTGCAGGTATTCGCCTTGAGCAGCCTTTAACCGTGGGCGAAAGCCGCACCGAAGTTGAAACACTAAGCTACTTAAAATCAGTAGCAAGCAAAAATAAAGTTTTCAAATCGTATATTGGCCAAGGCTACCACCCAACACATGTACCGCACGTAATTTTACGTAATGTACTAGAAAACCCAGGTTGGTATACTGCGTACACTCCATATCAGCCAGAGATAGCGCAAGGGCGTTTAGAGTCGTTACTTAACTTTCAAACTATGACCCTAGATTTAACCGGCCTAGATTTAGCAAGTGCATCGTTACTTGACGAATCAACCGCTGCTGCAGAGGCTATGGGTCTTGCAAAGCGTGTGTCTAAAGCGAAAAAAGCCAATGCATTTTTTATTGCCGACGACGTACACACACAAACAATTGACGTAGTAAGCACTCGCGCCGAGCAGTTTGGTTTTGAAATAATTGTAGGCAAAGCTGCCGACGCTGTTAACCATGAGATTTTTGGCGCGTTATTTCAATACCCATCAACAACTGGTGAAGTGGTAGACATTACCGACCTAATTGCTGGCGTACAAAGCAAAAAGGCAATTGCTTGTGTTGCTGCCGACATTATGAGTTTATTACTATTAAAAGCACCGGGTAAATTAGGCGCAGACGTAGTATTAGGTTCGGCGCAGCGTTTTGGTGTACCTATGGGTTACGGTGGCCCACATGCTGCATTTTTTGCAACACGTGACGCGTACAAACGTTCATTACCAGGTCGTATTATTGGTGTATCTAAAGACCGTTTAGGTAACGACGCACTGCGTATGGCAATGCAAACGCGTGAGCAACACATTCGCCGCGACAAAGCCAACTCAAACATTTGTACCGCGCAAGTATTACTGGCCAACATGGCAGCGTTTTACGCTGTGTACCATGGCCCACAAGGCTTAAAAACCATTGCTCAGCGCATTCATCGCTTTGCCGATATTTTAGCAGCAGGCTTACAAGCTAAAGGCGTGAGCCTTAAACACAACACTTGGTTTGATACCCTAACGGTAGTAAGCGATAGCAAAGCCGACGTTATTGCGCGTGCACTGGCAAGCGGTGTTAACTTTGCCACTAACCGCGATGGCGAATACTCAATTGCCGTATCAGAAACCACCACACGTGCAGACGTAGCGCAGTTATTTGATATTGTATTAGGCGAAGGCCATGGCCTAAGTGTTGATGCAATTGCAGCCGATATTGAAAACAATGGCAGCACGTCAATTCCAGCAAGCTTAGAGCGTGATGATGAAGTATTAACGCACCCTAACTTTAATTCGTACCACAGCGAAACTGAAATGCTGCGTTATATTAAGCGCCTAGAAAACAAAGATTTAGCGCTTAACCACTCAATGATCTCGTTAGGTTCATGTACCATGAAACTAAACGCGACCGCTGAGATGATCCCAATTACTTGGCCTGAATTTTCAAACTTGCACCCATTTTGTCCGCTAGATCAAGCACAGGGCTATCAAATTATGATGGGCGAACTGCATGATTGGTTGGTAAATATTACCGGTTACGATGCGGTTTCATTGCAACCTAACTCAGGTGCTCAAGGTGAATACGCAGGCTTAATCGCCATTCGTAAATACCACGAGTCACGCGGGGATGCACACCGTAACGTATGTTTAATTCCAAGTTCAGCGCATGGTACTAACCCAGCGTCGGCACAAATGGCCAGCATGAAAATTGTGGTTGTTGATTGTGATAAAAACGGTAACGTAGACATGGCCGATCTTAAAGCGAAAGCAGAAGCAGTAGCCGAAAACTTATCGTGTATTATGATCACTTACCCATCTACACACGGCGTATACGAAGAAACAATTCGTGAAATTTGCGACATTATTCATCAGCACGGCGGCCAAGTTTACATGGACGGCGCAAACATGAACGCGCAAGTTGGCGTAACTAGCCCAGGCTTTATTGGCTCAGACGTATCGCACTTAAACTTGCATAAAACCTTTTGTATTCCACACGGTGGCGGTGGCCCAGGTGTTGGCCCAATTGGTGTTAAATCGCACCTTGCGCCATTTATGCCTAACCACAGCATTATTAACGTACCAGGTACTAACGAAGGTAACGGAGCGGTATCGGCAGCGCCATATGGTTCAGCGTCTATTTTACCTATTTCGTGGGCTTACATTACCATGATGGGCTCAGAGGGCTTAAAACAAGCCACTGAAATGGCAATTGTAAATGCTAACTACTTAACGCATGAGCTAAGCAAGCACTTCCCAATTTTATACCGTGGCCGTAACAACCGCGTTGCGCACGAATGTATTGTTGACTTGCGTCCGCTTAAAGAGTTGTCGGGCATTACTGAAATGGACGTAGCTAAACGCCTACAAGACTACGGCTTCCATTCACCTACTATGTCGTTCCCAGTAGCGGGCACGTTAATGATAGAGCCTACCGAGTCTGAGTCTAAGGTTGAGATCGACCGCTTCATTGAAGCAATGGTGTCAATTAAGAGCGAAATCGACAAAGTAATCTCTGGCGAATGGTCAATCGAAAACAACCCGTTAGTGTTTGCACCGCACACCCAAGGCGACGTGTTAGGTAACGAATGGGATCGTGCATACGACCGTTTTTACGCTGCATTCCCAGTGCCTGCAGTGGCTAAAAACAAGTTTTGGCCAACCGTAACACGTATTGACGACGTATACGGCGACCGCAACTTAGTGTGTGCTTGCCCACCGGTTGAGACATACCGCGATTAAGAGCAGATGTCAACTTTCAATTAAGTTTGTGACTCTTGCAATAGAGCTTGTGAATTGAATTAAGTTTGTGACTCAGAATTGACTAAAAGGTGAGCTAAATGCTCACCTTTTTTGTATCTGATATAAAGTTTTTTCTTTAACGTTGTTTGTAAGATTGTTTTAACTTTATAATCTTAAGTATTACTCAAATTTGAAGTTCCTCATATACCAGCATTTATGCTCAAGGATAGAGACTCATGGTAAAGCAAGATAAGCGAATTATAGTTTTAAGCTTCTTTCGGGATAAAGAAAGAAAAAAACTTTCTTTTACATATGCTGAAGCAGCGCTAGCAACTGGCAATAAAGTCAATTACATTCAAAAATTGGTAAGTGAGAGCTTAAAAGGTAAATATATTTTTCAAGACAAAAGACCAAATTGGTATTGCAAAGGTCTATTGGCTATTAGTGATAATGATTTTATTAGGATTACCTCGCAAAGTACACAAGCTAAAATATTAACAGATGACGAAAAACTGTATTACAAACTTATCAAGAGAAGTTTGAATGCATTTACTGTTGCTTTAGAGGTATACAACAGACCAAGTTTGGAAAATAGGGTCGAAGCATTCGCCATTATGATGACTAATGCTTGGGAGCTTTTATTAAAATCACAAATTTTGAAAGCTAAGGGGTTTGACTCATTAATAGACCAAGATGGCAAAAGCATACCTTTAAGCGAAGCTGTTAATTTTAAATATCCAAATGATAGTGCAGATAAAGATAATTTAAATCAGCTAATATCTTTAAGAAATGATGCTATTCATCTTCTATTACCTGAGATTCAGCCCCAGTTATCTAGGCTATTTCAAACCACTGTTTTGCTTTATCAAGAAGAGTTTGCTCATCAAGAAGGTTATGCTCCATTGGCAGATCAAAACGTAGGGATGTTGAGTTTGGTTATTGATGGCCCAGAACCAGACATTGCATTGGTTAAAGAAGAGTACGGAAAGAAAACAGCCAGCCAAGTAAATGAATTTTTAAAAAAATTCAAAAAACTTGAACAAAAACATAACTCTAATCGTTTTGCTATTCATATTGAGTATAAGTTGGCACTTACTAAAAAACCAGGATCTGAAGATTTGACTTTTGGCACTGGTCCTGATGGTAAACATACTGTTTTTGTTGATCGTCCGAAGAACTTAAAGATTACGCATCCTTTTTATGAAACTACTGCAATAAAAGAAATCAACGAGAGACAAGCAGACTGCATTATTAATAATTATTCTTTTAGAGCTGTTGTTAAAAAACACAAAATAAAGAATAAAGCAGAATATTTT
This sequence comes from Pseudoalteromonas translucida KMM 520, assembly GCF_001465295.1. Lineage (NCBI taxonomy): Bacteria > Pseudomonadati > Pseudomonadota > Gammaproteobacteria > Alteromonadales > Pseudoalteromonadaceae > Pseudoalteromonas > Pseudoalteromonas translucida. The sequence goes on along the minus strand of NZ_CP011034.1, from coordinate 2,806,951 downwards.
GATTTAACTGATAGACCAAGATATTCAGTTGCTTTCATTGAATGGTTTATTGAAAGGTTAAAGCAGCCAAATTGGTTACAAAAAGCGTTACCTAATAACATGAAGAAAAATAAATGACAGCTTTATTTCTAGGAGCTGGATTTTCTAAATGGGCATTTGAACTACCATTGGTAAATCAGCTTTTCGATTTTAATATCAACACTATAAATAACTCTGAGCAAAGGAAGCTAGAGCTACTGAAGTCTGATTGGGTTAATTGGCTAAAAGATAACTTAGACAACTCCCCTGAACGTTTTATTTATTGGTGTATGAATAAATCTTCCCATAGGCGAAGCAGAGTTATTTGGTATGTTAATAGAAGGCTTACAGAGCCATTCATGACAAGAATTAGTGGCTCATATACTTCCGCTATGTTTGATGAGAGAGCGGTAAGAGAAAACGATAAAATAATTAAACTAAATCAGTTTTTATTGTCATTAAACCAATACGGCTTAAAAGGGATTATTACTTGTAATTACGATACATTAGTGGAGTGTGCTTTAGGTACTTCAGGCTTTAATTATGGGGTCGTTGGCGAGCAACTGTATGGAAGAGGGTTAAACCCCCAATTTCCATGGCAAAACGCACATGTTCACGTAACAGGTAAAATTCCATTAGCTAAATTGCACGGGTCTCTTTCTTGGGAAAGAGACATTAAATATACAAGCGGAAAGCCTGGTCGAGCTGGTAAATCTTTAATTATTCCACCAGTTCCAGAAAAAACACCACCAACTGAACTTGAAGACGTCTGGTCTCTTGGTGGGGAAATACTGTTAGATAGCAAAAGTTTAATTTTATTTGGGTTTGCTTTTAATCAATATGATAAAGCCTTGCTTGAATTCTTAAAAATAAAAGGTAAGAACATAACTCGTATTTTTTTAATTGATCCCTTTCCCAATATAAATGCAGCAAAAGAACTTTGGCCAGATACCAACATATATACTATTGACCCTAGAAAGAAGTTTGATTTATCTAACTATCTAAGTAAAAGGAAATAAATCAGATTGTATAGTAGTTCGTACTTAATGGTAGAAAAGTACTCAACTACGAACTAACTCTAAAAATCAGATTTATCATCACGAAAATAGGAGAATTTAGCCGTTTCTTATGTTTTCTTCCTAAAAAACAAAAATAATTAAATTTATTTTCAAAGCTCAAAAAGACCACTCCAGCATAGTAACAATAATTTACCTTAAAATATCTCCAAAAATATTTGAATAAAACTGCCCTAAATATCAATGAGTTCCAATTCTAAAAATTAATAAATATTATAATATCTATATATTTTAATGTGCATTAATTCCTTTTAAATCAGTGGTTTGCCTCTAGAGCGTTCTTGATTTTTTAATTTTTATAGCTAATAATTTTTTAATGAACTCTAAATTAGCTAGGTTAAAATGAAATCAAATCAACGTAAGATAAATTTAAAACTGAAAGCTGAGTCGTTTTCAACCATCAAAGGGTTTTGCATTGACGCATTAAACTCTCACTGCTTAGTTGTAAAGTACATATCAATACCGAAATTGGCTAGCAGAGGGGGAATATCAGTATTAGCTAATAAGCTTGAGACATTAGTTCACATCAACAATGTGGGGTATATAGTCATCCCAGCAAGCGCTACAAAGTATCCCGCACTAATAAAAATCCTATCATTGTTGCACCATTTATCTATACAAGCTCGTTTCGATCCTAAACTCACACCGAAACAAGCTTCCCGACTTCCACTCACTTTATTACGCTCAATCATTGGTGATTAAGATGAAACAGCCAGTAATTACCGAAGAAGTTATAGCAAAAATTGAAAAGTGGAACGAAGCACTTGCTGCTAGCGAGGATATTCATATTCCTTGGGTCACTGTTAAACAGGTTAACAAGGTAGGTAGACGTCACTTACATAAATGTCCTAAACAAAAACGAAAAGTTCATTTGCTCAGTGATGGTGAAAGGCGAGCGTATAAAATATTGATGTGGCGTCCTGAAACTATTCAAATTGATGAGCAAGTACCATTAGACCTTAACGAAAATCTAGCAATAGCGGAAGAGCTTGGCTACATCCACCCTCGAAATTGGGAGACTAATACTGCTCATGTTATGTCGAGCGACTTGGTTGCTCATACAGTTGATTTTAGTACTGGAGAAGTTACGAAATCAACTTATTCATTTAAGTATTCGGATCAAATATGGGTAGTCGATGAAGATGGCAGCCAACAGGAAAAACACTATCGAGTTTGGCAAAAATTTCATATAGAACAAGTTTACAGTGAAGAGCATGTTGGCGATTATTCTGTAATTACTGAGCAAGATGCCACCAAAGAACTTGCTTGGAATATAGATTGGTTTACTACTGAGGCTACTGCCATTGTTTCAGATAGTGAAAAACTTGAGTTTGTTGAAATATTTGAAGATTTCTGGGTAGGAAATCCTTTCGCATCATTGAAAAAGCACATCTTAAATACTGGCAAAGTAATGTCATTAGACTTTAAACGTAGTCAAACCATATTCAAGCATGTTGCTTTACACCGCATATTAAAACTCGATTTGTCTCAAAAACTATTCCTTTTGTAGTGGTCAATAAAATTTGGCCACAGTTTTAGAATCTTTGTATCTAATCTCAGATTCATTTGGTGCTAAACCTGCATTATAATGATGCGGCCTAACGTTGTTGTAATATCCGTTGATATAATCACTAACGCTATATTTAGCATCTATAAAATTTCCATATCCAACCTTTGGCATCCATTCCGTCTTAAAGCTTCTAAAAAATCGCTCCATTGGCGCATTATCCCAACAGTTTCCACGCCTACTCATGCTTTGCGTAATTTTATAGCGCCATAAACGTTGGCGAAATTTTAAGCTTGTATAATGACTACCTTGGTCTGAATGGAACATCAGTCCTGTCGGTTTTCCTCTGCTTTCATACGCGAGTTCAAGCGCTTTTAGCGTTAAATTAGTATCTGGCGACAACGACATTGCCCAACCAACGACTTTACGCGCAAATAAATCGATAACGACCGCTAAATAAGCCCAGCGATTGCCTGTCCAAAGATACGTCACATCACCACACCACACAGTATTCGGTTCAACAACATCAAACTGCCTATCTAGCAAATTTGGGATTTCAAGATGCTCATTACCACCACGTTTATATTGATGTTGTGGTACTTGGCAGCTCTCTAATTTTAGTTTAACCATCAGCTTAGCGGCACGATAACGGCTTAATTCAAAGTCATTATTCGTTGCTATTGTAGCGATTGTCCTTGCACCTGCCGAGCCTCCACTCATTCTATGTATGGCTTTAACCTCTGCTTCTAACCTTACTTGCTCAGGTGTAGGCGTTGTATCCCGTATAGCCCAATATTTATAGCTGCTGCGATGCACATTGAATACGTTGCATAACACGCTAATAGGGTAGCGCTCTCGTTGATTTAATTTCTCGATTAACGAGAATTGTTCAGGGAGTCGGACATCAAGAGAGCGGTAGCCTTTTTTAATATATCCTTTTCTAATTCAATGCGTTGGATTTGCTTTTTAAGTTCACGAATTTCAATCTGTTCGGGCGTCATTGGTGAAGCGGATGGTGCTTGGCCATTCCGTTCTTGCTTTAATTGAGTAACCCACTTACTTACAGTTGATTTACCAACACCCATAGCCTTGGCTGCATCTTCTTGCGTGTAACCTTGGTCGACTACAAGCTGAGCTGTTTCTAATTTGATTGCCGCAGAATATGTTGCACGTTTTAATTTCTTCATTTTTTCACCCAAATTTGTATGCTTATTAGCATAACATTTCTTTCTTAATGGGTGGCCAAAATCACTGTACCACTACAACCCGAATATATTCTCGCAGGTTTGAAACGACCATTTGAAATAGGGAGTTTGGAAGAGTTAGAATCAATAGGGTTTGTGGCTAATGTAATTCATGAGTGGGAACAAAATAATTCACTTAATTCAGATAGCGCATTATTAGAAATAAAAAAATTTCTGAAGTCTAAAGTTGTAGACTTTAAAATTACTAATAGAGATTCATTTAAACAGGTCCAAATAAAGAAAATAGCCAGTTTCTTATGTAACGGACCAAATGGAAAAATAATGAGGTTGCCAAACTCTACTAGAGAGAGATGTTGGTTTCTTTTAAATTTATTTAAGAATAGATCGTTTGAAGAGTTATTAAGTATTCCTGAAGTTATAAACACTAATGCAAGTAATCAAAAAGAGCTGATAGAAAAATATGTTACAGAAAAAATAAAAAAATACAATGGAGCCTGTGAACGATTATTTATAGGCATGGGGGATGAACGGAAGGTTAAACAATCAATATATATATTAGCTTGTTTTGATAAGATATCTGAATCTGAGTGGTATTACCTTGATGAAGAGAGGGTAGAGCCTTTTGAAAAACTAGCGAAACGAGGGACGATGCTTTATGTCATAACAGATGAACACCAGGAGCGTTATTTAGTATTAAAAGATCATGTTAAATCTTTAGTATCTGAATCAGATGATTTATACAAAATTATACGGAATGATCTAGAAGTAATATATAGGCATGTAAAACCGATATTGTCGACATGTGAGAATAATGAAAGCAATAGTCATTTATTTATGAGAAATATTTCACTAGCTTTAGATTGTTTTAAAAGTGCAGCTTATCTTAGAGAATTTGATGTTGGATATTGGTCAGTTAGTGAAATTACTGGATTATTAAATTGGATTAATAAAACAAAGCTTTTAGATAAAAATGAATGCTTGGAATTCGATAGTATTAACAAGAAGTCCTTTGAAATTTTTTTACTGTTTTTTATAAGGCAGACAAATGAGAAACCTACTTATATAAGAGATATGGTTGGAGCTGATAATTTAAATGAATTGATACGTGGGCTTGCCAATATAGTCGAATACTTTTCTGTTTTTGGTAACATTAGGTATATTGATTTAAAAGTTAGAGCCGCTTTATCTGATATTCGTTCACGATTAAAGACAGAAATAAATAAATACCGATATGCATATTCTTACAATGATGAATTAGGACTGTTTTCAGATATACCGCATAACAAAAATGTGCCTTTAAACTTAAGCCTAATAGTTGAAGTCTTTAATAGTGTTACCTCTTTAAACGATAGATTACAAAAGTGGAATGTTATAAGTGACAATACTCAATCTAATCGTATTGTCACTATAGATAAAAATGAAAAAATAGAGCTACACTCCATCGTATTTCATGAATTATCTAGACTATATTCAAATAGGAACCTTATTGATTTAGAAGAGTTAAACATTAAATGGCACAGTTTATTACAAACTCTCAATTCGTATCAATTCTCTGATACTAAAGAGTATATTCAAGTTGCAAAGGTGCTAAGAAAGCTATCTAGCTCACTTGCGTCCAAGAATTTTCAAGTCGCGCCAAATACAATAACCATTCAAAAGTGTGAGGGCGAGATTCTTCAGCCTTTCCTTGATTTATTGTCAAAAAAAAATATAGCAGATGATAATGAATTTAATGGAGTTATAGCTTGGTATAAAGCAAGAACTCTTACCTATTGGATTTTAAATATAAGGTCTAATCACTTTAATTTAAGTGATAGCAATTTAATTGAGGAGTGGAGGAGTTCTCTTAAACTTACAGGAAGATTCATAAACTATCTTGGAGATGGAGAGTTTAATAAAGTGATTTCTACACTGGATGTGATTCAAGAAATAGACCCTAGTGAGGTCAATAATATTGTCATAATAATTAAAGAAATGCCTTTAGCTGAACTTAAATGGCCAACTTGTCTCATAACTCTTACTAATATGGCTAAGTATGTTAAGGAGTTGGCTAATACAAGCATTAGTGATGAAGTTTACTTACTATTTTCAAATTACTTATTGTCTATAATTTCATATATTGATACTCAAAATATAAATGATAAATTAAAATCCCATCGAAAAATTCGAGTTCTGTTTAGTGGTCTAGCATTTTGTAAAAGTGTACCTAAATCCCACCTTTGTACCGAAATATCAAATAAAATTAAAAGAAAGTATATTCTTGAAGTAATTGAAAACTTAAATAATAAAATATTATCAAACCAAAATAAAAGGGAAGTGTTAGATTCTCAAAATGATTTAATCCGTAACGCGGTTGAGAAATTTAGTCTTAATGTTTTTGAAGGAGATGATGAAATTTTTCAAGAAATACTGCAAGTGCTATCTTTATTCAATTTAGATAATAGCTCATGCGTTACAGGAGACTTTGTTGTAGTTCAAGTAACTGAAGTTGATAGTTCAGGTGTGAAATTATTTATTCCAAATTCAAATTTAGAAGTGAAAATTGCTAATAATTTGTTACCAATACAATTGTATAATGCAGTTACCTCTGAAGATGGCAGCCCTAATTTTAGAGACTACTGGAAAGGTAGGTTCTTATTAGTCAGCATCTTATATGATCGCAATCAATCCCCAAAAATAAGAAAAGCTACAGCTAGAGGTGCACATTATATTGGGGACTGTATGCATTTGTTTTTTCCAACGTCTAAAAATTGGAAAGATACCAATCCTCGCTCATCACGTATCGATACTGTGCATGAAGACCAGAAGATTGAATGGGATGGTGATTTATGGTTAGGAGCTTCAAATAGTTGGGCCGTGATGCGCTCTTCAGCAATAAATAAGTCTTTATTATTATCAAATAATGGGACATTAGTTAAGGAATTGCAGAATAATGTTTACTTGAGACGAATAACAATATTTGAAAAGTCAAAGATTGTAGAAGATATAGATATTAGATATTTTGAACAACGAGAGATAATTCAATTTACAAACGATGCATACTCAGACTTAGATATATTTTTTGGTGAGAATGATGAGGTAATCTTTTGTAATTCAAAATTATTTGATAGTGACCCAAGGAAAAATAGAACATTTTTATCTATGTTTAATAAAATATTTGATTTACCAGCCTCTATATATGGAACTGAGGAAAAAGTCTAAGTTACTACAGTCCTTATATAAATAAACCTATTTTTAGGGGGACTATCTAGCTTTATTTTTGTAGCCAGTTTTTGATGTTGTTCTTTAAAAGCTTCAAGCTTGTTCCGACAAAAATTTCGATATTAAGCTCGTTTGCCCTTGCTAGTTCACTTTTGTTTAATGGAAAAAAAGTGACAAGGGCTGCCTTGCATTTTAATCCCCCTAAACGTTCAGCTAGCGAGTCTATTTTATATAGCATGTTGGAGCCTTCTCCATTTTTAAATTTTTTAGTTTTACATTCAATAACATGAAGCTTGTTGTTTACTAGCGCAACAACATCTAATTCATTTTTAATTGTTTTTCCATTGATTGAACGTTCAATTTCAACACTATGGCCATTATCTTGTAGCTCAGGTATTTCACTACTTAAACTACGGATATAGCTAAATGTGATTTCTTCAAGCCAACCACCGTTAGCAAAAAAACGCGTTTTTTCATTTTGAAAGTGTACAGATTTACCATCAACTTTAATTAGATCTAAAATTTCTAAATCATTAAGTAACCACTGTAATGATTCATCATTTAGCATTGCAATATCTTGCTCCTTGCCTATAAAAGTATCGCCATGGGTAAATTGTGCAAGGTAATTAAGTTTAGCTAGTCCTGTTTGTAGTTTATCTGCTTGCTTTAGCCAGTTTTCGCCTATTGCTCTTAGGTCGAGAGATACTCCATTCTTATTTTGTTGTGATGTTAAAGTAAAGCCATTAACAGAAAGGAATTCATGTAATTTAATTTTATCAGCAACGGGTGTCATTTCTCTATTTTCAGGTGAGAGCCAACATAGTGCATCGTATTTTGGTTCAACAATATAAATTTTGGAATCATACGCTCTTGCGACCTCATATGCGGCCAGTATTTGATAGCGAGAACCATTGCTCGCATTTAGCCAAGTATCACTTGGGTGAGTGTTCTCTTGTTCAAATAGTTGCATGAAATTTAATTTAATTTCTTCAGTATTAAATGTTGTTGGTAATAACCATTTATCAACTTTATAACCTCTGGTTTGAATCACTTTTTTAAGTTGTTCAACTTGCTCTTGTTGATGCTTCTCATGAGCAATGATGACTCTATCACTAGGGATATCTTTATCAATAATGGGCGTGAGATTAGCTGTTGGATCTTCTCCAATTAAACAAATGTGTGTCACTTGCTTTGTATTAGTTTTCATTTTATTCGCTATATTTTTGAATTATTACTATGAATTTTAATATGATATTTTTAAGATATGGTGAGGTAATCAATAATAACTCAACATTTAAAAATAACTCTTTATTTTTGAAATATATAAAATGATAAATACAGCGGAAAAGATGTACATAAATAAGAAAAATCCGCTGGTAGTGTCATTATTCTTACCAAATCTATCTTCGTAGTACAGAAAATCGGGTATGTCGCTTGCTGGCCTAAGTAGTGTTAAACAACTAGGAATAACTAGAATTGCTGCGGTTATAAAAGCGGGTTGAAGTGAACTCATTGATGCTTCTACTGAGTCAGAAAAACTCAGTTTTTTTGTAGTTAATCCAAGTAACCCCATAAATAGGCTTAAAATTACACCAAACAAAGTACAAACTAGACCTATTAATGCAAAACCTAAAAATAAACTTAAAAATGAAATCATTACTTAAATCCTTTTATTGAGCTTATACATTTGTATGAAATTTAATCATAAAGTATTTAGGCTAACATTCAAGCAATTAGAAAATATAACTTGAATTTTAATACGGTGAATTAGTCACAAACTTAATTAAAATTAAGAAGAACAAATTGAGTGGAGTTTACTTTCTAGTCACAAACTTAATTGAAATATTGTTTTGTTGTAGCTCTTTGTTTTTAAAGGCCGATTCACAAACTTAATTAGAGCATGACAGCAGAGATTAATAATTTTTAATCTTTGATGGTAAGTAAGTCCCGTTATAGTTTGGGAATTTATAAAAATTTAAAAAGCCGTTGCATTGCTGCAACGGCTTTTTTGTGTGTATGTTTTTCGTAATTTTAATGCTTACGTAGGTTGGGTTGAGTGAAACGAAACCCAACAAATCCCAAATATACTTACTCGCTTAAAAGCCAAGAGTATGTATTATTTATTGTAGGCGTTTAGCTTGCTGCCGCGTTGATTGTTAAATCAAAATTCGGTATCCCTTAAATAAAATTGCACGCATGTAGCCTTTGGGCTACAATTGTTTTATGAAATATCGTATTAAGAAAACCGACGAGTTCGATAAATGGCTTAAAAAGCTCAAAGATCGTCAAGCTTTTATGGCAATAGCTAAACGTATTACACGTGCTATAAATGGTAACTTTGGCGATAGTGAATCTGTTGGTGGTGGCATATTTGAAATGCGAATTTTCGTAGGGAAAGGCTATCGTGTTTATTACATAATTAGAGGCGGTGAAGTTATTTTACTACTCAATGGTGGACACAAAGGCACACAAGGCAAAGACATTACCAAAGCAAAAGCCCTTTTAAGTGAATTGGAGTAATTATTATGGCGCTACAAACATCAGATTTTAATCCGTTTGATTATATGGAAACACAGCAAGAAATTAATACATTTTTAGAAGAGTGTTTAGCTGATGATGATCCAAATACCTTTATTGAAGCACTTGGCTTATTAGTTAAAAAGCATGGCGTGAGTGATATTGCTAAAGCAACAGGGTTAAACCGTGAAAGCTTATATAAAGCAGTTAATGGTAAAACCAAACCACGTTGGGAAACTATTTTTAAAGTGATGAAAGCACTTAACTTTCGCCTTACAACGCAAATAGCGTAGGTCGGATAAGCGGCGCAGTCGCGCCATCCGACAGTTCACATAATTGCTTTAATAAGCTTAAGTTAGCTTACGCTTCAACCCCCAGTAAACCATCAATATAAACGAGTTCTTCGCTAAAAATACCATTAATGAATGCACTTTGTTCGCTAATTACAGTGTCATGAGATTGGGCTTTATAGTCTTGTTGGCACCTTACAAGTTCGGTGGCTAACCATTGGCATGTGTTGTTTGCTGTATTTATGGCTGTTTTTAAAAAAGATGACCATTTTATTTTTTGTAGATTAAAGCGGTATAGCGCGACAGCAATTAAGCTATAGGCTTGTTGCTTGGGCGATGGTGCGTTATTACTCTTTAATGTATAACTGTTTAGAAGCTTGGTGCTGATAAGGGCTTGTTGCAGTGCGACTTGCTGTAATTGGCTTAAAAAAGTAGTTGTCATAACGTGTTGTGCCTCTGTGAGCTTAATAACCTGAGCTTCGGATAATAAACTTATCTCAAGCAGCTATTTTCAGCGCTAACTGCGTTGAGTTTTCTTGCAATAGGCCAGCTATTGACGCGTAAATTAGCCTTGTTTTCACTGAAAACCTCTGGCTAGAGAAAATAAAATTAAATATAAATATGATTCAATACGTAAGTGAATCTCTTAACCAGAGTTCAGGTTTAATAGTTAAGGTTAAGCAAGGCGTTTTATGACTCATGCAGTACCGAAAAATACAGCAACATTGATAGCAAAATAAGGCTGACTCTTTACTGAATTAATCAAACACAATTGTAATTGGATAGGGGGAGCAGGTTTGTAGTTGTCTTTTTTATGGGGAGCGCAGGAGCCTGTGTTTTATTGCTGAAAAAATCACGAACTAAAATATTACTTCCTTGAAGCTTAAAGCCTTTCACTTTTCCTTTGTATGAATTTCATCTACAACTGCGTTATTATCTAAACGGTATTAACCAAATCTGAGAACACGTTGAATTATTTAGCTCATCTTTATTTAGCACAGCCTACGGCCGATTCGCACTTTGGTAATTTGCTGGGCGACTTTGGTGGTCAGCGGCATTTAAACCAGGTACCTATAACGGTAAAAAATGCGCTCGATAATCACTATTTGGTAGATAAATTTACTGACTCTCACCCTATAGTTAAAGAGGCTAAACAGTATTTTTCACCTAAGCGTAGGCGTTTTGCAGGGGTGGCTATTGATGTGGTGTTTGATCACTTTTTAATTATGCATTGGCAAAAATATAATCTACAGCCATTAAACGACTTTAAACAAACTAGCTTTGCGCTTTTAGATAAGCGTATGCCTGTAATGCCGCCGCGAATGCAGCATGTTGTAAAACACATGACCGATAACGATTGGTTTAAAGAGTACGAAACCCTTGATGGGGTGGGCCTAGCACTTGATAATATAGCCAAACGCATTCGCTTTACTAACACCTTTACTGGCGCTGTTGATGATATAGCAAAGCATTATGATGAATTAAATGCTGTGTTTTTAGCATTTTTTCCAGAGCTGATTGAGCATGTAAATCAGTTTAATCTTGAAAACGCTAAAAACACCCGTGGGCTTTATACTTTATAGCCGGGGGATTTAATCCCCGAATCTACTTTTTATTTTTATCCTCGGTAATAAACCTGATTTAGCTATCGGGTGCTTCTAATGTAAATACTAAATGTTTACGCATATCTTTTAAAATAACGCCTTTTTTAAGCATGGCTGCGCTTAAGCGTTTTTGCCATTTTAGTAACTCTGGTTTTGCTGCAGCTAAGGCTTGCTCGCTGTCAAATTGAAAGCACAGTAGTAAGGAGCCAGGGAATAAGTGATATTGAACGTCAAACCAGCATTGCAGCATACCAGGGAGCTCTGCTAGGCCTTGTTTTTCGAGTGTATCGGCAATATTAAGGACAAGCGCTTGCTGTTTTATTTGCACTGCAGAGAGTTTTTTCATTGTTTTATCCAAGTTGTAGGCTAACAAATACAGCCATAAGTGCTCATTATACCCAAGCTTTTAGGTGAGCAACAACAGGGTTAAAATAAAAGGCGCTATTCAAAGTGATTTTTAAAGGCTAATCTGGGCTTATTGTAAAAAGACGGTAGTAATAAGTTAATGAGTAAAACCACGAGTGGTATGCAGGCTTATCAGCGGCAAGAAGAAGGTTATCGAATTAAAGCGTTAAGATTGTACCCTTGGGTATGTGGGCGCTGTGCTCGTGAGTTTGAGTATTCTAATTTACGAGAGTTAACGGTGCATCATATTGATCATGACCATAATAATAACCCTGATGATGGTAGTAACTGGGAGTTATTGTGTATTTATTGCCATGATAATGAGCATAATAAATATCACGAATATGTGTTGTACGGCGGTACTACAGAGCAAAAAGTGGTGGCGGCTACACATAATCCGTTTGCCGATTTAAAGGCGCTGCTAAACAAAGATAAATAATGGGTAAAGCCGCACTTAGCCAAGTGGTTAGTTTGGCTTACTTATTTCAAAGTTTGAATCTTTACTAAATACGGCGCAGTCGCGGCCTTGTTCTTTTGCTTGATACATAGCATCGTCTGCGCGTTTAAACCAGCTAGCAACTGTGGTGCCCGGTACCCAAGCTGCAACACCAAAAGATACAGTAACTGAGTTACCTGCAGGTGTTTTTAACTCGTTTTTTATTGTTTCGCGTAGCTTGTTTATAAAGCTAACTTGCTCTTTGGGCGGGATTTCGGGAATTATTAACACAAACTCTTCGCCACCAAAGCGGTATAGCTTATCTGATTCTCTTATATGTGAATTGGTAATTGACACTAACTGCTTTAGTACTCTGTCTCCTTCGGCGTGGCCGAAATCGTCGTTTACCTTTTTGAAAAAGTCTAAGTCTAAAAACGCTAATAAATAAGTGCTGTTATAACGCTCTGCTCGCGAAATGGCGGCTAGTGTATCGTCGTTAAGCGCACGGCGATTTAATGCCCCAGTTAAAGGATCTGTACTGTTTAGTTCTGCAAGTAAAGCAAGCTGCTTGTTGCCAAAAGAGGCATATACAAAAGCACAGGCAGCTAGCATTAAGTTGGTTGTAAAGTAAGAGTTTAGCGGTATAACATCGAATAAATTAGGTATGCTCGCAATAATTGCCACATTGCTTAGGGTGAGTATGAGTGCTTCTATTGGCTTTACTAAAAAAAACGTAACGGCTACTACCGGATAAATCCATAGCATGCTGTTAATGCCGTTGGTAATTATAATAGCGATAACGCTAATATTAACAAGCAATGCAATAACGGCGCTAATAACACGCGGCTTTTTAGTGTAATGGGCATAACCGACCAAGGTTAAAATACCGCTTACAATGGCTAAGTCAATTAGCGCTGCGACTATGTTATTTTCTATAAAACGAATAATAATAAATGGCGTAATACCAAATACAGACACAATACTGAGTATAAGCAGTATAGAAAGCTGATGTTTTTCTTGTAGTTGCTTGAACATAAATGCCTCAAGGTAATAAGTATAATAATGCCAAACCTAAACTAGTGATAGCTTAAGCAAGCGGTGCGCTTTTAAGTTTTTATTTACTACTTTGTAGGTTGGCACAGCGCAACGTGTTACAAGTTATAGCGTTGCGCTATAAAATAGTCAACTAAGTTAGAAGTTTAGCCTAAAGTAAAGTTAACTGAGGCAAAACAAAACTGCAGGAAGAACTAGCTTGAACTGCAGAGCACTTTAGCTAGTTTTTAATAAGGTGTATTTACGCGGGGCCAACTAATTGCATTGTCACAATAGATAAAATAAGTACGGCTAAACCAAAACAAACAACCCAGTTTAATTTATGACCAAACAACAACCAAGTTGCCAGCGCAGTGCCGCTAATTGAAAGGGCTCCCCAGGTGGCGTAGGCAATAAACAGTGGGATGCCTTGCACAGCAAGGGTAAGCAAGGCAAACGCGGCCATAATAAAAACAATGGCAAGTATGCCAAAACGTTTGTGCTTAAACCCGTGCGACATTTCTAAAAATACGTTGGCGGCAATGTCAAAAATTACTGATCCAAGAATATAAAGCCAATACACTGTCATTGTTTTTGCTCTTGATTTTGCATAGCGTGGCCGCTGTTAATTATAACAATGCCGATAATAGCTAATAAAAGTGCAAACATTTGCCCAATAGAAATAGCTTCGCCTAAAAATACAAATGACACAGATGCAATTAATATCATGCCCAAACCTTCCCAGAAGGCGTTAGCAAGTGCGATAGGAATTTTGCTGGTGGCCTGGCTAAGAGCAAGGTAAGCTAAGCCAACCATTAAAGTTACAAATAAGCTACCTAATAGTAACTGGTCTTCGTTTACCAGCCACTTCATTACTGTTGTACCTATAACTTCAAGAGTTACAGCTATTATTAAATATATCCAATGCATTTTTCCTGCTCTTAATACTAAAACATTGTGCGTATAATACTGCTTATTATTTTTATACTATAATTACTCAGAGTCAAAAAAATTGACACTAAGGGGGCTTGATGAAGTTAGAGTCGCTACAGTACTTTGTGATGATTGCACAAACTGGCTCTATTGCTAAGGCAGCAGCGCGCTTGTCGGTTAATCGTAGCACTATGAGTATGGCGCTATCGACACTAGAGGATCAGTTGGGTACTGCGCTATTTATTCGTACTGGCAATAGTATGCAATTGGCCCCCGCGGGTGAAAAAATTATAGACGATAGCATTCGCTTAATTAACCTTGCTGAGAGCATTAAGCACCGCTGCTTGCACGATGACGAGCAACTGCCACACCGCTTGGTTATTGGCCGTGATGACGCTTTACCCGAAGCCTTTTGGCGCGAAATAATTCGCAGTATTCGCAAGCGCTACCCTGGTATATCGTTAGAAATGCACTATGCCAGTGCAAATGCGTTGCAACAAATGGTTGAAGAGGGCTTTATGGACTTAGCTTGCTGTTTAGATCAGAGCTTGTATGCAAATACTCAGCTACCTTTACAGGTTTTGGGCTGGGTGGCATTGCATATGGTTATTGCCAAAGATCATCCGTTAACGCAAATGCGTTATGTAAGTAATGAAGACTTAGCCAGTGTGCCGCAAATTGCTTATTTAGATTTAAGCCAAAGTGACATTCAAACTAATGTATCTGAGCGTTACGATATTGCGTTAAGTAGCTTTGAGTTAATTAGAGATGCAATACGCGACAAGCTAGGTTGGGGTTATGTGCCAGAGCCGTTATTAAAAGGGTTTCAACCACAAGAAGTGGCGCGCATTGCTCATGGCTATAATGTTTCGTGGCATGGTTATGTGGCTATATCGCAGCAAGTAGTTGAAAACGAGCAGCCAATAATTCGTGACATTCGCCGCCTTATTAGCGATCAGATGGTGGCTTTACCTGGTATTGATATGAGTTTGCCGGCCTAATAAATGGGCTGTTTGTGTACTTATACACAAAAAATAATAGCTCTCTTTCAGCTTTTTAATCAATACAAAAACGACAAGCTAGAATGGCGAAGGTATTGCGAGTATTATAGCCTTTGGCAGTAGCGAAGAGGTGCTCTTTTCGTCTTAGCAATAATATATTAATGGAAGTAACGAATGACAACCAGTGGTCAAAATAACAGTAAAGGTAAAAAAAACAATCCATTATTTGAGGTCGTTTTTAATATTATAGTGCCTTCAATTATTTTAATGAAGTTTTCGGGGCCTGAGTATTTAGGAACTGTTGTAGGGTTAATTGTCGCGCTTATATTTCCTGTGGGTTACGGTATTTATGATTTTATTAAAGCACGCTCGTTAAATTTTATTTCATTATTAGGTTTTTTAAGTACTTTATTAACGGGTGGCATAGCGCTGTTTGAGCTTAATGTGGAGTGGTTGGCAATAAAAGAAGCGGCTATACCGGGTATTATTGGCCTTACTGTTTTAATGTCGGGCTTTTTTGGTAAGCCATTGCTGGCAAAAGTGCTGTTAAACTCGATTTTATTTAAGTTAGATGTAATTTACGATACGTTAGATGCGCGCGGTAATACCCAGCGTTTTAAACAGCAAATTACCAAGGCTAATTATATTTTAGCGCTTACTTTTGCTTTTTCATCAACCATGAATTACGTACTTGCTAAGTGGATAGTGACCAGCCCTGCGGGTACGGTTGAGTTTAACGAGCAACTTGGCGAAATGACCTTGCTCAGTTACCCTATAATTGCTATTCCGTCTATGTTGGCAATGATTGGTATTTTCTTTTATGTGATTAAAGTAATTACTAAATTAACCGGCATGAAGTTTGAACAAATGGTTCATTCACAGTAATTTAAGTTACTAAGTTTTTAGTATAAAAAGGCTTACAACTATGTGTTGTAAGCCTTTTTGTGTTTATAGCGGCTCGGGTTTTGCCTCATTGGTATGAGCTTCAAATAAGGCGACTTCGTCGGTAGGCTGGCTTACGCTATTTTTTTGTAGCGCAACATAGAGATCGGAGTGAACATAAATACCATTTTTACCCGATACCATTCCGGCAATTTCAAACCAGGATAAGAGCTGGCGTTTTCTGCCGGCTAGCTCAAGGCTAATGCCGCGCTTTTTAAATATAACGTTTAAATCGGCAAGCATGGCCATAACGCTTAAATCTAAATGGGTAAAGCAAGGTACGGCATCAATAATAACGCATTGGGTATCGTCTTTTTGTTTTGCGTATTGCTCAAGTAATCTGCGTTTAAAGTAACTGGCATTAAAGTAAGTTAATGGCGAATTAAAGCGGTAAATAAATACCCCTTGCACGGCTTTTGCCTTATCGGTGGCGTCTAAGCTTCTTACCACGCCTTTTATATCTACGCCTAATATATTGTCGGTAGGGCGCATTACGGTGCGAATAAATTGAAACAAACCCAGTAATACAGCAAGTGTAATCCCCGGAATAACACCTATAAACAGCACTGCAAACAAGGTGGCTAAGGCAAGGTAAAAGGCCTGTTTATCTTTAAACTTTAGTTGCCATACCGCTTTTAAATCTAACAAATGCACAGAGGCAATAATAAGTACCACACCGAGTGCTGCACTAGGTATAAACTCTAGCGGGGCAGTTAAAAAAATAGCAATTATAGCAATAATAGTGGCGGCTATAATCGACACTAATTGCGTTTTACCGCCATTAGCGTCGTTAACCGCGGTGCGAGAGTCGGCGCCACTAACGGCAAAGCCTTGCGACAATGCAGAGGCGAAATTGGCAATACCTAGGGCTCTAAATTCTTTATCGGCATCTATGTCGTAGCCATTTTTTGCGGCAAAACTACGCGCGGTTAGCATCATACTTACAAAGCTCACTATGGCTAAGTTAAGTGCCGGTACAACTAGTTCACGAATAATACCAATATCAAATACTGGGGTGTTAAATACCGGCAGCCCACCGGTTACTGTGCCTATGGTTTTAATATTAAATTGCTCTAAATTAAAAAGCCACACTGATATTGCGCCCAAGGTAATGGCAAACATTGATGCCGGCCACGTAGGCTTTAGTCGCTTCATAACAAAGTAAATAACCACAGTAAATAAGGCCATCAATAAGGTGGGAATATGGGTTTGTGATAAATAAGTAGGCACACCACCTAAGCGTTCAAGTAGGTATCTTTCATCAAAGGTAAAACCAAATACTTTAGAAAACTGACCCACAATAATAGTAATGGCTACGCCGTTTAATAAACCCATTAAAATTGGTTTAGATAAAAAGTCTGCTAATACGCCTAATTTAAATTTACTGGCTATAAAACACCAAAAGCCGGTCATGGCGGTCATGGTGACAACTAGCTGCCAGTGCTTAAAACTGTCGCCTGCGGCAAGCGGGGTTACTACTGCTGCTATAACCGCACAGGTTGCGGCATCGGGGCCAACTATTAATTGTTTTGAGGTGCCAAAAAGCGCATATAGCATCATAGGTAGTATGCAAGAATACAGCCCTACAGCAGCATTAACGCCGGTTAACTGTGCATAAGCAATAGCAACGGGTAGCGCTACGGCGGCAACCGATAATGCCGCTCTTAAATCATCAGCAAACCATTGTCGTTCATAATGAAGTAAAGTATTTAAACCAGGCATAAAATTATATAAACGCGACAGCACTACCTTTCCTTATTAATAGTAATTGCTCTTTGATATTAAGTTTTATATTAAGATAAGTATAGCTAGGGAGAGGGTTTTTTATGCAATATAAAGCTACTTTTGTATAGGCATAAAAAAGCCTGCATAAAAGCAGGCTTTAGTTTCCAGGGAAAATTAAAATTTAGCGCGAATGCCTAAGCTATAACGGCGATCCGCCTCAGTGTACTTCCAAGCACCACCTAGTTCAGATAGGTAGATTGAAGGTTCACCGGTTAAGTTTGTTGCGTTACCTACTAGGGTAACATTTTCGTTAATGTCCCAACTTGCAGAAAAGTCTAACTGGCCTCTGTCATCACGGTAGTTATTACCATAAACAGTGCCGTCTTGTGAAAATGCACCATTATATAAATGGTTTGCTAAATCAACACCGCTACTTGCTTCAAACGTCGATTTTTTCGATTGAACGTAATGTGAACTCTGAGTCAGGTCTTATGCTTTCTGGCGATACAACTTCACCAGAAATTTTGATGCGTTCGGTAAGGTTGCATTTTGCACCAAGTGCATTTGAAAACGAGTCAATGTCACGAAAGTTACTGTATGTTTTAGAAATACGAAATTCGTTAGTTAACTTATAGTTGTTTACGCTGTTTGGGTAATTGTGTTGATGATGTGCTTTGGTTTGCCAATTTTTAGGTACTTTATTTTTAATTCGTTTGCTGAGCGCGCCATTATTTAGTGGCTACTTGGGGGGGAAACTTTTTAAGAGCAAAATGCAGATATTTTGCTACGTAGACGTGTAATTAGCTTAGAAGGTTATTATTTTATTAAGTTATTAGCACTTAAAAAGCCCGCATTATTAAATAATGCGGGCTTTTCTTAATTTTAAATTATCAACTAACAATAAATATTTAGTTATTTATGCCAGTTATAACAGTGGATCTACTTTTGTAGTTCACCTGTTGATGATTCAAGATGAGCACGAATAAACCATTGAAATTGCTCTAGCTCGGCTAATTGGCTGGTGATCATGTCCTCAGAAACCGGATCAAGATCAGCAAGCGTATCTATGGCTTTACGATGATCGCTATTAATACCGCTATACACATTATCGAGTGCACTTAAATGCTCGGTAACGAGGGCTTTACCAATTGAGTACTCATCCCATGTACGGCGATCAACAATTGATTTTGGCGTACCAACAGGTACGCCACCTAGCGTTGCAATACGCTCTGCGATGGTGTCTGTCATTTCGCGTACAACCGCAACTTGTGGGTCTAGCATTTCATGCACGCCAATAAAATTAGGACCAACCACGTTCCAGTGAATATGTTTAAGGGTAAGTTGTAAGTCAATTAGCGCAACCATACGGTTGTCGAGCGTAGCGATAGTTTTTTCTGCTGAATCGTTACTCATACCTGGAGCGGTAAATTTAGCTGTTTTGTTACTATTACTCATAATTTCTCCTACTTAATTATTTTGCCCATTAATTACTATATGAACATACTTTACTTTATTTAAAGCAATCGCCATGCCGAGAAGTAAATAAAAATAAAGTTGTTTATATACAAATAGATAGAGGTTTTAATTTGAGGGGGAAGTGATGTTAAGTATTACATATTTGAAAACTGTGCACTTTTTTGTAAATTATGCACAGTGTAATAAATATAATAGTTAAAGGGCTTAACTATTATATTTAATTGCTAAGCCCTACAAAGTGCTGTTTATTAATTTTACGAGTTACTCAATTCGCAGTGCCATACAGTCACTATGGCCATTAATAATCATGCTTTTATCGACTCGCACACCCGCACCAGAATATTTACCTGCTGTGGTAAAACTGCATATTTGTACAAAGTAATCGTCTACTTTTGGTAGCGCAAATAATTGCTGATATATTTGCTCTTGGGATGCAAAGTGTCCGGCGGTTTCCTCAATGGTTTGTTGTTGCTGATCGACTAGTTGAATATTTGCTCCACAGCGGCCAACAATGGGTTTTACTACATAGCCGGTTTGTAATAATTCATCACTGAGCTCAAACGCGGTATTGAGCAAATATTTATGATTAGGAAATAAACTCCACAGTACAGGTAAGATTGCTTTATTACTGGGGATCAGTGTCCATAATGGTTCAAAAACCATGACATTTTTACGCAATAATACATCAGCCAACCGCGGGGTTGCGCCTGCTTGCCATTGCGGCTCAAAATTATGATTTTGAGCTTGATCAGCCTCGCATTCATCACGAATTTGCTCAAGTGCTGTTTCCCACGACCAGGTTTTCCATACGTAATTAAGTTTATTGCCATCGGCATCAATTATATTGCCAAAGTCGTCCCAAGACAGAGTACTTAAACCAATAATAATTTTGCACTCAAAGCCTGCTGCCGCAATTGTTTCTTTCATAAATAAAGCATGGTAATGCTCTTCTGGGTCGTCATCTTGAAGAATATGAACTAAACCTTTTACTTCACTTTTTCGCCATGCTTTTACTAAGTCTTTAAATAAATCTTGCCCTGCATCAATACCCGTTTTAACTCCAAAGTGCTTTGCCCACTTACCCTGAACTTTACCGCTTTCCATATAACACGAAGCGGAGTCGCAGTTGTATTCATACACTTTTAAGCCTGCAGGGGTTAGTGCAAAGTCAAAGCGACTGGTGATCAATTGGTTTAAGCGGTTATCCCACGATTGACGAATTTTATTGAGTACTACTTCAGGTAAATTAAACTTTTTTAATAGCTCAGGGTGCTGTAACACATAGTCGGTGGCATGCATAAATAAGCCATGCAGCTCATTGGTGGCGTGCTCAATAGTTTGTTGGGCTGTGTGTGAAATAGTAAAGTAGCTATGTTGATCCTCTGCATTTGAAGTAAGCTTGTGGCCTTGCATCATATCTACATAGGCGGCTTCGTCATCATTAGCAATATTTAACCATGACTTTGCTGCTTGGCCTGTATCGGCAATGTAATTAGATTTTATTGTAAATAAATCGGTGTTTATTTCAGCGGTAGGTTCTGCGTGTTCAATTTGATCAGTTTGGGTCATCCAGCCTAAAATAGTTGCATCGTTATAAGAGCATTCAATCCAATAGTCGCCATCTTTGGTTATTTTAGCTTTAAGCTCGCGGCACCAATTTTGACCTTGTGGCCATGTTTGATGGCCAACATTTTGCTCAGCAAGACGAATTTTATCAGGGTGAACTTCTACTACAATGGCAACATGGCCGGTTTCTTCAAACTCGCCGCCTTCTTCCCAAATAAGTAAACTACCAACTTGAGGGTGATGCTTTGCGCCATTTTTAAATGCTTGTAAGGGGAGTCTATTTTGGCTGTTAACGTCACGTACTGAGCGTAGCTCGAAAATATCGTAAGCCATGGCTATGTCATCAAAAATATAACCATGATTGAGATACATCCAACGCCTAGCAAATTCAACGCATTGCCATTTATAGCCCATATAAATGCCATCTAAATAACTGCGATAGGCACTGCGGTTGGGGTAAATGCTTTCGTCGGCAGAGTCGTAGTCAGACGAGTAAACAGCAACATTACCAGGTGCGTAACCTAATAGTTCACCAAAATCACGAGCTGGAGTGCTAGTTTTCATAACAAGTTTGTTCAAAATAAAGGCCTATAATCTGCTGACTATAGGAGCGAAGTAGCTTGATAGCAAGATAAAATGCTATGCCCTTATTTATGTTTTTATTTGCGACAGATAAAGGCAGTATTAATTGAGTTTAACAGCGAGATATTTAATTACATCATCACTAATTTGCGGTAAAAAATAAATGTCATCATATTTAAAGTACTGCACCGAGCTAATAGTTACGGGCTTTGCTGCCGTTGGTAGCGAGTCGTAAAACTGCCCAAGCTTATAGCTGCTGGTGTTGTTTACTTTAATTGCTTGGTTAACCTGTATTTTAGGCGTGTCTACTACTGTGTAGCCGTTATTTTCGGCAATATAATATACATTTTGATAGGTATAATAAGTGTTATTGCGATGCCTTAAACGTGAGTGGTATCTGGGCAGTGATCTAATATGTAAACCTCTTGGTGGCATTACCTCTCGATAGCCTCTGCTGTGTTTACGATAGTAAGTGCCATTATGGGTATTAAATACTGCACCATTAAAACGTACAGATACACTATTACTAGGAATATGACGTATCACTTTACCTGGTTTATGGTGTTTGTTATGTACATTTTGCGGATTCGCAAAGGCGTTACTTGAGAGCATAGTAAGTGCTAAAAATACTGCTAACAAAACAGTTAAGTTAATAGTGTTTAGCTTTATAGGTGCTAGTTTCACAGTTATAGGTTTCACAGTTATTTGTTTCATAGTAATGCCTCGCTTATGTTTTTTATACATAACCGATATTAGAGCCTGAAACTGAATAGCAACTGATAGCGGCTGTAATTACACAAAGCTTTACATATGTTTACATAGCTATAATGCTTGCGGATAGGGTTTTGAGCGTGCTAAATGAGCTGGGAAGTGGTTGATTAAGGGCTGTTTTGCGGGGTATATAATAGTAGCGCAGTATAAAAAGCCCAGCAAAGCTGGGCTTAATTATTAATTAGTCTTGCTGTGGCGTTTTCATTATTTTACTAGTGATCACACCTGAAGTAATAGAGCCCGACACATTGAGCGCAGTACGCGCCATATCAATTAATGGTTCTATTGATATAAGTAGCGCAACAATTTCTATGGGCAATCCCATTGTTGGTAATACCACTAGCGCTGCAAAAGTTGCGCCGCCGCCTACACCGGCAATACCAAAAGAGCTAATCACTACAATACCTATTAAGGGTAGAATAAACTCAAAAGTCATCGGGTCAATTCCCACACTAGGTGCAACCATCATTGCTAGCATTGCAGGGTAAATTCCTGCACAGCCGTTTTGACCAATCGTAGCACCAAAAGAGGCTGATAAATTAGCAATAGCAGGGGGAACTTTAAGTTGGTTTACTTGGGTATCTATGTTCATTGGAATTGACGCCGCAGAACTGCGCGAACTAAAAGCAAAGGTCATCACTGGCCAAATCTTAGTAAAATAATGCTTTGGACTAACCCCAACCAAGCTTAACAGTATGCCGTGCACAACAAACATTAATAAAATAGCGACATAAGAGGCGATAATAAACGCCAATAAATTAAGAATGTCGTTACCACTAGAGTTTGCGACTACATTCGCCATTAACCCTGCAACACCGTAAGGTGTTAAAGCTATAACCATTTTAACTAAGCTCATTACAGTGGCTTGTAAAGCGTTTACACCGGTACGAATAGGCGCTGTAAGTTCGCTGCGCTCTAGCATTACTTTACGTGCTGCAATGCCTATTAACACGCCAAAAATAACGACGGCAATAATAGAGGTTGAACGTGTATTACCTAAATCGGCAAATGGGTTTTCTGGAATAAAGCTAAGCAACATTTGTGGCACATTTAAGTTAGCAACATTAGCCGCTTTACTCTCTAAAGTAGTCATTTGTGCCGCTTCACGAGTGCCGGCCACTAATCCTTCTACGCTTAAGTTAAAGCCATAAGTAACGGCAATACCAACCAATGCAGCAAGAGCTGTGGTAATCAGTAAAATAGAAATACTTACAAAAGAAATCTTACCTAAAGAGCCTTGGTTTTCAAGTTTGACTACCGCGGCAATCATAAACACTAATACCAAAGGCATAATGACCATTTTTAATAGCCCAACATAGCCTTTACCAACAACGGCAACCCAACTTAAAACATGGTTAATAACTTGGGGTTGTTCAGCAAATAAAAATTGTAAAACCAAACCAAAAGCACTGCCCAGTACTAGGCCAAATAAAACGGTGCGTGATAACGTTTTACTTTTTTGCGAAAAAAGATAAATCGCGAATAACAGACCAACAAACAATGCCAGCATTAATAGTACAGCAAGCGACATAATATCCTCTTCATTAGCTGTGATTTAGCGGCGCACTTTAACGCTTTAAACCTATTTAAGAAAATACACTTTTGCTATGACTTAGAAGAAATTGTTATGTATTGCTAATATTTGGTTATAAGGGGTTGCAAGCGCTTGTAAATATCTTCAAAGATGTATGGCGAAATGTTATATTATCAAAAGAGTAATCGCTGTAATTGCAGTAAACTAAACGAGTTTGTCAGGATATATGATGCCTAATATTTATATTATTTACCGTGCTATGTTTGATCAGAGCGGCACTATGCATACCATTGGTGGCATTGAAAACTATATCTTAAGTTTGTGCGATGTTTTTACTCGCCAAGGTTGGCCATGTCATATAGTACAACCGGCTAAAAAAGCGTTTACCTTAACAACTCCCCAGTACACTGTTCATAGCGTAACTACCGGTTTATATCGGGGTAACTTAAAAAAAATAGCCCTTGCAAACTGGGTCAGTAAAAATGCTGACAAAAATAACGATATTATTATTTTTGCTACCGACTCTTATTCAGTGAAAATGCCTGATTATAAAACGCTAGCGATTCAGCATGGTATATCTTGGGATAAACCTCGCGCAGCAAAATCAGCCATCTCACAATATTGCTCCTCGCTCTTAAGTCAGTATAAGTACTTATCCTATATAAAATCAGACTGCAGTTTAGTGTGTGTAGATCATAACTTTGTTAACTGGTATCGCACTTGGTTTAATATTGAGCAGCAACATATGAAGGTTATTTATAACTTTTATAGTGAAAAAATTAGCGAAAGTGAATTTGCCAAAAAATGGTCAGATGATAATGCAACACTAAATATTATTATTGCTCGTCGTTTTGTTGATTACCGTGGTATTAAATTAATAGCACCTATTATTAAGCAGCTTTTACCGCAATATAATATACAAGTAAGCTTTGCCGGAGATGGGCCATTAAAACCATATTTAACAGAGCTATTTGCTAATGAAGCAAAAGTGAAATTAATGCAGTACGGACCAAATGAAAGCTTTAGCGTACATAAAAGCCAACACATTGCCATTATTCCAACACTAGGCTCAGAAGGTACTTCGTTATCTATGATAGAGGCAATGGCCGCAGGTTGTATGGTTATAAGTAGTAATGTTGGAGGCTTATCTAATCTTATAATTAATGGTTTTAATGGTCGATTAGTGATGCCTAATACTGCAGAGTTTACCCAAGCGCTAACAACTAGCTTAAATGACTATCAGCAAAGTAAAATGTTGGCATATAACGGGTTAACATCAATAGCGCAAGTGTGCTCTAAAGAAAACTGGGCGCAAGATTGGATTGGTATGATCAAGCATAAACAAGGCTAGTATGCAGTGCATTCGGCATTAATTGCACCGTTATTTATTAAAGCACTTAACTAAATGTTAGGTGCTTTTTTGTTTGTACGTAAATTAGTTATTGGTATTAATCTAAAATAGGTTTGCTATGAATACGTGAACTTTTAAACAGGGCTTTATTGCCTGTATCGGCTTCGGCCCAAAAGTTGATATTAAATTGTGCGTCGTCGCTTAGCTCTACTTTATGCCAATATTGTGGTGGGCTGGTAGCAAATTGCCCCGCGTTAATTACAATGGTTTGCTCAGGCTCTGTGGCGGCTTCATTTGCAAATCCGTAAAAGGTAACCGTGCCTTGCATAACGCAAATTTGGCCAAACACACCTTCGGCTGTGTTGTGGTGAGTAAGTAACGCTTTTGGAATGTTGTCTTTAGTAAAAAAGTGAGTGGAGCGTTTTATTTTCCAGTGACTTGGTATAATTAAGTGACTCATAACAATTCCTTTTTTGTATTAGTGGAACAAATATAAATGTTTAAATCATTTCTGCATCAATATGGCGCATTAAATTAGTTACCCAATTAATATACTGACGATGTATTTTACTACCGTTGTAATTAAGGTTAGTCGAATCTTGGTAATTAATAGAGTAGGCTGTTTTGTCATAATTAATATTAACGATTAATTGATGAGTACGAATATTAAGAATTCCCTTTATTTTACCTTCACTAACAGGAGCGCACTGCCAACCTAGTTGAATGCAGGCTTTTAAAATACCTGTTTCAACATCTGCCGTGTTATTTATTATTTTAGATGTTTGTGGAATAAGGTTTTGTTCAAAGTTTTTAATTGGTACTGAGGTTGAACAACCCGCTAGTGCGAATAACGCCGTGGCTATAAAAAGTGTTGCTTGCTTTTTCATGTTAATCCTTTTGTTTAAATATGCAGCGTATCAGTAAATATTATTAAGGGGTAGATACTAGCAAAATTTACTAATGATTTTGCAAATAAGTGCCACTAATATTTATAAATAAACACGTGTTTATTTTATATTACCTGCCAATTTAGACTAACCTTTAAGGAGAACATATAACGAGGAGCACACTATGGCGGTATCAGCTATTCCAAAAGGGTATCATTCAATAACCCCTTATTTAATTATAAACGGTGCACAACAAGCAATTGATTTTTATTGTGCGGCTTTTGATGCGCAGCTAGTTATGCAAATGCCTATGCCTGAAGGCGGCATTGCTCATGCAGAAATTAAAATTGGTAATTCACATATTATGATCTCAGATATGTGCCCAGATGCTCACTTTAAAAGCCCTGCAGAGCTAGGCGGTACACCCGTAAGCATAATGTTATATGTTGATGATGTAGATAAGATATTTGCAAAAACTATTGCGTTAGGAGCGAAAGAAATACGCCCCGTTCATGATCAGTTTTATGGTGATAGAGCAGGTACGCTGCAAGATCCTTTTGGCCACGTATGGACCATTGGTACTCATAAAGAAGATATTAATGAGCAAGAGCTCAGAAAAAGAATGGTAGATCTTATGAGTAAAGATCAAGATGCTTAGCTTTATAAAATAAAGGTAAGTAAACAAGGCTTTTACAAACAGCTAATCCTAAATTCGTCATCTAGGTTTATTGGCAAAACCAGTGTACTAAATTGCCTATTAATAGCATCATCACACATATTGTTTAGTTCAGTGCTGCCATGACTATACTTACTATTATATTCAACATGAAAAATAGCTTTATTGCTATTTATAAAAGGGGTGAGTAATTCGCACTCTTGATACTCATAGCATTGCTCGTTTACTGCAAAATCAAAATAATTATGCAGCTCATTTACCTGATGAAGGTTGTTTTTTAAGCCAACTGCCAAGCCACGAGTATGCGCCTGATTTGCTATAAAGCGAGTAAACACAAGCTGATCGTTTGCAGTTAAATTAAAGCCGGAATTATTCATATAACCGTCAACGTTATCGGGCTCTACGCCATCACATCCTTTTTGTACTGCTAAATCTAGCCGACTAGCCATTATTGCTTGCACATTAGGAGATCGAATATCTAACCAACGCTCTCCTTGCCAATTAGCTAAAGAGTTACCTAATTCGTTGATTAAAAATTGGCTTTTATCGCTTCGCCACGATTCATAAGAACCCGCTGAAAAATAGCAAATAACCCGCTTGCCTTGGGCTTGTAATGTTTGTATTAACTGTTCTGAAGAGTCGAATAGGTCTATGTCATAAATACTAACATTATAGTTAGTATTTATTGTGCCAGTTAGCTGCCACTGCCAGCTGCTCCCTAATGCGGGTTTATACCAGTTACCAGTAGTAATAGGGGCAATTGCAGGCTCTGCTTGGTTGAGGGAAGTTGCTGGTGTATTGTTATTTTTACCGCAGCTACTCATACTTATTAGCAGCAAAAATATAACACAGTGGCCTGCGGTTTGTTTGTTAAATGAACACAAAAACATAACATACTCAAACGGTATTAGTAGTTATTAATTTAGCTTAAAACTATTGATATTGCATTAAGGATGTCGGTTTTTATATAGAGTATTAGGCCTTCCGTGGCCTGCTTAAATTAAATGTTTTTATAGTATGGATAATCACTATACCCAACCTCTGTGCCGCCATACATAGTGGCTGCATCAGCTTCATTTAAAGGCCATTGTTGTTTAATACGCTCAGGTAAATCGGGGTTCGCAATAAAAGGCCGACCAAAAGCAAACAAGTCACCGTAGCCATTATTTAAAATACGCAGTGCTTTATCTACCGTGTATTTTCCCGCATATATAATTCGACCAGAGAACTGCGCTCTAGCTGCTTTATAAAACTGCTCTGGTAAATCGGGGGCATTATCCCAATCGGCTTCAGCAATCGATAAGTAAGCAATACCTGCTTGCTCAAGTAGCTTAATCGCTTCTATGTAGGTGTTTTGTGGATCAGATTCGACCAAACCCAAATAAACGCGGGTTTCATCTGTGCTGCTAAATAGTGGTGCAAAGCGAACGCCTAAACGATCAGCGCCTACAACCGCGCTCACAGCAGCAACAATTTCTTTTAAAAAACGCAGACGATTAGTAAGTGATCCGCCGTATTGATCGTCACGCATATTAGTGTGCTCTGAAATAAACTGATTAACTAAATAACCGTTAGCACAATGTAGTTCAACGCCGTCAAAGCCGGCTTCTAATGCATTTTTTGCAGCTTGCGCATACATATTAACTAACTCGCTCACTTCATCAGTACTTAAAGCGCGCGGTGCACTTGGTTCACTTAAGGCACCTTGGCCTGGGCCAGTTTCAATAAATACTTTAACGTTGTTGGCTGTAATTGCCGAAGGAGCTATTGGGCTGGCTTCATTAGGTTGCAAATTGGTGTGCGATACGCGGCCAACATGCCACAGTTGAGCAAATATAGTGCCGCCTTTAGCATGCACTGCTTGAGTTACTTTTTTCCAACCTTCAATTTGCGCTGCAGAATATATACCCGGAGTCCATGCATAGCCTTGGCCTCTAGGCTCTATTTGCGTACCTTCGGTAACCATAAAACCAGCGCTGGCACGCTGCGCATAATAGGTTGCCATTAAGTCGTTTGGAATATTACCTGGCTGGGTGCTACGAGAGCGTGTAAGTGGTGGCATTACTATACGGTTTTTAAGTGTATAAGGGCCAAGTTCTACAGATGAAAATAACGAGCTGGTATCAGAAATAGATTGATTCATTAAAACTCTCTCTTAAAGCAAACTTAGTGGCTTATTACCTCGTAATTAACAAGGCAAAGTATGTTGATGCTTAGCTGTTTAAGCAATGTTGGTAAGCGTAGAGCTTTATGGGTACAATTTGAAACAACACTTTATTGTTTTAGATACAATTATGAATGGTATTAACCGGCTCGATATTAAACAGCTCAGGGTACTAAATGCCTTGCTTGATTTAAAAAATTTGTCGCAGGTTGCACGTAAAATGGGCTTAACCCAGCAAGCTATTAGCGAGCAGCTGCGTAAACTACGTGACTTATTTGACGATCGTTTGTTTATTCGCCAAGGAAATAGCATGGTGCCAACACCCAAAGCGTTATCTATGCAGCAACCTATTTGCCATATTTTAAAGCAACTTGAAATGCTGTTAGAGCCCGAAGTATTTATACCGCAAACATATAAAGGTGTATTTACTATTAGCGCGACAGACTACGCAACGCAAGCCTTGTTACCGCAGCTTTTTAATATAACGAGACGAGAAGCACCCGGGTTAAAACTAATCGTGCGCGACTTTGCCTCAGATAATGTTAACCAACTAATTACGGCGGGTGAACTTGATTTACTGATTAGTTTTCCTGAATTTATTCCAGATAACTTAGCTTATGTTACTTTGCTTGAAGAGCAGCATTTATGCGTTACAGGTTGTGGCAACAAGTTAACAAATGAGCCGTTAACACTGGCACAAATTGCAGCTTATCCGCAGCTAGTGGTATCACCTTCGCGTGCCAATTTACGTGGTTCTCACGATCAGTGGTTTGCAGCAAAGGGCTTTAAACGTAATATTGTTATGTCGGTACCTAGCTTTTCGGCGGTACCAAACATTCTTCATACAACCGATATGATCGCGTTTTATCCGTCGCGATTATTACCAAATAATAAAGTACAAGAGCTAACCGTTGAAGCATTGCCGCCGCCTTTTAAAGTAATAGCCGCATGGCACCCACGTACCAGTGAAAGCCCAATTCATCGCTGGATACTGGAGCAATTAAAAGTAATTTGAAGTATAAATAAGTTTTAGCGAGCAACACTTGTTTATAGTGTTACTCGCTATTTAGGAGCTAACGATAAAGTAAGCCGTAATTTTAGTGCTTACCTATCGACAAAGAGCGCACATCATTCCCTGTTGGCGACTCATGCGCTTTAAGGTAAAACACCGGTAAAATAGCCAAAATATGGTCAAAAATATCAGCTTGAATACCTTCGTATTCGGCCCAAGCAGTAGTATTAGTAAAGGTGTAAATCTCGATAGGTAAACCTTTATTCGTTGGCTCTAATTGCCTTACCATTAGGGTCATGTTTTGATGGATTTTAGGGTGCTGTTTTAACAGCTCTATTAAATAATGCCTAAAGGTTCCTACGTTAGTTAAACGGCGGCCATTAAGTAGGCAGCTCATATCTTTACTGGCGTTTTCGGCGCTAATAGATGATATTGTGGTATCTATATATTTGGTGAGTAAATTTGCTTTTCTAAGCTCACTGAGTTCTTGCTCATTTAAAAAACGCACGCTGTTCATTTCTAAATGAATACTACGTTTTATTCTACGACCGCCCGATTCCGACATCCCGCGCCAGTTTTTGAATGAATCAGAAATAAGCGCATACGTAGGGATTGTAGTGATGGTTTTATCCCAGTTTCTTACCTTTACCGTGGTAAGTGCAATGTCAATTACATCGCCATCAGCGCCATACTTGGGCATTTCTAGCCAGTCACCTACGGCTAACATATTATTAGCAGAGAGCTGAATACCTGCTACTAAACCTAAAATAGCATCCTTAAACACCAACAGCATAACGGCTGATAACGCACCTAAACCACTTAGTAAAATTAATGGTGATTTATTCATTAATAACGACACAGCTAAAATACCGGTTAATACACTGGCAATTAACTTAATGGTTTGTAATAACCCTCGTATCGGGAAGTGGGCTCTGACTGCGCGCCTATCAGAAATAACCTGAAAAATATCGAGTAACGAAAACAGTGATAGTAAAGAGAAGAGAATGATCCATTGGTCGGTAACCATTTCAATAATATGTAATAAGCCACTCCCTTCGGGTAGCCAAAGCCTAGCTTGGATAACGACAACCGCACCTTGAATTACAAAAGAGATATGTTTTGCAAGTTTAAATGCTAACTCGGCGGGAGTTTTTGCATCAGGCTGAACAATTCTTTCGCTAAAGCGACCTTTAAGAAAGTGCTTAGCTGAGTTTCTGATAATTAAATGTAAAATTATGGCAAAAATGGCGAGCCAGCAAAGTACTAAAATGTCGTACCATAAAAGAGGGTTGGCGGGTAAATATTGGCCAAACCACTCCAGTAAATACTCACGTAGTTCAGCTCTTATATCTGTCATTTAATCTCCGTTTACATCATAAAGTTATTTATTTATTCCAAGGTTATTTAAGCAGAAGGCGTAGTTAAAGTCTATCTTCACTCGGTGCCGATAGACTTTAACTATAAACAGTTAGTTTTATTTTTCAGCAAGTTGTTCACTTAACTCGGCAAAAATACTGGGGTCGTCTATCGTTGATGGAATTTGCAGTTCTTCGCCATCAATAAGCTGGCGCAAGTTTTTGCGTAAAATTTTCCCTGAGCGTGTTTTAGGTAAGCGCTCAACACACATAATATTTTTTAAACACGCGATAGCACCAATTTGGTTACGTACAGATTGCACAAGCTGTTGTTGTACTTCTTGATGAGAGCCGGTAAAACCGTCTTTGAGCACTATCATCGCCATTGGGTTTTGCCCTTTAAGCGCATCGTTTACACCAAATACAGCACATTCTGCAACCGCAGGGTGGGCGGCAACAATTTCTTCCATTTCACCGGTAGATAGCCTGTGGCCAGCAACGTTAATTACATCATCGGTACGACCCATAATAAATAAATAGCCGTCTTCGTCTATGTAGCCACCGTCTCCCGACAGGTAATAGCCTTCATATTCGCTCAGGTAACCTTGTTTATAGCGCTCGGTATTTTGCCAAATTGTTGATAAACAACCCGGTGGTAATGGCAGTTTTATTACTACAGCGCCACTTTCGTTAGAGGCGCATTCTTCGCCATCCATATTTAAAATACGCACGTCAAAGCCCGGTGTAGGAACGGTTGAACTACCTGCTTTGGTTTCTAAGTGTTCAATGCCAATAGGGTTGCAAGCAATAGCCCAGCCGGTTTCTGTTTGCCACCAATGATCAAGCACAGGTAGACCGGTTTTTTCTTTTAACCAACCGTAAGTAGCGGCATCAAGGCGCTCACCGGCTAAAAATAACCGTTTTAAGCTAGATGTATCATATTTTTTAAAACCCTCAGCTTCAGGGTCTTCTTTTTTAATTGCTCTAAATGCAGTAGGCGCGCTAAACAGGGCCGTTACTTTATGATCCTCTACTACTCGCCAAAATGCACTGGCATCTGGGGTACGCACTGGTTTCCCTTCGTAAAGTACAGTTGCACAACGATACATTAACGGCGCATATACTATGTATGAGTGACCCACCACCCAGCCAATATCAGACGCAGCCCAAAATACTTCGCCAGGCTCCATACCGTATACGTTTTTCATACTGTAATTAAGGGCAACAGCATGGCCGCCATTTTCACGTACTACACCTTTAGGTAATCCTGTGGTGCCTGAGGTATATAAAATATATAGCGGATCACTGCCACTTACAGGTACAGGATCAACAGCTTGTGCCGTTTGCATAGCCTTTGCCCAATCAATATCTTGGTCGTTATTGAGTGTTGCGGTTACTTGTTCGCGTTGATAAATTACGCAGTGATCAACTTTATGTGTGGCGCGCTTTATGGCGTCATCTAATAGCGGTTTGTATTCAATAATATTACTCACTTCTACACCACAAGAAGCACTTAAAACTAATTTAGGTTTAGCATCATCAATACGCACCGCTAACTCATGAGCTGCAAAGCCACCAAAAACCACAGAGTGTACTGCACCTAAACGAGCACAGGCTAGCATGCCAATCACTGCTTGTGGGATCATGGGCATGTAAATAACCACACGGTCGCCTTTTTGCACACCTAGCGATTGCATTACACCGGCAAACTTAGCCACTTCTTGTTGTAGCTGTGAATAATTATAAGTTTGTTTAGTGTTGGTAACAGGAGAGTCGTAAATAAGCGCAGTTTGCTCGCCAAAGCCGGCTTCAACATGTTGGTCAAGTGCTAAGTAGCTAGTATTAAGCTGGCCATCATCAAACCAATGGTATAAGTCATCGCTGTCTTGTGTATAGGCATTTTGGGGTGTTTTATACCAAGGAATACACTTACTTTGTGCTAACCAAAATTCAGCTGGGTTTTGTTTGAAGGCGTTATAATGCTGTTT
Organism: Pseudoalteromonas translucida KMM 520; assembly: GCF_001465295.1. Taxonomy (NCBI): domain Bacteria; kingdom Pseudomonadati; phylum Pseudomonadota; class Gammaproteobacteria; order Alteromonadales; family Pseudoalteromonadaceae; genus Pseudoalteromonas; species Pseudoalteromonas translucida. Next base: position 2,773,697 of record NZ_CP011034.1, on the reverse strand, counting down.
ATATTGACCTGACATAAATGATCCTAAAACTAAAAAAGAGTGTGAGAGACATTAAAAACTAAGTGTTTTTGCCTAATTATTATATTAGACCTTGGTCGGCTAAAAGCTGAGCAAAGTGGTTAGTTTTTAGTTTGTTTTGCAAGGCTTAATTACGACTTAATACATAGCAAGCTGATTGAAATTGTTATGTTTTTATAAAAAACGTCAATTAAACTCTATTTGTATGGCTTTTTCTTTATTTTCGATAGAAAACTGGCTTGCTTAATTATCAAACTAAGCGTAAAATGCGCGCTCATTTCGGCTTTTAAACTATTAATTCCTTGCCTTAAACCGACCGGCCGAAACGGTAGAAGGCTCTATTAACCGTAAGGAATATCCATGCGTCATTACGAAATCGTATTCATGGTTCACCCTGATCAGAGTGAGCAAGTAACTGGTATGATCGAACGCTATACTGGTTCTATCACTGAAGCTGGTGGTGTTATCCACCGTCTTGAAGACTGGGGCCGTCGTCAACTGGCTTACCCAATCAACAAGCTTCATAAAGCTCATTATGTTCTTATGAACGTTGAAGCACCAACTGAAGTAATCAGCGAGCTAGAAACTACTTTCCGCTACAACGATGCAGTGCTTCGTAACTTAGTTATGCGTACTAAAAACGCGGTAACTGAAGCGTCTCCTCTTGTAAGAGAAGAGAAGAAAGAAGCACCAGCTGCTTAATTGTTTTGAGTCCTAGCATGGCGTTTAACTGGTGATGAATATAAATGGTTAGCCCTTTTATGAATCAACTGGTTTTATCTGGGGTAGTTTGTAAAACTCCCAAGTTAAGCCAAAGTCCTGCTGGTATACCGCATTGTATTTTTGTTATTGAACATAAATCAATGCAAACAGAAGCAGATCTTAACCGTAATAGTTACGTTCGGCTTCAAGTGGTTGCCAGTGGAAAACAAATGCAACAACAGACTCAACATTTGCACGTTGGGCAGGCATTGCAAGTGAGTGGTTTTTTAAATCGCCACGAAGGTCGTAACGGCCTTAGCCAATTGGTTTTGCATGCTCAGCATATCGAAAGAATTATTTGAGGAATTAATCTCATGGCACGTTATTTCAGACGTCGTAAGTTTTGCCGCTTTAAAGCGGAAGGCGTACAACAAATCGATTACAAAGATCTAGCTACTCTTAGAAACTATGTTACAGAAAGTGGCAAAATCGTACCTAGCCGTATCACAGGTACTAGCGCTAAATACCAGCGCCAGCTAGCAACTGCTATTAAGCGTGCTCGCTACTTAGCCCTTCTTCCATACACTGACTTACATAAGTAAGCAGCGGATTAACACGTTTTTAAAAGGTGTAGAAACATGCAAGTTATTCTACTAGATAAGATCGCTAACCTAGGTGGCCTAGGTGACCAGGTTGTTGTTAAATCTGGCTTCGCACGTAACTTCCTTTTCCCGCAAGGTAAGGCAGTTCCTGCAACTAAAGCAAACATTGAAACATTTGATGTTCGTCGCGCAGAACTTGAAGCGAAAATCGCTGATCAGTTAGTTGCTGCACAAGCACGCGCTGACAAACTTGAAGCATTAGCAGAAGTTACATTAGTATCTAAAGCTGGTGACGAAGGTAAATTATTTGGTTCAATCGGTACTCGTGACATCGCTGACGCTATCTCAGCTGTTGGTGTTGAAGTTGCTAAGTCTGAAGTTCGTCTACCTCTAGGTACTATCCGTGAGACTGGCGAATTTGACGTATCAATCGCAGTACATTCAGAAGTAACGGCTACTATTAAAGTAATCGTTATTGCTGAAGCTTAATTTTTAATTAAGCAAAAAAAGCCGTGCTATTTAGCGCGGCTTTTTTGTGCCTAAAATTTAGCTAACTGTAGAACTAATACCACGTTTTATAAACCTGCTCTAAATCCTCTTTCCTTTTTGTAATTATTTTTTCATTTCATTTAAACCTTTTCAAACTGTCATTACGTCTAACTTATCAATACACTTAAACGCTAACCCAATAACTATAATTTAAAGGCGACATTACGGATGTTACACGTTAAACCCGAACAGTCGCAATTGTGCGAAGCAGCACTCATTAAGCGTGTTAAGTCGGGGGATCAAGCTGCATACGCACTACTTTATGAACTACACATAAAGCGGGTATACGGGCTATGTTTACGTTTATTAGCTGATCAGTCGCATGCTGAGGATGCAGCTCAAGAAGTGTTTGTACAGGTGTGGCATAAAATAGCGCAGTTTGATGGGCGCTCGCAGTTCTCTACTTGGCTTTACAGCGTAGCGAGTAATGTTGCTATTAATTACTTACGCAAACAAAAAAATTGGCTGCAAAAAGTAGTGAGTATTGAGCACAGCGGGATGGATGAGCAATCAGCTAACGACTGTAAAGGTTTAAATGGCCTAGATAAATTAATAGTAAGGCTTCCTGAGCGAGCACGTATGGTATTTGTGCTGTTTGCCATTGAAGGTTACAGGCACGAGGAAATAGCTGAGCAATTAGGTATGGCTGTTGGCTCAAGTAAGTCGCAATATCATCGTGCTAGGCAGTTATTACAAGAGTGGTATGAAAATGAGTAAAGTAAATTTTGACGACTACTTAAACGAGTCACTCAACACACTTGATAAAGACATAACGCCACGCAAAAATTTATGGCCAGGGGTTGAGCGGGCGATTATTAATGCTGAACGCGCTACACAAAAACACACGACTATTTGGCCAAAGTTAACGGCTGTAGCCGCATGTAGTGTTGCGGTTTTAATTGCAGTAAACATCATTTTTATAACGCCTGAACCAAAGCCTGTAGTGGCAATAAGTGATTACTTTTTGGCGCAAAAAAATAGTTTGTTAGTTGCGTATAAAAATCAAGACGCACTTACCAGTAATTGGCAAGTGCAATTGCAAGAGCTCGAAGAAGCAGAGTTAGCTATAAAGCAGGTTCTTGAAAACGAACCACAAAACCAAGCGCTATTAACTATGTTAGCGCAAATATATCAACAACAACTTGATTTGATTAATAAGGTGCACGCACCTCGTTGGCAGCATATTTAGGAGCATAACATGAAAGCGATTTTACTAGGGTTGAGCTTATTTCCACTGGCGGTATTGGCGGGTGAAAAAATAGATAAGCAAATAGAGGTGGCCAATGGCGGCACTATTTATATTGAAAACCAACGCGGTGATATAAACATAACGGGCTGGGATAAAAGCGAATTTAAAGTATCGGGCGAACTTGACGACAAAGCCGATGGCTATGAGCTTAAAACCAGTGGTGATAAAACCCAGTTTATTGTAAACATGCCACGTAATACGGGGTGGGGTAACAGTGGTGATGGTTCAAAGTTAACTATATTTATGCCCAAAAGTAGCGCGCTTGAGTTTGCTGGTGTGAATGTATCTGTAATTGCAAAAGAGCTACAAAACAGTGCAAAAATAGATGTGGTTAATGGTGAGATAAGCGCAAGTAATTTAGCGGGCAATATTAAACTTACCAGTGTTAATGGCGATGTAAAGGCACAGAACCTAAGTGGTAATATTGCATTTGAAACCGTAAATGGCGAAATTAACGATAAAAACTCAAGCGGGAAGTTGCGTTTTAGCGCCGTAAATGGCTATATTAAATCAAATTCAACAGCAAGCGATGTACGCCTGGAAAACGTAAATGGCGATATAGATTTTACTTTATCGAGCATTAAAAATTTACGAATTAATACCGTTAATGGTGAGGCCGAAGTACATATTAAAGAGTTGTTAAAGGGTGCAGATGTTCGTTTTGAGTCGGTAAGTGGCGATGGCGAATTTTACTTTGCGGCAGATGTATCGGCTAAGTTTGAAATTGAAGCGCATGCGAATGGCAAAATAATTAATGAAGTGACTAGCGATAAAGTCAGTAAAGCTAAATATGGCCCTGCCAGTAGTTTAAAATTTAGTATTAATGGCGGTAATGCTAACGTTGAAATGAATACAATTAGCGGGCGACTCGAACTTCATACTAAATAACATTAGCTACAGCCCATGATTACAAAAAGCAGGAAAAGATTTCCTGCTTTTCTATTTGCACAGCCCCTGCAAGTAGATAGAATAGGCACCATTGTATTTTAGTACTGTGAAGTCATGGCCAAACGAGATAAGCAAGTCGATACCCTTAAAGTTCCTCCCCATTCAATAGAAGCAGAACAATCTGTTTTAGGTGGCTTAATGCTTGATAACCAAGCATTTGACCGCGTAGCAGAGCTTGTTGTATCACAGGATTTTTATACCCGCACGCATAAGCTTATTTTTGAAGCGATGACAACGCTTGCTGAAATTGGCGATCCGATCGATTTAATTACTATTTCAGAGAGCCTAGAAAAAAATAATAAATTAGCAGGAATTGGTGGTTTTGCTTATTTAGCCGAAATCGCTAAAAACACCCCAAGTGCAGCTAACATTGACGCTTACGCAAGTATTGTGCGCGAACGTGCTGTGGTACGTGAAATGATTGGTGTAGCGAATGAAATTGCCGAAGCAGGTTTTAATACCGAAGGGCGCACCAGCCACGATTTACTCGACTTTGCTGAGAGTAAAGTATTTAAAATTGCTGAGCAACGCACAAAAAATAATGAAGGCCCGCAAAGCATTCATAGCATCCTCGAAAAAACAGTTGATAAAATAGAAGAGCTTTATCAATCACCACAAGATGGTGTAACCGGTGTGAGTACCGGCTATGCCGACCTTGATAAAATGACTACAGGCTTACAGCCATCTGACTTAATTATTGTTGCAGCGCGTCCTTCAATGGGTAAAACCACTTTTGCGATGAACCTTGCAGAACATGCAGCAATGACCCAAGACAAGCCGGTATTAATTTACTCACTAGAGATGCCTTCTGAACAAATTATGATGAGGATGTTGGCGTCTCTTGGGCGTATTAACCAAACTAAGGTACGTACTGGTCAGTTAGATGATGACGATTGGGCACGACTTTCATCAACCATGGGTTTGTTGATGGAAAAAGGCAAAATGTACGTTGATGATGCCTCGGGTTTAACACCTACCGATGTACGCTCTCGTGCACGACGTATTGCCCGCGATCATGGCGGTATTAGTATGATCATGGTCGATTACTTGCAATTAATGCGTGTACCTAGCCTTGCTGATAACCGAACGCTTGAAATTGCCGAAATTTCGCGTTCACTTAAAGCATTAGCAAAAGAGCTAAAATGCCCGGTTGTTGCACTTTCGCAGCTAAACCGTACGCTTGAGCAACGTGCCGATAAACGCCCAATTAACTCAGATTTACGTGAGTCAGGCTCTATTGAGCAAGATGCCGATTTAATCATGTTTATTTACCGTGATGAAGTGTACAACGAAGACAGTACCGATAAAGGTATTGCCGAAATAATTATAGGTAAGCAACGTAACGGCCCTATTGGTAAAGTACGTTTAACCTTCCAAGGTCAATTTTCTCGCTTTGATAATTATGCGGGGCCAGCAGTAGATGACGATTATTAATGCGCCTAGCTATAGCCGAAATTAACTTAACAGCACTTGCGCATAATCTTGCGCAAGTTAAGAGCTTTGCGCCTAATAGCAAAGTAATGGCCGTGCTAAAAGCCAACGCTTACGGGCATGGCTTAGTTACCATAGCGCAGCACTTAAACGATGCCGATGCATTTGCTGTGGCACGTATAGATGAAGCGCTGGCATTGCGTGCTGGCGGTTTAACTAAACCAATTGTATTGTTAGAAGGCTTTTTTGATGAAGCCGATTTACCCATTTTATTAGCTAATAATTTTCAAACCATTATTCATGACGAAAACCAATTAGCGGCACTGGAAAATGCGCAGCTTGAGGCTCCTATAAACTGCTGGTTAAAAATAAATACCGGCATGCACCGATTAGGTATTGCACCAGAGCAATTTGATGAGTTTTATAATCGCTTACAAAAAACAGCCAATGCGAATAATACGGTTAATTTAATGACCCACTTTTCGTGCGCGGATGATGTTGACAGCAGTAAAACAATGCAACAAATAGCCTTGTTTAATCGCTTGGCAGAAAACGTTGAACAGGCACATTGCTTATCAAACTCTGCCGGTATTTTAGCTTGGCCAAGTGGCCACGGTGATTGGGTGCGCCCAGGATTAATGCTTTATGGTGTATCGCCTATGGCAAATACCACAGGTAAAACGTACCAATTAGAGCCAGTTATGCGCTTAACCACAAAAGTAATTGCAGTACGTAATGTAGCTGCCCATGAAGCGGTGGGTTACAGCGGGCGTTGGCAAAGTGATAAGCCAACCCAATTAGCGGTTGTTGCTATGGGCTATGGTGATGGTTATCCGCGCCATGCGAGAGCGGGCACTCCGGTAATAATAAATAAGCAGCGTTATGGTATTGTAGGTAGCGTAGCTATGGATATGATCACCTTAGATATAGGCAATAATACACATAATATTAAAGTAGGTGACGAGGTAACTATGTGGGGACCTGAGCTACCAGTAGAAGAAATAGCCCAGTGCGCCGATACTATACCTTACGAGTTATTGTGTAATATTACACCAAGGGTAAGCTATCAGTATCAGCGTTAAACTGCTGGTACTATTACTCTTTTATAAAGTAAATATCGCTAAAGCCCATACGGGCAAACTCTTGATCGCGAAAGTTACGCACCGACGCTGAGCCTTTCGAAGTCATTTCGATTTGCTGTACCATAGATAAGTAATTAGTAAGATCGATACCTTCAGCGGCGGCAATTGCCTGATACATGTCGTGGTATTTATCTTTAGCGAAATTAATTTCGCGCGGTTGGTTTTTAAATGTATAGGTTATTCTGCGTGCCATATTAAGCTCATTTCGATTGCGAATTAGGGTGATTTTACACTGTATTGAATCACCATTGAATGATTTTTTTAAATGAAATAATAAAGAGATAAAAAATGAAATTAACAGTAGAGATCAGCAAGTACCCACTTCATCAAGACTATATCCCGTTTATAAAAGGCTTTATAGATCGCTTAAACGAGTACGATAATTTAAAAGTAATTACTAATACCTTATCAACGCAAATATTTGGTGATTACGATTTAGTAATGCAAGTGTTAAGTACTGAAATTAAACGCTCGTATGAAGAGTTTGGTAAAGCTATTTTTGTATGTAAATTTCTATCTGGCGATTTGTCTCCACAATAACGGCTAATATATATTAGTAACACGGAACCACACAATATGGACTTTTTAACACAAACCTTAAGCGGTTTTACAGCAATGTCGCATTGGGAATATATTGCAGTGGGGCTGTCTATGGCTTATTTATTATTAGCAATAAAAGAGAGTTTATGGTGTTGGCCAGCCGCTTTTTTTAGCACCCTTATTTATACTATTATGTATTGGAATGGTGCATTGTTAATGGAGTCATTACTGCATTTTTATTATATGTATATGGCGGTGTTTGGTTGGCTAGTGTGGCGTAAAGGCAAAGCTAGCAACGATAGTTTAAGCATTACCTCATGGTCAATGAATCGTCATATAATATTGATAATAGTGACCAGCATAGTTGCTCTTGCCATTGGTTACTTTATGAAAAATTACACCCATGCAGACTTTGCTTACCTTGATAGCTTTACAACCTGTTTTGCGGTAGTTACCACTTATTTAGTGGCAAAAAAAGTACTCGAAAATTGGCTGTATTGGATTGTAATAGATGCCGCGTCTATGTATTTATATTACGAAAAAGGCTACTACCCAACGCTCGCGCTCTTTATTTTTTACACCATAGTGGCTGCGTGGGGATTTAAAACCTGGTACGAAGAGTACGAGCAAAAACAAGCTAAACCGATAGCGCAGTTATAAGACATTCATGCAGTCAATTAGCAATATTATCAACGGGTTTAATGCACAATTAACACTACTTAGTAGTGAGCGATTACATAGTGGTTTAAGCAATGACAACTTTTTAGTGCGCGCTGCACTAAATAATCAACAGTATGCTTATTTATTAAAAAGTTACCGCGATCACTGGCCAACATTAGGCTTAGCTGCACAAGCTCGATTTGCGCAGCAGCAACTGTGCCCTAAACCACTTTGGTTAGACAAAGCTAACAGGCTCGCTATTTTTGAATACATAGAAGGCGACACAGCCCAAAGCAATTGTACCCCTGAGCTAATTAAAAAGTTGGTTGGTTTACATTGTCATAATGTAGTTAGCGAGGCGATGAATATAAAGCAAGAGCTGGATTTTTATCAACATACAGCATTATATCAACGATATAGCCAAACTGTAGATGTGGCGGTAGCACAAATAGCAAAACTACCACGTGATGAAGGGTTTTGTCATAATGACTTAGTAAAAGAAAACATCATAGAAAACCCGCAGGGCATGTTTTTAATCGACTTTGAGTACGCACAAACCAACGACGTTTACTTTGATTTAGCCGCAATAGCTGTAAGCTTTGAACTAAACAGGGAGGGTAAGCAACAGTTACTTAAAACGTATCAACAGCAGTTACCGCTTTCGCAACGCTTTTACTGCTGTATTAATAAGCTAGAGTATTATCAAATAGTGCTTTTAGTACTATGTATTTGCTGGTATAGCGCTCGCTCAATAAATGAAAAAGTGATGCCCCTGTGCGCGCAATTAGACGCATTGATAGCGCTGCAACATTAACTTATCTCTTAAGTGGCTAATTTAAGCTAGTGGCCCACTTGGCTTTTTTAGCAACAAATAGCTAATTTACCAACTACCACTAAGTCTTTTATTTAAAAGCGTTTAAATAATAAGCATATGAGCGAATGGCGCTAGCATTTACCTTTAGATGTCTTTATCATTACGCATGCCAAAGCATTGATATCGCGAGTTGATGTGGCGGCAACAAATGTGCTCTCGTGGTGAAATGGATATCACGTGGCCCTCCGGAGGCTGAGTTGTAGGTTCGATCCCTACCGAGAGCGCCATTTGCATTCCTCTAATACACTTGCTAACTTTTAGTATTATCCTTTAAAAAATATTCAACATGACTTATCTACCAATTAAATGTGGCGACTACGATCAGCTTGAGCTTTATTGCATGCGTGCAAATAAAGTGACTATCACATTAGATACCCAAACCTTAGTGGGTGTTGCTAAAACCTTAGAGAACATTAAAGGCGAAGGCGAGTTTTTGGTGCTGCAAGAGCCAACAAACAAAATAATAAAAATACGGCTAGATAAAATTAAAACGATTTCACTCGCTTAGTTTGTAGCTATTTATTACTAGTAAAAACTTTAAAAGTAGACATTTAAGGTTGAAAAGTGCTATTTAAGAGACACACCTTATAATTGTAGAACCTCCCGCACTTATGCTTATCACTTTACCTATATCTGAGCTTGTCCCTGGCATGTTTGTTGACAATGTTACCAAGCAGCATGAAAGCATTAGTAGTATAAAAATCAAAACCAGTGGACTAGTGCGTGATAAGTCAATAATTAAGCGTTTAGTAACAGAAGGGGTGCTAGAGCTACTAATTGATTTTACTAAGAGTGATGTTGAGATACCCGCCAAATACAAACCACAAAATAAAGCTAAAGTAGCTAGCAGCCAAGAAAAGCCAGCTAAAGCTGCTGTCGCTATATCGGTAGAGCAAGAGTTTGCAAAAGCGAGCGTAAGCTATGAGCAGCATAATCGCAAAATACAGGCTTTATATGGTGACTTAACAGCAGGGCTCACGCTTAATTTAAATGTATTAGATGAAATTGCCGGTGAAATAGTGGCATCGGTATTTAGAAACCCCAATGCAATGACCATTCTTACCCGCCTTAAAGACAAACACAGCTATAATTGGCGTCATATGATCAACTGCGCCATTTTTGCAGCAGTATTTGCTAAATACTTAGGCTATGAAGAGTCTACTGTGCAGCAGCTTGCAATGGGGGCATTGCTGCATGATTTAGGTCAGGCAAAAGTGCCGCAGGGTATATTATCAAAGCAGACTAAAGTAACTAATAATGAGTTTGCTGCAATAAAAAAACATGTTGTACAAAGTTTAGGTTTAGTTAAAGGCGAAAAAGGAATAGCGTCATTAATGATGGACATGATAGTAAACCATCACGAACGGTTAGATGGTTCTGGCTACCCACGTGGTATAAGTGCTGATAAGCTAAGTCGTCCTGCTCGTATAATGGCAATTGTAGATGTATACGACGCGATAACAGCAGATAGGCCTCATCAAAATGGTGACGAGCCAATTAATGCACTGCGTTATTTACTTGCCAATAAGCAGCTGTTTGATGCTGAATTAGTGCAGCTATTTATTAAGTGCTTGGGAGTACACCCGGTAGGCACTATTGTAAAGCTGACCAATGAACGCTTAGCATTAGTACTTGAAGGAAATAACCTTAACCCAATTAAACCTAAGGTTAAGTTATTTTATAATGCGAAACATGGCCATCATGTTACGCCAAAAGATATTGATTTGAGTGAAGCTAGTGAAAAACTTAAAATTATTGCCAGTGTTAAACCCCTTGATTATCAGATTAACTTGTCTCGTTTATTAAAAGAGCATTTACTTTTATAGCGTTAGCACATTTGCGTTTTTGGCTTTTTTTAGCCGAAATAAACGCACCTAAAAAGCAACTTGCCATTAATGTTAACCACAATAAAGTACCTAGCTCTACATGCAGTGCTAAACAGCAAAATGTTAGCGAGATTAATGCACAAGTAATAGCGCCCAGCCAAAAGTGATTAACGGGATTATCACACTGCCCAGCACGCGTACACGCACAATAGTTTGCTTTATAAAAACAAAACACACTAGCGCCACAAAAAATAAGCCCAGCCAAAATAAGTAAAATACTCACCGTTTTCCCTCACTATAGTTTTATAGAGAGTGTAGATTGCAGCGCACTTCAAGTCAATCCAAATGAGAATCAATTACAATTAGAGCTTGTGCTCTAATAGCACAGTTCTAGTCCGATGAGTTTTAATAAGTTGTTAAATGGTCGTTAAAAAACGTGTTTTTTACTGTTTTTTGACGTGTTTGTAGAGTTTTTTATAAAAAATTAATGTAGTGTAATCAGGTTTGAAATCCTAATAACAACACACATAGCTACCCGAACAATAAGTTTGGTTAAGGAAACAACAATGAAATTTACTAAAACTCTAATCGCCGCGTCGCTGGTACTTGTTTCAGCAGATAGTTTTGCTGCAGCATTTCAGTTATCTGAGCAAAATGCCTCAGGACTCGGTCGCGCCTATGCAGGTGAAGCTTCAATCGCAGACGATGCGTCTGTAGTAGCTCGTAACCCAGCATTAATGTCACTATTTAAAGAAAAACAAATATCAGTGGCGGGTATTGCTGTACTTCCTGATGTAAGCTTAAAAGGTACTGATACAAATAACGGTATGGATCCAAGCGTACTAAATAATGACAGCATCGCTCCTAATGCAATTGTACCTGCGGGTTACTTTACCATGCCAGTTAACGATAAAGTGTCTGTTGGCTTTGGTGCATTTTCTAACTTTGGCTTAGCCACAGAATTTAATGGTGACTATGCTGCAGGTCAAATCGCCGGTGAAACTGAAATTGTAACGGTTAACTTAAATGCCAGTGTTGCTTATAAAGTAACAGAGCAATTTAGCTTTGGTATTGGCTTAAACTATATTTATGCAGATGCAACGATAATTCGTAAGTTTGGCGCATCACCAACACCAATTCCAGCTTCAACTGATGCAGTTCACTTAGAAGGTGACGATACTGGTTTAGGTTTAAATTTAGGCTTAATGTATCAACTTGATGAAAACAGCCGCTTTGGTTTTAACTACCGCAGCGAAACCGATATTACTTTTGAGGGAACTTTCTCAAGCGAATTACCAGCAGCATTAGGTGGTACAGAAGGTGCGTCAATTCCTGGTAGTGTTGAAATTACGTTACCAGCTATTGCTGAATTTTCTGGTTCGCACCAGTTAGATGAAAAGCTTGGTTTACACTACAGTGTAATGTGGACAGGTTGGAGTAGCTTTGACAAGCTAGAAGCTGATATAGGTGCTCCAATTCCTGCATTTACAAAAGAAGAAAACTACTCAGATTCTATGCGTTACGCAATTGGCTCTGATTACCAATACAGTGAAAACCTATTATTACGTGCCGGTGTTGCGTTTGATGAGTCGCCAGCTGATAAAAACCATATGTCGATTTCTATCCCAGATACAGACCGTTTTTGGTTTTCGTTTGGTGGTAACTATGCAATTGATCAGCATTCAGACTTTGATTTAGGTGTGAGTGTACTACGCGGTAAAACACAGAACTTTACAGAAACTGATAAGCTTGGTCAGCAGTGGTCTTTTGAATCAAAAGGTCATGCTGTATTAGTTGGCGCACAGTACAACTATAGATTTTAATACTTGCCTAGAGCCTAGAGCCTAGAGCCTAGAGCCTAGAGCCTAGAGCCTAGAGCCTAGAGCCTAGAGCTTAGAGCTTAGAGCTTAGAGCCACAAAAAAGCCGCGCTATGAAATTACATAGCGCGGCTTTTTTAATGCCTATAAAAATGTTCCGGGCTAATGCCCGGAAACTAAATTATAAGCTTTCTATTTTTGCTTTTTGCTCAAGTAGCTTGGTTTTAGCGTCGCTAAACTCAGCTAGTTTGGCATTTTCTTTAGCAAGTACCGCTTCTGGTGCGTTGTTAACAAACTTTTCGTTAGCGAGTTTGTTTTGCACTTGTGCTAGGCCTTTTTCGGCTTTTTCGAGTTGTTTATTAATACGTGAAAGCTCGGCTTCTACGTCAATTAAACCCGCCATTGGGATCATAATTTCAAGATTACCAACATAAGATGCTGCACACGCAGGCGCATCATCTTTATTTTCAAGCATGGTGAACTCTTCAATTTTTGCAAGTGATGCTAAAAATGAGTTGTTCTCCTCAATGCGGCGCACGTCGTCGCTCGAAGCATTTGCAAGTAGTACGCTAAGCGGCTTACTTGGGCTAATGTCCATTTCACCACGAATGTTACGAATTGCTAAAATGAATTGTTTAACCCATTCTAAATCGTCCATTGCTTTGGCATCAACGCTAGCTGCATTATAAACAGGGAATGCTTGTACCATAATACTGGTGTTCTCTGTTTCAAGGCCTGCAAGTGGTGCTACACGTTGCCAAATAGTTTCGGTGATGTATGGCATCATTGGGTGCATTAAACGCAACAAGCTTTCAAGTACGGTAATTAGTGTATTACGTGTGCCACGTTGCTGCTCTTCACTGCCTTTAAATAATACCGGTTTAGTTAGCTCTAAGTACCAATCGCAAAATTGGTGCCAAGTAAACTCGTACAGCGTGTTAGCTGCTAAGTCAAAGCGGTAATTATCTAAATGCTCAGTATAACTTTTAACAGTTGACTCAAATTGACCTAAAATCCAGCGATCGGCTAACGACAACTCTTTTTGTGCATCGGTTGCAAAGCCACAGTCTTGCTCTTCTGTGTTCATTAATACGTAACGACTCGCGTTCCATAGTTTGTTACAGAAGTTACGGTAACCTTCAAGGCGGTTCATGTCCCAGTTAATATCGCGACCGGTAGAGGCCATTGCTGCAAGCGTAAAGCGAAGGGCGTCGGTGCCATGTGCTTCAATGCCGCCAGCGAATACTTTGCGAGTATCTTTTTCGATTTTAGCCGCTAGTTTTGGCTGCATCATGTTACCAGTACGCTTTTGTACTAACTCTTCAAGTTCAATGCCGTCAATCATGTCCAGTGGATCAAGTACGTTACCTTTTGACTTAGACATTTTATCGCCGTTGTCGTCACGTATTAAACCAGTTACATACACGGTTTTAAACGGCACTTGTGGTTTGCCATTTTCGTCTTTTATAAAGTGCAGCGTCATCATGATCATGCGTGCAACCCAGAAGAAAATAATATCAAAACCAGTTACCAATACGTCAGACGGGTGGAAGGTTTTTAAATCATCAGTGTTTGCAGGCCAACCTTGAGTTGAGAACGTCCAAAGCGCTGATGAGAACCAGGTATCTAGTACGTCTTCATCTTGGCTTAATGTTACGCTGTCTGCAATGTTGTTTTCGCGGCGAACTTCAGCTTCATCGCGACCAACAAATACGTTGCCTTCGCTGTCGTACCAAGCTGGAATGCGGTGGCCCCACCAAAGCTGGCGTGAAATACACCAATCTTGTACGTCGTTCATCCACGAAAAGTACATGTTTTCGTATTGTTTAGGTACAAATTGAATGTCGCCGTTTTTAACCGCTTCTTTAGCCGGCTCTGCAAGAGGTGCAACGCGTACATACCATTGATCGGTAAGCAGTGGCTCAATTACCACACCCGAACGGTCGCCGTAAGGAACGGTTAAACCATGATCTTCAATTTTTTCAAGTAAGCCTAGTTCTTCAAATTCAGCTACAATCGCTTTACGCGCAGCAAAACGGTCAAGCCCGTGTAGGCGCTCAGGAATTGGCGCATCAAACTCAAGTTCTTTGCCATCAAAACTATAGGTTTCGCCTTGAGTAAGAATAGCGGCGTCTTTATCGAAAATGTTGATCATCGGCATTTGATGACGCTTGCCCACTTCATTATCGTTAAAGTCGTGCGCTGGGGTTATTTTTACACAGCCCGTGCCTTTATCTTTATCGGCATGTTCATCGGCGACAATTTTAATACGGCGATTAACAATGGGTAATAAAATCTCTTTACCAATTAAATCTAAGTAGCGTTCGTCATCAGGGTTTACTGCAACGCCCGAGTCGCCCAGCATAGTTTCTGGACGAGTTGTTGCTACTACTATGTAGTCTTTACCATCTTGCGTTTTAACACCGTCGGCTAGTGGATAACGTAAGTTCCACATGTGACCTTGCTTGTCTTTGTTTTCAACTTCAAGATCAGAAATAGCAGTATGTAATTTAGGATCCCAGTTTACTAGGCGTTTGCCACGGTAAATTAGGTTTTCTTTGTGCAGGCGTACAAACACTTCTTTAACGGCTTCAGATAGGCCATCGTCCATGGTAAAGCGTTCGCGATCCCAATCAACCGATGCGCCAAGACGACGAAGTTGCTTAGTGATTGTGCCGCCCGATTCTTTTTTCCATTCCCAGATTTTATTAATAAAATCTTCGCGGCCTAAATCGTGGCGTGTTTTACCTTCTTCAGCATGCAGTTTACGCTCAACCAACATTTGCGTTGCAATACCTGCGTGGTCAGTACCTACTTGCCATAATGTATTGTTACCTTGCATACGTTTAAAGCGCGTTAAGGTATCCATTATAGTGTCTTGGAAAGCGTGGCCCATGTGTAAGCTACCAGTGACATTTGGCGGCGGGATCATAATTGAATACGGGACGCCTTGGCCAGATGGTTTAAAGTAGCCTTTTTCTTCCCAGCCTTGGTATAGAGACTGTTCAATATCTTGCGGATTGTAGGTTTTATCCATTACACAGAACCTTAAATAAGTACTTAAATTAGTTGGTTAGCTATTTTACTAAAAGTGTTTTTAGTTATTAATATCTTGCGTGGTGATGTTGGCACCGAGTTGGCGTAGCTTTTTAAAACGCTCGCGAGCTGCTTGTTTAGCAACGGCTTCTACGGGTACAAAATCAAAAACTTGGTTAAAGCGGCGAATAAAATCCGGTAAGTTATTAGCCAAGTTAATTAAAACTTTACGATTGCCAACAGGGGGCGTAGTACCAATTTCTACCGGTGCGCCGCCTTTTGGGCCTTCACCTTGTAGGTTGTGAGGTACAAAACTGTCGGGATCAAATGCCCAAAGTGTTTCATCAATGGCAAAGGCGGTATTTTCGTTATCTACACAAATAAATACACGTTGGCCAAGCCGATACTGATCAGCGGCAATTTGAGCCGCCAAAGCAAAATGATCATCAGGCTTAGCCAGCGACTCATCTTGTTGCTTTAGAACGAAAAATTGGGCGTTCATGTTCATTGTATCGGGGTTTCCCATGACATTGAATGTGTCGCTAGTTAATACACATAAATTAAGAGGCTGATTTTGCCATATAACGGGTTTTGCTTCAATTAATACCCAAATAAATAAGGCGCCAAACGGCGCCTTATTAAGTAGCTAAGTGGTATGCTTAATCTTGAGCGGCTTCGCTTACGCCGGCTCTGTTTAATAAATATTGAGTAAGCATAGGAACAGGACGGCCTGTTGCGCCTTTTTTAGCGCCACTGCGCCAGGCTGTGCCTGCAATATCTAAATGTGCCCAGTTGTACTTTTTAGTAAACTTAGATAAAAAACACGCTGCGGTAATAGTACCAGCTGCACGGCCCCCTAAGTTAGTAAAGTCGGCAAATGGGCTCTCTAGTTGATCTTGATAGTCGTCCCATAGCGGTAGTTGCCATGCACGGTCGCCACTTTGCTCCGATGCTTTTAACAACTCATGCGCAAGTGGGTTATGGTTAGAGAGTAAACCGGTTGCATGTGCGCCTAGTGCTACAATACAAGCACCTGTTAATGTGGCTACATCAATAACGGTTTCTGGCTCAAAACGCTCTACATAGGTTAGTGCATCACATAATACTAAGCGGCCTTCGGCATCAGTATTTAATACTTCAACGGTTTGCCCCGACATAGTGGTTAAAATGTCACCTGGACGATATGCATTTGGCCCCGGCATATTTTCGCAGCCGGCTAAAATACCAATCACATTAATAGGTAACTGCATTTGTGCCAGTGCACGCATTGCACCAATAACACCTGCAGCCCCGCCCATGTCGTATTTCATTTCGTCCATACCTTCGCCAGGTTTTAATGAAATACCGCCCGAATCGAAGGTTAAGCCTTTACCAACTAATACGATAGGAGCTTGATCGTCTGCGCCACCTTTGTAGTTAATTACCGACATAACCGATTCGTTAACACTACCGCGACCAACAGCTAAGTAAGAGTTCATACCTAGCTCAGCCATTTGCTCTTCGCCGATTAGATCAACAGTAATATTGTCAAAATTAGTTGCTAGCTGTTGTGCTTGCTCGCCTAAATACGCAGGATTACAAATATTAGGTGGCATATTTGCTACGTCTTTACACAGCTTACTACCTGCAGCAATAGCCAAACCATGCTCAATAGCGCTTTCGCCTATAGTTAGCTCGCGACGCGTTGGAACATTAAACACCATTTTACGCAGCGGACGACGTGGGTCTACTGTTTTACTTTTTAGTTGATTAAAGGTGTATAAACAATCTTGGGTGGTTTCTACCGCTTGGCGTACTTTCCAGTAGGTATCGCGACCTTTAACGTGTTGCTCTGTTAAAAAGCATACCGCTTCCATAGAGCCGGTGTCGTTTAAGGTATTTATTGTTTTAGAAATAATTTGTTTATATTGCTTATCGTCAAGCTCGCGCTCTTTACCACACCCTACAAGCAATATGCGCTCGCTTAAAATATTAGGTACATGGTGCAATAATAAAACTTGGCCCGGTTTTCCTTCTAGGTCACCTCGGCGAAGTAAATTTGAGATATAACCATCACTGATTTTATCGAGTTGTTCACCAATGGGGGATAACCGACGAGGCTCGTATACACCAACTACAATACATGCGCTACGTTGTTTTTCTGGGCTACCACTTTTTACGTTAAATTCCATTGTCACTCCTGATTTTGAGTCATCTTTAGAAGCTAAGCAGAAACTAAAAATATTTTTAGTCTTATATACCTAAATTATTTAGGTGTAGCTCTAATCTTAGCTGATTTTGCCCGACTCTTACTGTGTAATTGAACTTTATCTGCTTAAGGGTCACTAATGCAACATTATATCGTGTTGTTAGGTAGGATAATTAATTTTCATGGCTTATAATATTAGATCTATGCTCGGCAACGCTGAGTAAAATTATGACTAACTATAAACGTTCACTATTACAGTGACACACCATGTTTAACAGGGGCGACTATTGCTTATTTTTCGTTATTTGACTGCTGAGGTTTTAAAATCGCAGGTCGCCGTATTTTTAACTTTGATGACCATTTTTTTGTCGCAAAAGTTAGTTAGTATTTTAGGCGATGCCTCTGAGGGCAGTATTCCTGCTAAATTAGTGCTATCGATGATCGCACTTAAATTGCCGCAGTTAGCCTCGTTAATTTTACCGTTGAGTATATTTTTAGGCATAATTTTGGCCTACAGCCGTATCTACGCCGATAGCGAAATGACCGTGCTTAAAGCCTGTGGTGTAAGTGAATGGTATGTGGTTAGAGTGACGCTTATATCAAGTGTGGGGTTGGCTATTTTAGCCGCCGCGCTCACTATGCATGTAGCCCCTTGGGCAAGCGAGCAAGAGTACCAATTAAAAGAGCAAGCTAAAGCCGATGCAGGATTGTCGGCATTAAGAGCTGGTCGCTTTCAGCAAACCGGTAACGAAAAAGCCGTGGTATTTATTCATAACATTGAAAACGGTGGAAAAGAGCTTAATAAAGTATTTGTTGCGCAACTCCCCGATAGCGAAAAAGACAACCTTGCACGCCTAGTTTATGCAGAGCAAGGAGTTGTAATTGAAGCGCAAAATGGCGAACAACAACTTGTTCTTAGCGACGGCAAACGCTATGAAACTGATGGCTTAACGCCTGCGCTCAATTTAACCGAGTTTGACGGTTATAGTGTACAAATACGAGAGCAAGAAATAGAGCACCAACGCCGTAAATTAGAAGCAATTCCTACTAATCAATTGTTGGCACTTAATACTCCAGAGGCTACCGCGCAGTGGCAATGGCGTATTGCTATACCACTTTCTATTCCTCTGCTTACACTATTAGCAGTACCGTTAAGTGTGGTTAACCCACGCCAAGGTAAATTTGCTAAGTTAGTGCCCGCAATTAGCTTGTACTTAGGTTATTTTATTTTACTAAACGCTGCTAAATTTGCTGTTGAAGATGGCAAAATACCTCCCTCTATTGGCCTTTGGTGGATTCACTTAAGTGCCTTATTTATTGGCGGGCTATTAATAATTAAAGGGCGACCACTTGGCGCTTGGCTTAAAGCGGTAATTACTAAGCGGGAGTTAGGCGCATGATGAAAACCCTTGATTGGTATTTAGGTCGCAGCATTTTACAAACCACCGGCTTTGCATTATTGGTACTGGTAGGCATTAGCACCTTAATTAAATTTATCGACCAGTTAAAGTCAGTTGGCCGTGGTAGTTACGACTTAATGACCGCGATGCTCTACACGCTTTACACAATACCGGGCGATTTGGTGGTGTTTTTTCCGATGGCCGCGCTCATTGGTGGCTTAACTGGTTTAGGGGCGCTTGCCTCAAACAGCGAGCTGGTGGTAATGCATGCAGCAGGTATGTCGCGCTTACAAATTATAAGCTCGGTAATGAAAACCGCCGTATTTATGGCGCTATGTATGATGGCGTTAGGCGAGTGGGGAGTACCCGAGGCGCAATTACAAGCTAAAGAAATGCGTAACCAGGCAATTCATGGTGGCGATGTTTTTAATGCGCAAAAAGGCGTGTGGGCAAAAGACGGTAATAATTTTATTAATATAGAAGATGTAGATCAAAATGGTAAATTAAATGGTGTGCATATGTATCACTTTGATCAGTCGCTATCGCTTACACAAATAACAAAAGCAAAAGATGCGCTAAGTCGCGAAAACGGCTGGTTACTGCGCGGCGTCAATAAAGTAAAAATAAGTGATGAGCTTATTACTACAGAGCAAGTGCCTGAGGAGTTTTACCCATCACAACTTACTGCTGAAAAGCTGGGTGTGGTGTCGGTTAAACCTGAGTCGCTGTCGTTTACTGGGTTATGGTCTTACTTAGGCTATTTAGAGCAAAACGATCAAGATACCAGCACGTATGAACTCGCGCTTTGGCGCAAACTTATGCAGCCAATATCTATCGCCGTAATGTTGCTAGTTGCACTGTCGTTTATATTTGGCCCGCTGCGTACCGTCACTATGGGCGCACGTATAATAATGGGCGTAGTTACGGGTATAGTGTTTCACCTAACTAACGAAATATTTGGTCCTGTGGTTATGGTGTATCAAATACCTGCGTTTATTGGCGCTGTAGTGCCTAGCATTATATTTACCGGCTTTGCTGCCTACTTAATGAATAAACGCGCATAAAACTAGTTATAAAATGGGTAGTTACAAGATACCTTGAAACAAAAAAGCGTGGCTACTTTATAAAAGTGCCACGCTTTTTTGTGCTTATAAATTACAGTATATTACTTTTAATTAATCAAGCTCACGGTAAATACGCTTGTTTTCTTCTTTGGTGAGTGCAATAACCTCGGTTTTAGAAAGATAATCTTGTAAAGCTTTTTTATTTTTAAAATCAACCAATACCACTAAATTACCTAAACCAAGTAATGCGCTAACGCTGCGAACAATTGCTTGCGGCCAGCTAATAAGTTGCCCATCTAGAGTTTGTACTTTTAAGCGCCATGCGCGCATGCCAATAGTTTGCCCGCTTTTAGTCCAAAAATAAGCAAAAAAGAATACGTTTACTCCAACAAACAACGCGCTTCTAATACCAGAGAGTAACGTGGAGCCTTGTATTAAAGCGGCAGGATCGTCAGTTTTAACTATCATATCTAAAGATGTTAGTAGCTGAATGACTGCAAAGTAGAGTATGGCAGTAAGCATAGATAAAGAAACTACGACCAAGGCATCATAAACTAACGACGCAAAACGACGCCAAAAGCCAGCTCGTGGAAATTCATTCAACATAAATATACTCTCACTATTAATATGCGCGCTAGTTTAGCAAATAGGCTGGTAAATACTACCTCTTCAGTAAGGCATTAAAGTGCTGCACAGAGTTAAATGTTAATGGTTGCTTAATTGTTAAGCGGTTGATTGTACTTATGTCATAAAACGCTTGCCGCTACCCTTATTGATTGTATAATGCTTAGCATAGAGACGAAGGCAGTTTTATAAACCTAAGCTCTAAAGTGGTTTTTCTTTATCTTCTGGTATTTAGAAGGTTAAAGAAAAATTATGCCAGCGTGATGAAATTGGTATACATGGGGGATTCAAAATCCCCTGCCGAAAGGCGTGCCGGTTCGAGTCCGGCCGCTGGTACCACTTTTTATAGCCCCGATCAAATTGGTCGGGGTTTTTTTATGCCTAAAATTTGAGTTCCGGACTCGAGCGGCACGCGGGAGTGCCGCTGTTATAAGTTAAATTCCGGCCGCAGATGCCACTTTTTGATAGCCCCTGCTAGATTTAGCCGGGTTTTTTTTATGCCTAAAATTTGAGTTGCCGTACTCAAGCGGCACGCGAGAGTGCCGCTGTTATAAGTTAAAGTCCGGCCGCTGGGCGAGAGTGAACCCAAATGTAGTTTCGCCGTGACTCGAAGTGAGTTTATGAATGAACGATGGAGGCTGCTTCAGGGATGAATTATTTGCTCAGGTATCAATCTAACTTTTTATGGCTGTAGAAGTAACAATGGACGTAAACTGTCACTTGGAATGGCATGGTAATAAGTTTATCTAATAACAAGGCCTCTTGATAAAGAGGCCTTGTTAATTTTGCAAAAAAAGTAGAAATTAAGCTACTTGTAAATGCTGCTTACTTTGACTTTTAACAAACAACAAACAGCCAGCTAAAACTAATAAAGGGAATAGCGGGTCATAAATACTACCATGGCTGCCAAAGAACAGATTCAAAATCATGATAAGTGATCCACCTATAGCCCAAGCAATAGTCGTTGGCACTGTCCAAATAACAAGTTGCTTTTTAACTTCAGTGACGCCCATTAAGCGGTTAACAATGTGGAATAAGCTATCGTTAAAGTAGCCCGCAAATAAACTACCCATAGTTGCTGCTGATGCTGCGAATAACATATTCACACCTTCCATTTCGAGCAGTACTGGCGCAGAGATTGACGCTGCAGTAATCATTGAAACAGTACCACTGCCTTGAATAATTCGCACCAACGTAGCAATAATAAATGGGATCATTATTGGTGATATTGATAACTCAATAATTTGGTTGGCAATTTCAGCACCTGCACCTGATGCGCGTAATACCGCGCCTAATGCGCCACCGGCACCGGTTACAAGTAAAATAATACCGCAAGTCGTAATGCCTTCTTCTAGTTTCGTTGTTGTTGTTTCTTTATCCAAATGAGGCGTTAATGTATAAACAGCCAATAAAGTACTTATTGAAAGTGCGATAATAGGATGGCCAAGAAAGTTAAAAACAGCACCAAAAGTACTGGCCGATAACCCGTCCATACCAAACTGCTTTTCAGCAAGGCCCATAAGCGATTTCACTAAGATTAATACAATTGGCACTACAATAGGCATAATTGACTTGGTTAGTGAAGGGAGATTTTTAGCTTCTTTTGTTGCCATGTAGTCATTGTGAACTTGCTTAGCACCATCGCCTGTGTGGCTTACCGTTGGGATAGCAATGAACTCTGGGAAGTGCTTTTCTAGCCAGCGTGAGTATAGAATAATACCGTATACGCAAGGAGCGGCAATCAAAAGCCCAAAACCTAACATTGAAGCTAAATCTACGCCAAATATACTAGCGACACCTAAAGGGCCAGGTGTTGGTGGAATACAGTGATGGGCAACAACTAAACCACCGGCCAGCGATACTGTTAAGGTTAAAATAGAGCGATTCGACGTTCTTGCTAACGATTTGGCAATTGGGTAAAGAATAATAAGTGCACTATCAACAAACACAGGAATACTTACAATATAACCAGTTACGGCCAGTGCGGTTTCTTCTTTTTTCTTACCTAGCCACTTAATAAAGTTGTAGGCTATTGATTCACCAGCGCCAGAGGCTTCTAAAATAGCCCCCATCATTACACCTAAACCGATAACAATACCAATGCCACCTAAAGTGCCACCAAAGCCATCACTTATGGCTGCCATCGTTTCGTTTACACTTAAACCGCCAATTAAACCAGCCAAACAGGCAGCTGCAAGCATAGCAATGAAAACGTGTACTCTGGTTCTTAATACTAAAAATATTAACACAAATACGGCTATTATTAAGCCGATTACAGATATTGGTAACATACGCGAGACCTCTTTGTTATTAAGTAATAGGTTTACTTTATTTTTGGGTGTCTAAGTAAGCATTTAAAATAGAGTTAAAGTCTTTATCTTTAACAAATCCTATTGCTAGTTCTTTTTCGTTATTCATTGACTGTGGCCAACTAGAAACAATACGTTCTACATTTTCATCTTTTTCGTAACTAATGAGCTCTAAAACGGGCTCGCCTTTTATTTTAACTAAGCATTCGATCATTTCTTTTGGTGATGTTTTTAATCCAGGTAAATTTACAGTGCGAAAGCCTTTTAACAGTTTTGTGTCGAGCTGACTTGCATGAATAATATTTTTAATCACGCTGTTAGGACTCGATACCCATAAAGGTAAATCAACATCGACTGGGCAGTTTGATGCTTGCTGTTTAAGAGGTTCGCGTATCATGCCACTGACAAAAGAAGAGGCCGCTTTATTAGGTACGCCTGGGCGAATACAAATAGTAGGCAGGCGAACCGTAACTGCATCAACAAAGCCTTTTCTAGCGTAATCGTTGACGAGTAATTCACAAATTGCTTTTTGTGTACCGTACGAAGAACTAGGTTGCATAGCTGTCATGTAATCAATTTGTTCTGGAAGCTCCCCACCAAACACAGCAAGTGAGCTTGAAAAAACAAGACGAATATTAGGGTTAGCTTGGCGACAGCACTCGAGTAAAATGTGTGTGGCTTTTAAATTAACCAGCATGCCTAACTCAAAATCTTCCTCTGCATGGCTTGAAACAATTGCAGCTAAATGGAACACGTGAGTAGTTTGTTCATTGATGATTTTTTCTATATCTTCTTTAACGGTAATATCAGCAACGATAGAGTGAACTTTATTATTGGTAATTAAATTGCTGTCTAATTTAATACGGTCTACTACTTTAATTGTTTCAATTTGAGGAAACTGTTGTAGCAAGTTATTTAGTAGCTCTGAGCCTAAAAAACCAGCACCACCGGTGATAATAATATTCATGTAAATACCTTTGTATGTTTATTAACTGTGTTATTAGTTATTGATAAATAGAGCTTATAAGTAGAATTTTAGCCACTCAAGACCATCTTCAGTGTTGTTTTTAGGGTTGTATTCGCAGCCGATCCAGCCTTTATAACCAGATTCGTCTAGTACATTAAATATATGTGGGTAATTAATTTCCCCTTCAGAGGGCTCATGGCGTGCTGGTACAGAGGCGATTTGAATATGCCCTGTCACCGAGGCGAGATCATTAATTAGGTGGGTCAGATCACCATCCATTATTGCAGCATGATAAATATCTAGTTGCAGCTTCACATTAGGACGGTCAATTAATTTAATTAACTCAGCAGCTTCTCTTTGGTGAGCAATAAAATAATGAGGCACATCTCGGTTATTTAATGGCTCTATCATCAGTTCAATATCATGTTTTGCAAACGTATCAGCGGCATAGCGAATGTTTTTAATAAATGTGTCAACATGCTGCTCACGGCTAAATTGAGCGTTTACAATACCAGCCATAGCATGTACTTTTTTACAATTTAATGCGGTGGCGTAGTCGAGCGCTATTGCAACACTTTGCATAAACTCTTGTTCACGCCCCGGGATGGCTGCAAAGCCGCGCTCACCAGCATCCCAATCGCCCGCTGGCATATTAAATAAAGCTTGCTCTAATCCAAATTGCTGTAATTTATCTGCTAATACTTGTGCTTCAAAAGCATACGGGAAAAGGTATTCAACGGCTTTAAAGCCTGCTTTGTGTGCGCGTTCAAAGCGTTCAAGGAATGTGACTTCACTAAAAAGCATAGTTAGATTTGCTGCAAATTTAGCCATTATTTTCCTCTCCCTTTTAAATCAGTTACTTCTGAGTCGGTTAGGTAACGTGTTTCTTTACCTTGTAATAAAAATGCTAGCTTAGCGGTTTCTTCTAATTCTTCTGCGTTATCTACTGCATCTAAAAAATCACTACCAGTAATGATAGGGCCATGATTAGAGAGTAAAAATGCCCGATACTTTCCTGCTAATTTCGCTAAATCTTTAGCTATTTGCGGATCGCCCGGGCGGTAATAAGGCACCACAGGTAACTCACCAACGCGCATTACGTAATAAGGTGTAAATGCCTTTATTGCATTGCTAGGATCTAAATTTTCAAGGCAAGATAAAGCGGTTAAGTACGTTGAATGTAGGTGTACAATTGCATTGCAGTTAGGGTCTTTTTCGTAAATAGCTAAGTGAAAAGACACCTCTTTAGAGGGCGGCTTACCTGTAAGGTGTTTTCCATCTTTATCAACTACAGAGAGCTCTTCGGCCACCAAACGACCAAATGAAGATCCAGTCGGGGTTGTTAAAAAATGGCCATTAGACAGCTTTACCGAAAGATTACCGGCACCACCTGTGGCATACCCACGTTCAAACATTGAACGGGCAAGCTCTACTACTTGCAGCCTTAATTGTGCTTCATTCATTTAAAATACTCCTGAGCTTGGGTAAAGAAAGGTTCAGAGCCAAAATTCCCAGATTTTAATGCCAAGGAAATATCGCTATTAATGCCCTTTACCCATGGCACACCTTGGCTAATTTGAGGGCCTATATGAAAGCCATCAAGCTGTAAACTTTGGGTAACAACGCCAGATGTTTCGCCACCGGCAACAATAAAATTGCGCACACCATATTCTTTAAGTTTAATGGTTAATTGGCTAAAGAGGTTTTCAACTGCTTGGCTGGAAACATCGGCACCATACTTTTTATGCGTTGCTTGTAATGCATTAACATCGGCAGTGGCATAAATTAAGGGGGCGAATGGGGTATTTAAGTTGTTAATCACCCAGTC
This sequence comes from Pseudoalteromonas translucida KMM 520, assembly GCF_001465295.1. NCBI lineage: Bacteria > Pseudomonadati > Pseudomonadota > Gammaproteobacteria > Alteromonadales > Pseudoalteromonadaceae > Pseudoalteromonas > Pseudoalteromonas translucida. The sequence goes on along the minus strand of NZ_CP011034.1, from coordinate 2,747,922 downwards.
AAATACTTGGTTGCTATAATTATCTAAGTTTAAGCAATGGTTGATATCGAGCGCGAAGTGAGGAGCTTTAGTTTTATAAGCTGCAACTTGTTTATTGGTCATTAACGAGCACGAACCCGATAATATGACGGTGGCTGCTTTGGTTGGGTAGCCCGCTTTTTTGGCTTCGCCTTGATCTTGTAGTTGCTGCTGCCAGTTTTTTGCAATGCCGGCTGCTAATCCAGAGCCGCCAGTCACTAATTTTAGCGACTTAGCCGCTTGGCCTAGGGTTGCTAAATGTGCACTATTAAAGGCATCAACCACAGCGTAGCGTTTACCTGCACTTTGTAGCTCAGCAAACTGATGAGTAATGGCCTCAGCGCCTTGCTCAATGGTTTGGTAATTTACTAAACCGGCTTCTCCTTGCGACTGGCTATTCATTAAGCGCACCAAGCTTGAGTCGGTCATTGGCGTTACCGGGTGATTACGCATACCCGATTCATTAAGCGGCTCGCCAAGTACAAATAAGTGACCGTTAAATACGGTGCGGCCATTCACTGGCAAAGCAGGGCAGACAATAGTGAAAGACTCACCGAGTGCCGCTAATAAAGCGTCGGTTACCGGGCCAATATTACCTTTAGCCGTACTATCGAAGGTTGAACAATATTTGAAATAAAACTGCTGACAGCCTTGCTGTTGTAGCCATTTTAATGCGGCTAAGCTTTGCTCTATTGCTTGCTCTACAGGACAAGAGCGCGTTTTAAGGCTTACGACAACCGCATCCGCGTCAACCACAGTGTTACTGTGAGGTACATCGTTAAGTTGTACCGTACGCATACCATGTTCAACGAGGAAACCAGCAATGTCGGTTGCTCCGGTAAAGTCGTCTGCAATTACACCAAGTAACATAATTATTTCTCCACACCAGGTAACTTAATACCTTTAAAAACCTTTATAACGGCACTGTTGTCTTCTTTGCACATACCAAGCGCGATGCTAGTAAATGATAATTCGCAGTCGAACTCTTACGTGGTATTCAAAACATAAATCATTAGCAAAATAGCGCTATAGTCAGTAACTACGATTATTAGCGCGATGACTATTCATTTATTCACATTAATAGAAGTTAGACCTATGGGTTGTTAAATCTAGTTAACTATTGTGACTATATGTTAAGGTTATTTTGTCGTCAAGCACTTTAGCTCACAAAAAATACCCATTAGTAATGTGTTTGTAGTGAAAAGTATTAAATAAAAGCGTGTTTTTTTACTTTCCGTATAAAAATTTATAACTTAAACAATAGCAAACATAAATTCACACTTTTAATCATGGGAGTAAATGAGCGCCGAAATTAATTTTTATTTTGCTGTGTGCTAATCAAGAGTCGAGATGAAATTGAGATAATGTGTGACTTAGTGCTTCGTTTTTATAGTTATATAACTAAAGCAGAAGGAAGTTAAAATACATCACTGAGCTGGGCTTTAGTGAAAAGCAGATTTAAATAGTTAAAATTAACATCTGCTCAGTTATCAGCATGCTGCCAATTAGTTTAATAAAATAAGCCCGAGCCCAAAGAGTGATATGAGCTACATAGCTCGCCTTAATTTGGCAATAGTATGTAGCTGCTCAGGGTGACTCAGATACCTAACGTATCTAGCGTTACTTTAAATACGTTAAACATTTATTTACTTCATTAGTCGAGCCCATAACAACGGCTACGCGTTGGTGAATGTGAGAGGGAAGTATATCTAAAATACGTTCATGCTCTGTATATGCTTTGCCATTAGCGTTCTCGACTAACATAGCCATTGGATTTGCTTCGTATAATAAACGTAGCTTAGCGGGCTGTTCAGGCTTGTTAATATCGTTGGGATAACAAAAAATACCACCACGGGATAACACCCGATGCATATCACCCACCATAGCGCCGTTCCAGCGCATGTTAAATTTTTTAGCACGCACGCCACTTTCACCTAAAAGCAGGTCATTAATATAATCACTAAAGCCAGCTGACCATTGATGAAAATTAGACATGTTCACCGAAAACTCTTGCGTATCAGTCGCTATCGTTAGTTTTTCGGTGGTTAATAAGTAACAACCTTGTGTTTTGTCTAAGGTGTATAAGCGAGATGGGCCACCCGTAGTAAGCGCCAGCATAGTCGATGGGCCATATAACACATAACCAGCACATACTTGTTCAGAACCTTTTTGTGCAAATTGTAATTCACTATCAGCAGCAACATCGTTTTTAGCGCGATAAATAGTAAAAATAGTGCCTATTTGACCATTAATGTCGATATTAGAAGAGCCGTCAAGGGGATCAAAGGCAACAATATAAGGTGCATTCTCAGTAGCGGCAACAACATAGTCTTCCTCTTCAGAGGCTATAGTCCTGACTTTACCACTTTCTAATAACATATCTTTGAGTAGCTGATTACTAATAACATCTAGCTTTTTTTGCGTTTCACCTTGAATATTTTCATCAAGGGTAGAGCCCAACACATTAGACAGTGCTCCTTGGCCTACCCGAAATGAAATTTCTTTACAGGCTGTTAGTATGGTTTTAATGAGTAAAATTAATTCAATTTCAACTTTGTCTTGCTCTAAACATGGGATTAACCGTTTCATGCTTTTTCCTCATACCTATTTAGGCAATTAAGCTCTTTAAATGAAATAGCTAAACGCTGCGCCATTGATTGCTCAACTTTGCGTAGCCATACGCGCGGATCGTAGTGCTTTTTATTGGGGAGATCATCACCATCGGGGTTACCAATTTGGCTTTGTAGGTAGGCTGAGTTTTCTTTATAGTAATTACTAACGCCTTCCCAGCAAGCCCATTGGGTATCAGTATCAATGTTCATTTTTATTACCCCATAGCCAATGGCTTCAGTAATTTCGGTTGCTGCAGAGCCTGAGCCACCATGAAAAACAAAGTTTAAACTGTTGTGCGCCAAACCAAATTTGTTGCTCACAAATGCTTGGGAGTTTTTTAATATTTCTGGAGTCAGCTTCACATTACCTGGTTTGTACACTCCATGGACATTGCCAAATGAAGCGGCAATAGTAAAACAATCGCTCACTTGGCTTAATTGTTGGTAAGCATAAGCGACATCTTCAGGTTGAGTGTAAAGTAATGACGAGTCTAGGTGTGAATTATCAACCCCATCTTCTTCACCACCGGTACAGCCAAGCTCAATTTCTATCCCCATATTAATTTTTGCCATACGAGATAGGTACTGCTGACAGGTTTCGATATTTTCAGTGAGCGTTTCTTCAGATAAATCTAACATGTGTGAGCTAAATAACGGTTTCCCATGAAGTTTGAAATACGCTTCACCGGCCTCTAATAGGCCATCTATCCAAGGTAGCAACTTTTTAGCGGCATGATCGGTATGAAGTACCACAGGAATACCATAATGCTTTGCCACAGCATGCACATAATGGGCTGCTGCAATGGCGCCAGTAATTGCGGGTCGGTGATCTTTAAGAGGCACCCCTTTGCCTACAAAAAATGCCGCCCCACCATGTGATAATTGAATAATAATCGGTGACTTACATAAGGATGCAGCTTCTAGCGCAGCATTAATAGAGTTAGTGCTAACAACATTGACCGCAGGAAAGGCATAGTTATTTTCACGGGCAACACGATATAAAGTATTTAAATGCTCCCCACTAACAACACCAGCAGGGACTAGATTAATTAAATTGTTCATTGTTTATCCGTATTTTGTAGATTGCTAATTGTGGTTTCTATAAATAAGTGAAATTTTTAATAGTAATAGAAAACGTACTACTGATTATTAAAATATAAATAGATTAATTAACGGTATAAGTATTTTTAGTTAAAATTAGTATAGTGCTAAATAAAGAGGTAGAAAAATGCGCAACTTTTTTTGCTAAAGTTAATGCTAAAACCAGTGATTAGAATAGTTTGCAACTAAACTTCAACTTGTAAAAATTTATAGCTTTAATTTTGTTTGGTGTGTTTTATCAAGTTATTTTAGATAATTCACACCATTAAAAAGTGCGGAGAGGCTTGCTGCAAATAGCTTACTACTTGCCTCTGCCTTTGAGATCATCTACTTCAGCATGTGTTAAATAACGAACAGGGTGGTTATTTAGGATAAACATTAACTTGGCTGTTTCTTCTAATTCTTCTGCATTGTCTACAGCATCTTCTATATCGCTGCCGGTGATCACTGGACCATGATTAGCTAACAAAAATGCGCGATGATGAGGAGCGAGCTTACCGAGCTCTTCAGCAATACGTGGCTCGCCTGGGCGTAAATAGGGGATCACAGGTAATTGGCCAACACGCATTACGTAATACGGTGTAAATGGGCGAATGGCATTATCAGGATCCAGCGTTTCTAAGCAAGACAGCGCAGTAAGGTAAGTAGAGTGTAAATGCACAATGGCGTTACAGTCAGGGCTGTTGCGGTAAATTTCTAAATGAAAAGCCACTTCTTTAGAGGCACGTTTACCCGAAATAAGAGTACCGTTTATGTCTACAACAGAAAGCTCATCAGCTACTAAGCGGCCAAATGATGCGCCTGTTGGCGTAGCTAAAAAGTTACCGTCGGGTAATTTAAGAGATAGGTTACCCGCTCCGCCTGTCGCATAGCCGCGCTGAAACATAGAAAGCGCTAAGCTTACCATTTTCTCTCTAAGATCTTGTTCTGTCATAAATAAAACTCCTGTGCCTTTTCAAAAAACAACTCATCGCCAAAATTACCTGATTTAAGTGCTAGTGATAACGAACCATCAATAGACTTTACCCAAGGCACACCTGAGGCGATTTGAGGGCCAATATGAAAACCTTTTACAGCAAGGCTTTGTGTTACCGTGCCTGACGTTTCACCGCCAGCAACAATAAAAATTTGTATGCCAAATTCTTTTAGTAAATAAGCAAGTTTGCTAAAAAATAACTCTACTGCTTCACTCGATGCATGTGCACCATATTTAGCTTGAATTGCTTTTAGCTGTGCAGCAGGTTGCGTGGCATAAACCATAGGGGCAAATTTGCCATCAAGATTATTTACTACCCAATCAAACGCGTGTTGCACATAGAGTGTATTATTCATGCACGCCTCTACATCTACGGCAAAGTGCGGGGCAAGGGTTTGATAGCGTAAAACTTGCTTGTTGGTCATTAGCGAGCACGAACCCGATAATACAACGCTAGGCGCTTTGCTTGGCAAGCCAGCGGCTTTAGTGTCGTTTTGATCTTGTAGTTGCTGCTGCCAGTTTTTTGCAATGCCGGCTGCTAATCCAGAGCCGCCAGTCACTAATTTTAGCGACTTAGCCGCTTTACCTAGGGTTGCTAAATGTGCACTATTAAAGGCATCAACCACAGCATAGCGTTTACCGGCACTTTGTAGCTCAGCAAACTGATTAGTAATGGCCTCAGCGCCTTGTTCAATGGTTTGGTAATTTACTAAACCGGCTTCTCCTTGCGACTGGCTATTCATTAAGCGCACCAAGCTTGAATCGGTCATTGGCGTTACCGGGTGGTTACGCATACCCGACTCATTAAGCGGCTCGCCAAGTACAAATAAGTGACCGTTAAATACGGTGCGGCCATTCACTGGCAAAGCAGGGCAGACAATAGTGAAAGACTCACCGAGTGCCGCTAATAAAGCGTCGGTTACCGGGCCAATATTACCTTTAGCCGTACTATCGAAGGTTGAACAATATTTGAAATAAAACTGCTGACAACCTTGCTGTTGTAGCCATTTTAATGCGGCTAAGCTTTGCTCTATTGCTTGCTCTACAGGGCAAGAGCGCGTTTTAAGGCTTACGACAACCGCATCCGCGTCAACCACAGTGTTACTGTGAGGTACATCGTTAAGTTGTACCGTACGCATACCATGTTCAACGAGGAAACCAGCAATGTCGGTTGCTCCGGTAAAGTCGTCTGCAATTACACCAAGTAACATAATTAGCTCTCCACACCAGGTAACTCAATACCTTTAAAAATTTTTATAACGGCACTGTCGTCTTCTTTGCCAAAACCGGCATTACTGGCGCTGGTAAACATGTTAAGCGCGGTGCTAGTGAGAGGAAGTTCGAACTCGAGATCTCGCGCGGTTTCTGACACTAAGCCTAAATCCTTAACAAAAATATCAACCATAGAGTTAGGAGAATAGTCACCGTCAACCACATGTTTCATGCGGTTTTCGAACATCCACGAATTACCGGCTGCATTTGTTACAACATCGTACATAAGATCTAAAGGAATATTTGCCCGTGCAGCTAATGCCATTGCTTCAGCACCTGCTGCTATATGTACACCCGCTAATAGCTGGTGAATAATTTTTACCGTTGCGCCTAGCCCTATTTCAAGGCCTATGTTGTAAACTTTTGCGGCGGTTGCCTCTAAAACAGGCGCAAGTTTAGTAAAGGCTGCTGCTGAGCCTGATGCCATAATAGTCATTTCACCGCTAGCTGCTTTTATTGCGCCGCCAGATACCGGGGCGTCTAACATAATAAGCTGATATTCAGCTAAACTCGCTGCAATGTCTTTAGCGTCTTGGGCAGAAATAGTAGCTGATACCATAACGGCTGTGTTTGGCTTAAGGGCGCTAGCAAGGCCAGAGTCAAACAATACAGACTTTACTTGTTTTGCATTAATTAACAGTAAAAGTACCGCATCTAGGTCTTTGGCAAAATCATTCGCGTTGCTTGATACCGCTTTAGCGCCATATTCTTTTAATGTTTTTAGCGCTTCAAGGTTTAAATCAACACCGTATACATCAAGTCCTGCACGCACACACGACTGAGCTGCGCCCATTCCCATGGAGCCAAGGCCTATAACAGCGACTGATTTGATTGGTTGTTCATTCATTTATTCACCTCGTTTTAAACGTGTATGTGCTTTGTGTTAAATATAGTTAACTATTGTGACTATATGTTAAGGTGATTTGGTCGTCAAGCACTTTAGCTTATAAAACCGACCATTTAGTCATGGATTAGTACTTTCAAGTATTAGGTTGTGTTGTGAATTTATGTGGAATATAGGTAGTTAAAAATAGTAGCTATGGAAGGAGGTAAATATAATTTGTTTTAAATGGCTTAATACTGCCAAGGTCAACACGCCTTAACTAAAGCTAATCATACTTTTAACGGGTAAAAGTGTGATTAGCTTTGTTATGTCATATTTTTAATTCGTTTATTTTACGGTTATTTTTTCGTTAGTATTATCTAAAATAACAAACTCGCCATCAGCGCCGCTAAAAAGGCCTGTTTTTAAACCCTCTTCACGTTCATCATGCCATTGATAAGGTTTAAGACCACTACACCCAGCAAGCATAATTACGCCAAGGAGTAGGAATATTTGCCGCGTTTTTTTATTTAATATGTTCATTAAAATTTCACCCTTGCTCCTACAGATAGCACCTGAATATCGTTAACGTCGTTGCCCATATCTAAATCTAGTGAATAGATGCGGTATGAGGCATACACTTCAGTACCGAATTTATTTAATTGTTGCACAGTGCTTAACCCATAGGCTGTACTTTCGCTTCCTTCATTAGGTAGGTGTTTTGAGCGTGTGTAATCAAGCGAAAAAGCGGTTTGGCCGTAGCTCGTATAATTTCTAATTAAACCAAATTTAGCGAATAGATTACTAGGGTTATCTTGGTTTTCACGCTCTAACATACCACCAGAGAGCGTTAAATTTAACCCTGTATTTTCATGAAGTACCGAAACAGAGCCATCATATTGTAAATCAGCATTGGTCAAATTAGGTTCAGCAATAGCGGCTGCGCCAATCACTTTAAGCCCGTTACCTTGTCCTTCGTACGATAGCGTTGCATCGTATCGACTATCGCTAATAATAGATGTAGCTAAGCTAAAGCCATTAAAAGTAGGTGTATCGTAACGCAGGCGATTGCGTCGGTTTAGGCCATCAAAACTATTAAAGCCATCGAGGATCCTAATATCAGTTAAAGCGCCACTATTACGTTCTCTAAAAAATAAACCGCCGGCTTGATCCGTCACGTTTGCACTAGCAATAAGTGCTGTGCCAGATAGGTCTCTTAATGCGCTTGAATGTGATGGGGTGAAGCCTTTGCCTAGCGATAGCTTGCCGTAGCGCTGACTTTCTAGATATACCTCAGTGTATCGTTGATCGAAAATATTATTAACATCCTGGTTCGTTTGACTTACGTTACCAGATTTATTAGGTGCAATAGTAAGCTCAATTTTTGCGCCTATAGTCATATCATCACTGGCTGCAACAGTACCTAAAAATTTAATTCTGCTTTCAGCAAAGTCATTATCAACAATGTAAGCATCAACGCTTTCACCATCATCAACAACCGATAGCATTTGGTTTACCCAGCCAGATACAACAAGCTTAGTTTTAGCCTTAGGGTCGGCATGAACTACCTTACTTTGTGGTATTGCAGGCACTTGCATAGTGACGTCTACATTATCATTGCTTTTGTTTTTTAGTAGGTTAACTTCTTGCTTTAAAGCTTCTAATTGCTGCTGTTGTTTTATAATAAGCTGTTCGAGTCTTTCATTGGTATTTGAGCCATTTTCTTGTGCAGCAACACTATTTATAAAACAAAGTTGACCTGCCAGTAATACGCCAGTAAGTAATTTTTTATTGAAGGGTATTTGATTGTTCATGTACTTTCCTTTATTGAGATATTGGCTCTATGTGTTAATCCTCGTTAATTGTTGTGACTATATGTTTGGATTTTAATGTCGTCAAGCAGTTTATTCACACAACTTACCAATTGGTAACATTTTAGGCATGAAAAAATATAAAAATTGTTGAAAGTACGAATGAAATTACAGGAAAATAAAGTTATTTAACAATAACAAGCATAACTTCACAGTTGCAGGTTGAGTTGATAAGATAGCTACAAAATAATAACTGACATTAGCCATTATGATCCCAGCAGAGCGCCATAAAATAATTTTATCATTACTTTCACAGCAAGATGTTATTAGTATCAATGAATTAGTTGATAATCTTGCGGTATCTCACATGACTATTCGTCGTGATATTGCAAAGTTAGAAAAAGATGGCAAAGTATTATCGGTATCAGGGGGAGTGCAGTTAACTACAATATTACATAATGAGCCATCTCATGACGCGAAAGCGCACCAGAATGCCGCAGAAAAAGCAGTAATTGGCAAACTAGCAAGTCAATTTGTGCCTGAAAATGCATCGGTTTATCTTGATGCTGGTACCACTTCACTTGAAATTGCACGTCATTTAGCACCTCGAAATGATTTACTCTTTATTACTAACGACTTTATGATTGCCATGTATTTAATGAAACATAGTTCGAGTGAACTTTACCATACAGGTGGCCGTGTCGATCGTGATAATCAATCGAGTGTGGGCAGCAAAGTGGCCGATTTTTTAAATGGCATGAATATAGACGTCGCGTTTGTTTCTACTTCGTCTTGGAACTTACGAGGACTTTCTACGCCGAGTGAACCAAAAGTTATCATTAAAAAAGCAGTTGCTAAGGCTGCACAAAAGATAATTTTAATATCAGATTCATCTAAATATGGAAAGATCGGCACCTTCCACGCACTCGATATTGAATGCTTTGATATAATTATAACCGATAGCGCTTTTCCAGAAAGTGTCCGTAATGAGCTTGAAGAAAAAGGCATTCAAGTAGCCGTAGGCTGATTTTAATAGTAGCAGCGGAGTAAACGGTATTTTATTAAATACCGTTTTATTTTATCCGTTTATAAAACCACTCATCTTGTACAGATCTCAGTAACTAAAAAGCTTTCCTTTGCTTGTGCAAAGCATTGAATGCATCTTTATATGTTCTAGCACGATTTAGCTTGAACCCACCACTTTTCCTTGGGGTTATTAATATAGCCTAGTGCACTTAATTTTTGCACAACACTCATTAAGTAACTTTAAAACTCTATCGTGTAATCTTTTTTATTGTCGCTAACGGCGATTATGTTGATCTGGACACATATTCTGCTCAAATATTTACTGTATGTTAAGAGTAAGCTGAAAGGAATTTATCGTATTACAAATAACCCTCAGTTGCTAAAACGGCTTACTAGTTTATTGATTTGCAAAGATCGCTTTATAAGTTATCAATAGTTACATCAGTAATATAAAGCTTCGCCATAAAATTGCGTCATGTACATTTAACAGGAGAGTAATAATGAGAGAATATAAAAGGTTATGGTGGGCCCTTTTAGGAGTCGTCGCAGTCACCTTTTCATTATTAGGTTACTACGGCACAGAAATTTACCGTGAAGCACCGCCAATACCAGCCGCGTTTGTATCAGAAAGTGGCAAAGTGTTAACCACAGAGGAGCAAATACTTGACGGGCAAACTGCTTGGCAATCTGTTGGTGGCATGCAATTAGGTTCGGTTTGGGGGCATGGAGCTTATCAAGCGCCAGATTGGACCGCTGACTGGTTGCATCGCGAGCTAGTGAGTTGGTTAAATTTAGCTGCACAAGATCAATTTGGTGCAGCATACGATGAACTCAATGAGCAGCAGCAACATATGCTGCGCTATGATCTTAAAAAAGATTATAGAACAAACACTTATAATACAGAAGCCAACACTGTGAGCTTGTCGTCGCGACGTATGCAGGCAATAGCGCAAACCAGTGATTATTATAATGCGTTGTTTGGTGGCGCAGCTGAGCTACAGCAAACCCGTGCTAACTATGCAATGAAAGAAGTTACTTTGCCCAGTGCTGAGCGCAGAGCGCGTTTAAACGAGTTTTTCTTTTGGACGGCTTGGGCGGCATCTACTGAGCGTTTAGATGGGAATGCAACCTATACCAATAACTGGCCGCATGAGCCATTAATTGATAATAAACCCACTACCGAAAACATAGTATGGTCGCTGGTCAGTATTGTGTTACTGGTTGCAGGAATTGGAGCATTAGTGTGGGCGTGGGCATTTTTACGCAGGCAGGATGACGAAGAGCCAATCGTGCCAAAAACAGATCCTATTTTATCTTTTAACTTAACGCCTTCGCAAAAATCTTTAGGTAAATACTTATTTTTAATTGTAGCCTTGTTTACCTTTCAAATATTTGTAGGGGCATTTACCGCTCATTATACCGTTGAAGGGCAGGGCTTTTATGGCGTGCAAACCTCTGAATGGTTCCCCTATAGTTTAGTGCGAACTTGGCATATTCAGTCGGCGTTATTTTGGATTGCAACAGGCTTTTTAGCGGCAGGTTTGTTTTTAGCTCCAATTATTAATGGTGGCGAAGATCCTAAATTTCAAAAGCTGGGTGTTGATGTATTGTTTTGGGCGTTAGTATTGGTAGTCGTTGGCTCGTTTATTGGTCAGTACTTAGCAATTGCGCAAATAATGCCGCCAGAACTAAACTTTTGGTTAGGCCATCAGGGCTATGAATACATTGATTTAGGACGACTATGGCAAATTGGTAAGTTTGTTGGAATATTGCTGTGGTTAGTATTAATGATGCGTTGTATTACACCCACTTTAAATAAAGAGGGTGATAAAAACTTACTGGTCTTATTTATGCTGTCGGTAATTGCGATTGGCTTATTTTATGGTGCGGGTTTTTTCTACGGCGAGCGTACGCATATTTCAGTAATGGAATATTGGCGCTGGTGGATTGTGCATTTATGGGTAGAAGGTTTCTTTGAAGTATTTGCCACAACTGCACTGGCCTTTATATTTTTTAATATGGGTTTAGTGTCTAAACGTATGGCTACAGTGGCTTCGTTAGCGTCTGCTTCGCTGTTTATGTTAGGCGGTGTTCCGGGGACTTTCCATCACTTGTACTTTTCGGGTACAACTACACCGGTTATGGCTGTAGGTGCAACCTTTAGTGCGCTTGAAGTAGTACCACTTATAGTGCTTGGTCATGAAGCGTGGGAGCATTATAAATTTAAAACGCGTGCGCCTTGGATGGAAAATGTTAAATGGCCAACTATGTATTTTGTAGCCGTTGCGTTTTGGAATATGTTAGGTGCAGGTGTGCTGGGCTTTATGATCAACCCACCAATTGCTTTGTATTATATTCAAGGACTTAATACCACAGCAACACATGCCCATGCAGCCTTATTTGGCGTTTATGGCTTTTTAGCGTTGGGCTTTACACTACTCATATTAAGATACATTCGCCCGCATTTAAAATTTGATGAAGGCTTAATGAAAACCTCTTTTTGGTGGATGAATATAGGGCTAGCGTTAATGCTATTCACTAGTTTATTACCGGTTGGTATTATTCAATTTGTTGCCAGCGCATCAGAGGGACTTTGGTATGCACGTAGCGAAGCATTAATGCAAAGCGATACTTTGGTAACGCTACGTTGGGTGCGCACTATTGGCGATGTAGTATTTATGGTGGGCGCATTAGCGGTTACTTGGCAAGTTGTTAAAGGGGTATTTAGCTCGCCAGAAAAAGCAGTTAAAACGCCCTAGTTATATTGTAAATATATAAAATAAAGTTAAACAAAAATGACGCTAAACAGCGTCATTTTTTATTGGTGTTTTTACTCTAGTGAGTTTTGGTTACTATGTAGTTTGTTAAATATTTTGCATAACAGCTCAAAATAACAAGGTAATTATTTGCATTGCTCAGTGCATTGCGCATTATCTACTTACACACGTCAAAATGTTCTATAACAGCACTGCGCAGTGTTGCTAAAGGCAGATAATAAAAAGGAACACAGATGAAACGCTCATTAATCTCATTAGCTATTGGCTTATCAAGCCTAGGGGCATTTAATGCCAGTGCAAATATTAATATCGATAAACAGATAAACCAGGTTGAAGATAAGGTGATTGAATGGCGTCGCGATTTTCATCAGCACCCAGAGTTAAGCAACCGCGAAACACGTACCGCTGCGATTGTAGCTCACCATTTAAAGGCCTTGGGGATGCAGGTTGAAACCGACATTGCCTACACTGGTGTAGTGGGGATTTTAAAAGGCGGTAAGCCGGGGCCAACAGTAATGCTGCGTGCTGATATGGATGCACTGCCAGTAACCGAAAAAGCCGATGTGCCTTTTAAATCACTGGTAACTACCAAGTATAATGGGGTTGATGTTGGGGTTATGCATGCCTGTGGGCACGACACGCATGTGGCTATGCTAATGGGTGCAGCTGAAGTATTAGCCGCTGTAAAAAATGAATTACACGGCGATATTATGTTTGTGTTTCAGCCAGCGGAAGAAGGCGCGCCACAAGGCGAAGAGGGCGGAGCTGAGTTAATGCTAAAAGAGGGGATATTTAAAAAGTATCAACCCGATGTGGCGTTTGGCATTCATGTTATGGCGGGATTAAACAGCGGCCAAATTGGCTATCGTAGTGGCCCAATTATGGCCAGTGCCGATCGCTTCGAAATAACGGTAAAAGGTAAACAAACACATGGTTCATCGCCTTGGGGTGGGGTCGATCCTATTTCAGTTGCTGCGCAAATTGTCTCAGGGGTTAATCACATTGTTAGTCGTCAAATAGATATAACTAAAGAGCCTGCCATTATCTCGTTTGGTAAAATAGCCGGCGGCGTACGTAATAATATTATTCCCGATAGTGTAGAAATGGTAGGTACTATTCGTAATTTTGATATGGATAACCGCCAACAAATTTTTGAAAAATTAACCACTACAGCTACGCATATTGCTAAAGCGTCGGGGGCCGAAGCACAGGTAAATATTTTTAAAGGTTACCCTGTAACGATTAATAACCCAGAGCTTACCGCGCAAATGCTGCCAACACTTAAAAATATAGTAGGCAAAGATAATCTGTTTGATGTGCCTAAAGTTACCGGTGCAGAAGACTTTTCTTTTTATGCTCAGCAAGTACCGGGTTTATTTTTGTTTTTAGGCGGCACGCCAACAGGGCAAGATGCTAAAACGGCACCAACCAACCATTCGCCGTACTTTTATGTTGATGAGTCAACGCTTAAAGTGGGCACTAAAGCAATGAGCCAGCTGGCGATTGACTATTTAGCTGCACAGCAAAAAAACTAACTTAAACTTGGCTCACGCTAGGGTTAAATAAATTACGGGCGCTAATAGAGGAGCGCCCGTGTTATTTTTGCAGTAATTAGCGTGTAAAAGCATTAGCAACTAGTATCAAAGAGCATAAGAAAGTACTCTCAAAGGTGTTTTTTTTACCAGTTCGGGTATTATCCGCCCCAACATAATTGATCGGTTGTAATTTATGACTCATTTAAGTGCAAAAGAAAATATTCAAGCCATTGTTAAAGCGATTAAGGCTGAAGAGACGAAGCTACGCGCTAAGCATCCATTATTAACGCATCAAAATACCTTGGGATTAGTTATTTTACTGTTATCTCTTGGGGCATTAGTTGGGGTTGGCTTTTTATATTATTTAGCCATTATTCCTGCGTGGTTATGTATTATTTTAGCTGCTATGGCTGCGTCTATTTCGCATGAGTTAGAGCATGATTTAATTCATAAACAGTATTTTAGTAATCAGCCATTTATGCATAATTTTATGATGCTAACTGTGTGGTTAATGCGCCCTAATACTATCAGCCCTTGGTATCGTCGTAAGTTACATTTACACCATCATAAAACTTCAGGCACACAACAAGACCTAGAAGAGCGTTTAGTGGGTAATGGTATTAAAAACCCTTTGTTACGCGCGCTGGTTATTGTGGATGGCTTATTAGGCTTATTAATTAACGCCAAACGCTTTTCTAAAGAGATTAAAGGCTTTCACTTTTTTAAGATATTTAATGCCGGTTTTCCTATTACCACCGCTTACTTTATTGTTTTATACAGCGTAATTATATTTCATGGTGTTAACTTATTTACTGGGCTTGCACAAAGCTCGCCGGCTTGGTTATTAAGCACTATGTCGTTATTTGAGTTTTTAATGGTGGTGTTAATTGTGCCTAATATTGTGCGCTCGAGCTCGCTAAATTTTGTTACCTCGTGCATGCATTACTATGGCGGTGTAACCAATATGCTGGAGCAAACCCATGTGTTAACCAGTCGAGTATTTATGCCGTTTCACTTGTTTTGCTTTAATTTTGGTAAAACCCACAGTATTCATCATTTTGTGCCAAATCAGCCGTTTTATTTACGCCAAATGCTAAGTAAAAAAGTGCTAAATGTAATGCGCGAACATGGCGTGCGTTTTAATGACTTTGCCAGTATTAAACAGGCAAATTTTTATAATGCTAACGCCAATTAAACTTTTAATTTAACTAAAACACCGTGGCAGTAATGATTGCAAAACCCACTGAAAATGAGCTAATTGCGCAATGTGTTGAAGCAATCAATTCAACTGGTTTTGCACAAAAAATAGTGAACTATATTGCTCATTTAGTGCAATTTGACTGCGCGGTGATTTTAGGCTGCAGAGCCCATAAACACCCCATTTATTTATACGACTCGATAGATACTCGCCGTGAGTTATTGTTTCAGCGCTATTTAACCAACTCGTTTATTAATGATCCCTTTTATATTGAACTGTCAAAAAATGGCCATGAAGGCGTGTATCGGTTAGTCGATATCAGCGCAAATAAAGACTTAGCAGCTTATACCCAGTACCAGCAACAGTTTTATAACGAAACCGGTTGGGTAGATGAGCTAAGTATAAGTGTGCGCACAGATGAAAGCCGCTGGATTGTTATTTATTTAGGTTTTTTAGAAAGCAAACAACGTTTTAGCGCCGCACAAAAAAGCACTCTAATAGCTCATTTTAGCCTTATAAAAGCATTATGCCGCCAACATTGGGGCAATAACTTATTATTGCTTGGGCCTTTAACTACCAGCGCTACAGGGCAATTAATTGAGCGTGGTTTAGATACCTTTGCCAACGAGCAACTTACCACCCGCGAGCGACAAATAGCTATGCTATTAGTGCAAGGCTGCGATTCTAACGATATTGCTAAGCAATTAAATATCACCTTAGGTACAGTTAAAAACCACCGTAAACGTATTTACGCACAATTAAAAGTGTCTTCGTTGAGTGAGTTTTTTCAGCTGTTTTTAAACCACTTAATCACTAGCGAATAAGGTTTATTGGCATAAACACTTGCCTTGCTTTAATGCTACTTTTACACCGTTAAACGGCGCTTCTACTTAAACTGATTAATATAAAGTACTTTCTATCCCTTTAGGGATATATGGTTGCTTAGCTGCTTTAATTAGTATTTTTACCCTAACTAATTAACACATGTGTGTGGGAAAAGTACAATGACAACACAATTACTGGAAGATATTACACATCGCGGCTTGGTTTCTCAGGTTAGCGATTTAGCGCAGCTTGAGCAGTTATTAGCAACCTCGCAAGTTGTGTATTGTGGTTTTGATCCTACCGCGGGCAGTTTACATATTGGCCACTTAGTACCTTTGCTAATGCTAAAGCGATTTAATGATGCCGGCCATAAAGCGGTGGCATTAATTGGTGGCGCAACTGGGTTAATTGGCGATCCAAGCTTTAAAGCCACCGAGCGCAGTTTAAACAGTAAAGAAACCGTACAAGGCTGGGTAGCAGATCTAAGCTCACAAGTAGAGAGTGTAATGAACCCGCATTTAAGCGAGCCAATTCAATTAAAAAATAATGCCGACTGGTTTAGCGGTATTGAAGTGTTAGATTTTTTTCGCGATGTAGGTAAGCACTTTTCAATTAATAATATGATCAACCGCGAGTCGGTAAAGCAACGTTTGCAACGCCCTGATCAAGGTTTATCGTTTACTGAATTTAGTTACACTTTATTGCAGTCGTACGACTTTGCTAAATTAAATAGCGAACTGGGTTGTAGTGTGCAAATTGGCGGCAACGATCAGTGGGGGAATATAGTAAGTGGGATTGATTTAACCCGCCGCTTAAATAAGCAAACTGTGTATGGATTAACTTTGCCACTTATTACTAAATCAGACGGTACTAAGTTTGGTAAAACGGAAGGCGGCGCAATTTGGCTTGATCCGAAAAAAACCTCACCGTATCGCTTTTACCAATTTTGGTTAAATTGTGACGATGCCGATGTATACAACTTTTTGCGTTTTTACACCTTTTTATCGGTAAAAAAAATTGAAGCCATTGAAGCAAATGACATTACCAGCCAACAAAAGCCTCAAGCGCAAGGTATTTTAGCCGAGCAATTAACCCGCTTTGTACATGGCGAACAAGGCTTAGCAAGCGCGCAGCGCATTACGCAACTATTGTTTAACGGCCAAGTGCAAACACTCACCTTGGCAGAGCTTGAGCAATTAGAGCAAGATGGGCTAGCCGTGCACGCAATTAGCGACGCGCAAATAAATATTGCTGAGTTATTGGTTAAAAGTGAACTGGCCAGCTCAAAGCGTACTGCGCGTGAGTTAATAAACGCGAATGCGATTAAAATTAATGGTGAGGCCATTACAGACGATCACGCGCAGCTAGATTTTCCGCTGTTTGATCGTTTTTGGGTAATACAGCGAGGCAAAAAGCAATTTAGGCTTATTAAGTTAGCTTAAAGTGTTAAAAACGTGCTGAATTGAACACTTTATGAAATAAAAAACGCACATAGCCTGTCTACTAATTAGGTTAATAGCCTTTTTGAGGTAGTACTATGTGTAGTTCAATGAAACGTAGCCGTGAGGTAAAAAAGTTACAGCTTAACTTTGAAAACGATCTTAGTAATGAGCAACGCTTGCGCTTTGCTGCTAAAGCAAATATAGCGCAAGCGCGCCGTGATGCGCTAAATAAAAACAGTGCTGGTAAGCATGTTGCTAAATCACGCTTTTTTAATTTATTTAGTTGGTTTAAGCACTATTTATCTAAATTTAGAGGCACTAAATAATTGCTTTAGGCTGTGGTGTTTTATTGCTATGCAGGTACACTTTTAATATAA